>NZ_JAKLTV010000025.1:0-68314 GCF_022698185.1 Synechococcus sp. PCC 6717 | reverse complement strand
GGCGTTGATTAAGGCTGCCACTTGCATCCGTGCCTGCTCTAGGGCGATCGCCGCCCGTTGACCCCACGCGTGAATACTAGCGGGGATTCCCCACGGCTGCTGCGCAACGGGCTGAAGCCGCGTTGCTTCGCTTTTCCCTTGAGCTGTCACCCACAACTTAATGCGGGTGGGGGCAGTCAAAGACCCCCTACWCACCTCAAGCATTTCTGCTATTGGGATTACGTTTATGTTTTGGTTCGTGGTTTCGCGCTTTTCAACACTAGCCAATTCGATACGCTCAACATCCTGCCATTGCTTGCAGTGGTTTAGGCTTGCCGCCAAAGCAGTAGTGACTTACTTGCCGGGATTTCTCCGTACTAGGATGTTTCTTCGCGTAGTTGATACGCCTACTTTCCACGTCTCTAGTTTAACACATAGAGAGGGCTAAAGCCCCCTGAGTTGGCTGTATCCCCTCGCTAAAGCGGAGGGGTTTTAGCCCGCCCACATCACTCCTATAATGCAGCTTTTAGGGCATCTTCAACTCGCCGAGGCAACCTCAAGAAACACTGAGGGGGACAGTGGGTATGGTACGCTTAAATACGCCAACTGTTTCGCAGGGGAGATCAATTACGAGTGCGTCCGAAGGTTCTTGCTGGCAATTGGAAAATGCACAAAACTCAACAGGAAGCAATTGCATTTCTGGGAGAGTTTCTTGGCTATCTGGCGGACACCCCCGGCGATCGCGACGTGGTGTTGTGTGTTCCGTTTACAAGTTTAAGTGTACTTTCCAAAAGCCTGCACGGCACCCGGGTTAAACTAGGTGCCCAGAACGTTCACTGGGCAGAGCAGGGCGCCTTTACGGGTGAAATTTCTGCCCCAATGCTTGTGGAACTAGGAGTGCGCTATGTCATCATTGGCCATAGTGAGCGGCGGCAGTACTTTGGCGAAACCGATGCCACCGTTAACCAACGGCTCAAAGCGGCTCAAAAGCACGGTCTAACCCCTATTCTCTGCGTGGGTGAAACGAAAGCCCAGCGCGATGCTGGCGAAACCGAGGCGCACATTTTCAATCAGTTAGCCTTAGATTTGGTAGGGGTTGATCAAACTAACCTAGTGATTGCCTACGAACCCATTTGGGCGATCGGAACCGGAGAGACCTGTAACGAAAATGAAGCCAACCGCGTGATTGGCCTCATCCGTAGTAAACTAACCAACGCCGATGTTCCCATTCAGTACGGTGGTTCCGTCAATGTCAACAACATTGAGGCCATTATGGCGCAACCTGAAATTGATGGCGTTTTGGTGGGGGGAGCCAGCCTAGAAGCCGAGAGTTTTGGCCGCATTGTCAATGTATGACGGTCTCCTTAACCACGAAGTTAAAGCCTTGTACAACGCCCAACTCCTGCGGTATGGGCAGAGGGTTATTCCAGCCCACTGGCTGAACCGTGACCAGCGGTGAAGGATTTTTCAGGTTACCCCAGAGGTACACGTTTTCCCCCAGAAACCCTTTAGGAACTTGGATCTTGTAGGTACAACTGGTGCGAGTTGCATTGCTGAGAACGGCAGTGCTAGCCTGTTGTTGGGGGAAGTCTCCGGGCGTGTGCGGGTATTTCGTCATCCCAACTGTTAAGTCGTTGCAGGATACAGAAGGGGGCTTATCAATTTTACCCATAATCGTAGGGTTAACCTGGATATTATTGGGAACATTGAATTGTGCTGGTGTTGAACCGGTCGGTGCAATGGTAGAGGGGGCAGGAACTGCCTTGCTTAAGGTTGGTACCACAACGGTTGCTAGGCAGGCAAGTAGTAAGCTAGTGTTCTTGAACATGGGTGTACCCTTAGTTGCTGGTGAGAGAGTGCTATCAACACTGCTGGCTCAAGCCTTTTGTGTTGATACTCCTTATCTTAGGAAGAGCCACAATACAGCGGAGTGGCAGTTCTCACCTGTAGGACATGATGTTTATCACATCTGCCCTGTTACGTCGAGGTAGGATTCTCCAAGAACGTACCATGGGATATGTAGCGCAGGTAAACTACCGCTATTGGGTGTTGCTGAATGTGGCTATGAATTGCCCTCATCCCCAACCCTTCTCCCTAGGGAGAAGGGAGCTAAGATTCTTGTTCCCTCTCCTTTGGGAGAGCGCTAGGTTAAAACTATGCTTGATGAAAAAAAATTGCACAAGGAATAGCTATGACGGTTGAACTGGTTGCCAGACTTAGCGATGCTGTTGTTTCGGCTCAGCAGGGCGCGCAACGCCAATTAGAGCTAACCTTGACGGCGCAGCGACAACAGCAGGAACGCGCCCCCCTCAATCTCTGCCTGATTTTGGATCACAGTGGCTCGATGGCGGGCGACCCCCTAGCAATGGTTAAACGGGCTGCTCAATCGTTGGTGGATCGCCTAGTGGCCGGCGATCGCCTCGCGGTGGTTGCCTTTGATCACCACGCGAAGGTGCTGGTGCCCAACCAAGTTGTGCGGGATAAAGAGACCATCAAAGCTAAAATTGCTACCCTCGAAGCCAATGGTGGTACAGCCATTGATCACGGGATGAAGTTGGGTTTAGAGCAACTGGCTCAGGGGAAACAGGGCACGATTTCCCAAGCATTTTTACTCACGGATGGCGAGAATGAGCACGGCGATAATAAGCGCTGTTTAGATTTAGCTAAATTGGCGGCAGAGTACAACATTACTCTGAATACCTTGGGGTTTGGGGTTCATTGGAATCAGGATGTCCTTGAGCAAATTGCCGATGCGGCTAGAGGTCGGCTGGTTTTTATTGAATACGCTGAACAGGCGATCGCCAGTTTCCAATCCCTCTTTCAGCACATTAGTACCGTGGACTTCACCAATGCCCATGTTGTACTAACCCTGAGCACCCTCGCCCAACTGGCAGATTTCAAACCCGTGACCCAAGTCGCTCCTGACACGATTGAACTGAGCTACGAAACCCACGGTGCCGATCAGTACACGATTCGTGTGGGAGATCTATCGGCCACCATTAAGCGTACCCTCTTGATTACCCTCTATACCCAACCCCTACCGCTGGGTACCCACGTCATTGGTGCGGTTCAGGTACGCTACGACGATCCCGTGCGTCAGCAGTCTGGCCTACTATCTGAGCGGATTCCCCTTACCCTCGAGGCGGTAGCCGACCATACCCCAACGGTTGATCCTCAGGTGCAGCAAAGTATTTTTACGGTCGAGAAATACCGTAAAACCCAGATTGCAGAAACCAAATTACAGTCTGGTGACACCGCCGGTGCGGCCACCTTCTTGCAAAGTGCAGCCAAAACTGCCCTGCAAATGGGGGATACTGAAGCGGCAAAGGTGCTACAGGAATCGGCTACTGAACTACAGCAACAGTCTGCCCTGAGTGAGTCTGCTCGCAAGCGCACCCGTATGGCCTCGAAGACGGTTTTGAGCAAGTCCCCTTAACTGCGATTCCCCATCTGCGGTGGGGGAGTGCATCCATCGCTAGAGCAAGCAAACGGTGTCACCATTCCGACAACCCAGAACCTTTTCGGCACTGCCACCATTGACCGCCACTTCAATGAAACCGTGACTGCCTACCAATGCAAGGCAGGAACCGGGAGGGCGATCGCCGTAGGTATTAACCAAGGCAACCCGGTGTCCGGCAATTTCAACAACCCCTTGGCAGCCATGGAGTAGCGCTGCAGGTAGGGTGGTAATGACATTGCCAAAGTGGTCAATGGCCTGTACCCAGCCCCGCACTCCCTCTGGGGTCACTTGATAGTCAAGCTGGGGTAAGCGCATGAGACTGTTGGGGTCAAGGGGGGTACCTAGGGTCAGTAAAGGAACACCGGCGGCCAGATGTGCTGCCACGGGAGCAAAAATATCGCGGCCATGGAATGTGGCACTAGGGTTGGGATGACGCCAGAACTGGGGGCGATTCAGCTCCACCGCGATTTCAACAGGGTAGCGGTGCAAAACGTGGGTAAATACTCCATTATCGGGGCCGACGCAGTATCCTATCCCTAGCTTGAGGGCGATCGCCCGCCGCGACGTGCCCACCCCCGGATCAATAACAACCAGATGAACCGTTTGGGGTGGAAAATAGGGCAGTGCCTGCAACAGTTGAAACCCACCAGTGCGGCAGTCCTGAGGCGGCACCTGATGGCTGAGATCCACCCATCGTACCCGAGGATTCACTGCCAGCATTGTTCCCTTCATAACCCCAACATAGACATCCGTATTGCCGAAATCTGTTAGTAGCGTTACTAGTGCGTCATTCATGATCCATTCCTAGGCGCTCCAGTGTTTGGTGTGAGGTAATTTACACTAGAGAGGCGTATCCTAAGCTGACCTATTTTGAGAGAGAACGCTTGTGACTTCTGCCACGATCGCTATTATTGACTATGACATGGGGAATCTCCATTCCGTGGCTAAAGCCCTTGATGTGGTTGGCGCTACGCCCATTGTCAGCGATCGCGCTGCTGACATCTTGAGTGCGGATGCTGTCGTTTTACCGGGAGTGGGTGCCTTTGATCCCGCGATGGCTCGTTTACAGGAACGGGGGCTAGTAACCGTTATCCATGAAGTCATTGCTAAGGGGATGCCCTTTTTAGGCATTTGTTTGGGGCTGCAAGTTTTGTTTGAGTATAGCGAAGAAGGTACAGCCGCAGGATTAGGCGTGTTTGCGGGTGCGGTGAAGCGGTTGCAGTCGGAACCCAACCTGACGATTCCTCACATGGGCTGGAATCAACTCACTCTGAAGCAATCGGATGCCCCCCTGTGGCAGGGGTTACCCCCCCGGCCGTGGGTTTACTTTGTTCACTCCTACGTTGTTGTGCCGGCCGCTCCACAATTGGTGGCCGCGACTGTCCAGCACGGTCAGCAAACGGTGACAGCAGCGATCGCCCACAAGAATGTAGTTGCCTGTCAATTCCACCCCGAAAAATCGGGTGCCATCGGTCTAAAAATACTGGAAAATTTTGTTCGCTTTGTACAGCAGTCTCCCCCTGCGCCGGTGGCGATCGCAACCTCAGCCCCATCCTCAGAGGGATAGTGAACCTCCCCCAAACAGAGGCTTAGAAACTGAACGTAGTACGAATTAACCCTTGCAAAATTGGGCTATTGGTTGAACTGTTGTTGGCATTCGTGATCGCCATGAACACTGGCGTGACAGCAATGTTATCACTGAGGGGGTAGCGGAAGAAAAGTTCGTAGTTCGTCTGGGTTGAGTCATTGATGCCCGGCACTGAGCCAAGCGAGTTAATAAAGGGTTGACCCACTGCCCCAGCCAATAAGGTACCTTCTGTGAATAGATCCCGATAGGCAAGCCCTGCCATCCAGGTTTGTGCGGTTGTATTTACCTGTCCACCTGCTGGGATGACAAAGACCCCCGGATCGACGGCAAAGGGGCCCAGTCCCAAAATCGTTGCCCCTGCGCCGTAGAGCTTGACCCCTGAGTAGCCATAGCGACCAAACAGGCCAAACCTGCCTAAGGTTAACTCGACGTTTAGCCCCCCTGCATTTTGGGAAATATTGAGGGTAGAAGAGTTCGTGTACTGTAACCGCACCGCAACATTATTTTGCTCATTTGCGCCAAAGGTGCGCGCGTACTCCAACTCAATGCTGCCTTGGTAAGGATCCCCAAACAGCCCACCGTTCACCGGCGCACCAGCAATTCCAGCGGCGATCGCATTCGTGGGTGCTCCAGCGGTCGCTGCAACGTAAACACCGCGCAATGTAAAGGAGCCTCCCCCAGGATTCCAGACAATGCTGCCGCCTGCACCACCCGGTCCATCCACAGGAAAAGGAACAATCAGACGGTTGTTGATAAAGAAACCGGAGCTAAAGTCACTGAACGAATCATTTGCATAACTATTGCCATCAATAATGTCACTGGGATAAAAGAGAGGGCCCGCCCCAATGGTTAAATGTTCCGTGGGCTGAAAACTATAGTAGAGACGGTAAAAATTGAGAGCAGGGCCAGCACCGAAATAGTCAACCGCACCAGCATTAACAAAGCCACCAACCCCCACACCACTGGCAGCAATCGCATCTAGACCGCCGTTACCAGTTTGTAGAGTCGTTGTCAATTGATCAGTGCCACGAAAACTGGTATTCAGGTTAATGTCAACCCGACTAATAACCGTGGGGTTATACCCTCCCCCCGTCAGTACGGTTCCAGTCACAGGATCAAAGACGCTACCGGTGTTCCCCCCTGCTTGGAAGGCCATGACCGCATCCACCGATAGTTTAGTGGTCGTAGAAAATTGGGTGGCTTCTAGGTTGGCAATGCGTCCCTCAACGTTATCTATGCGACCCCGCAGCGTGGCTAGCTCTGTGCTAAATTCTTCGGCGAGTCGCTGTAGCGTGGCTAGCTCTTCTTTGGTGGCAAAGCGATCGCTCACAACATCTAAACAGGCATTTAAGGCGGCAGCCATTTCAAAACGGGTCACGGCGCGGTTGCCGCGAAAGCTGCCATCGGGATAACCGGCAATACAGCCATATTTTTCCACTAATGATGCTAGTGCCTGATACGCCCAATCGGTGGGTTGCACATCGGACAGTTGCGACACTGAAGTAACTTGTCCCATGCGGTGGCTATTAGGGGCAAACTGCTCTAGCTCTGTAAGATCTTGACCACGGTTCAGGAACGATTGGGGTTGCGCAAGACTACCTGCCCCAGTAACCAGCAAACTGGCTGCGACAGTAGGCGCTAAGAAAATTGATGTCTTCCGACTCATAACTTACCTCACTTCCCCACACGATTCCTTTTTTCAACCACACCCTGACTATACTCATGCTGTGGCTATTCCTTGATTATCATTATCACTGTCTTTTATCACCTGTCAAGCAAGGAATAGCCTCTAGAAACCGGCCTAGTCCTGCCAACGGCTATTGCCCTCTGATGGTGATCCCGCTGCCCACCGCCTAAAATTGTGGTGACCCCTATCTTGCTCCTCAACGATGGCTTACTCCTCTTTAGCCACTCTTCTCGATCGCCTAGGGCAGACAAGCGAATGGCAGCAGCCGCAGCATTTTTTGCGATTACTTGAGCAGTGGCCTCATATTGCTGGTGAAATAATTGCGCAACAGTCATTTCCGGTTAATCTGAACGCACAGGGAATCCTGACGGTGGCAGTAGCCAGCAGTACCTGGGCACACCACCTCACATTTTTGCGATCGCAACTCTTAGCCAAGATTCAGCACACCCTTGGCATTGAGCTTCAGGATATTCGCTTTTCCCATCGCTACTGGTCGGCGCCACGCCCTGCCCCCCCTGCAACCACTACTCCGTTGCAACGAGCCACTACCTTGCCAAAACTTCAGAATCCGGCCAAAACACCTCAAGAGGCGTTTCAGCGTTGGCAACAGCAAGTACAACAGCGATCGCGATCGCTCGGCACCTGCCCAGTGTGTCAGTGTCCCACCCCAGCCACTGAGTTACACTCTTGGGGAGTTTGCGGCCTGTGTTATGTTCGCCAGCGTCCGGTGTAACTAACTACCTTTGTGGGTATTAGGCGCGTCCAAGGGGCATTGGATAATATAGTTGCCGAATGCTAATGACCCTGAAGCAAGTCCTGAGGTAGCAAAACTCGATGAGTTGGAAACCTTTGTCGGCTCAAAAAAAAGTCTGAGCCAGTAGTGAGTTTCACAATCCGCACTGCAAACTCAAACGCCCTTTCCCGTATATCCTTCATTTACTTTTTCCTTTTACCTTTTTCCTTTTAAGACGGTTTTGGTGGCGGGTGCAAGTCGCGGTATTGGACTTGCGGTTGCAGGCCATTTGGTGGATCAGTGCGATCGCCTATTGGCGGTGTCCTGCACTTCGGCTCCGGTAGGCGAATGGGTACAGGTAGATCTATCTAACTTGGCAGGCATAGAAACGGTGGTCGACGCGATCGTAGATGAAGTCTTAGATATGCTGTTGTATATGGACGGAACCTAGGAAACCCACGCACTGACTCCTCAGTATCGCTTTGAAGTAATTGCCGTCAACCTAGTGGCACCCATTCGGTTAGTACGGGATCGTTGAGCAAGAGTCCCAATTCGGCTACTGTGAATGAAGGACACCATTACCGAAAACGCCGTAAAGCCCCTGCCTTCAGGCATGGGGATATGAAGGCGCATGTTGTGTTATCGAAAATTTTGGGTCTAAAAACTCGTCTTTTAGAGTGGTTTTAGTTTAAACTAAAACCAGAGGTAAGGGTAATCAACCTCTCTAAAAACCCAATAGCCTAACGGCTAGAAAACAACCTAAGTTTTTTTGGTTGGTTTAACAGTACCTTTGGGCAAAAGGGAACTGCCCCGAAAGGGGGAACGCTTGGGGAGATAAGCACCGCTGCCGTGGAGGGGAAACCCGAAATGGTAAGTGCTGTCGCAGAACCAAGAACAAGAATCCCCTGCCTTTAGGCATGGGGAGTATGTCAAGAGGAATGAATATCAATCTTTTCAATGAACGTGCGAATCTTGTTGAGGTCAATGTAGCGATCAGTGGCGTTACGCAGTTCGCGGGCAATCATGCCTTCTGTCGAAACAACAGTAATGTGAGTATTTTTTGACCGGAGTAATTCGATGGCGCGCTCAAAGTCACCATCACCGCTGAATAGAACAACGCGATCGTACTGGCCAACAGTGTTAAACATATCAATGACGATTTCAATGTCTAAATTTGCTTTTTGGGAGTATTTGCCAATACTGTCGTCGTAGTACTCCTTGAGCAGTTTGGTGCGCACCGTATAGCCCAAGTTAATCAAGGCATCCCGAAAGGATCGCTGATCTTGGCTGTCCTTGAGGCCGGTGTACCAAAATGCATTCACAAGGACGATATTAGGCTCCCGCGTAAAAAATTCAAGCACGCGGCGAGGATCAAAAAACCAGCCATTCTTTTGCTGGGCATAAAACATATTATTCCCATCGATAAAAATAGAAAGACGTTCTTGATGGGGGAGCATAGAGAGGTAACCTAGAGAAAGATCAATCGGTTGACAACACCATGAATAATGGAATTAGGGTCGCTTAGATATACGCATCACTGGTAACAAAGATTTAGATTTACAAGTACAGTTTTATCTGCGATTTTATCAGGATCAAGTTTTATCAGAAAAGAGCGATGCCCTTGTGACAGAGAAATGCCATAAAAAGTTCACGGCAAACACTTTTTAGAGAAACTTACTTAAAGTTTAATAACTGTAAACTATTGTAATGGAATTCAGCGAAACCGACTAGAGGGTGCGCTGATTTGTGCTGGTAAAACGTAGGGATTAGAGGATCAAATCAATATCCCAAGTTGTAATATCCCATGTTTCTAAAACGTAGCTTTGATCGCTGCTGCGAATGAGCCACAATTGGCGATCGCCAGTAAAGCCCACACCGTGAATCTCCTGCTCACTTTCGGCAGTGCCAACAATTTCGCCATGGTAGGTTACAACGTTCAGGCTGCGGCGACCTGCCACCACATACCCCCATGGAGTTGAGCAGAGAAACCGCGGACGAAAGCGTAGCCCTAAGCGTTGCACGCGCCACGGTCGAAAATTCACCAGCACCAGCAAAGGCTGCTGGGGATGATCTTCAAAGGCAGCAAGCTGCCACTCCCGTTGTAGTGCAGGGGTTATGAGGCTCAAGTTTACCGGCAGTTGCGTTTGCAGTAACCAATGCCCGCGGCGCTGAAACAAATCAAACTGGGTGCTGATGTGTTCCGTTTTGGGACACTGGTAGCGACTGACCACCAGACCGTAACGACGGTTAAGGAGGAATGTACCGAGCCATTCGCCGCCATGCCAATCCCAAACAAGGGTTTGCTGCCGTACCCCATGGAGTAGATGGAGGTGCAGTAGGAGCTGTTGCTCGTGGACAAGGGTTTCTGCACACCAGTAGCCACTCGCATCGATGGCGAAGGTATGGGCAGCCATTGAGAGGGGACAGGGTACGGGAATGATGTTGTCCTGTACCCACAGCAGTTGTGGTGTTGGCAGGCTCAACCGTAACCAACAGCTTGACTGACTGGTGAAAATCTCTGTCGTCTGCTGCGTCACAGGCCATTGCTGCTGGATCGCTGGCATACCCTGCGCTGCTGACCAAGCAATGAGCTGATCGCCTATGAGACCATAGACCGCAGATTCAGTACTCAGCAGCTGTCGTGGGAGGCTGGCTAAGCGGTGCCCCTGAGGGGGTGATAGGAGATAGGCTGCGGGGGAGCGCGAAAACAGGAGTGATTGCTGCTGCTGTTCGGCATCAGTGACTTCCAAGGCCAGTTGTACGGCTAAAGCCATTTCCGCTGCGGTTTTATAGCGTCGCTGGGGCAGCTTATCCAACGCCTTGGTAATAATGTTGCGGACTAGAAATGGGATATTCTCCGGTAGTGTGTAAGGACGGCTCAAGTGTGCTGCGATGAGTTCGGCAGGGGTGCCATGGAAGGGGCGATCGCCCACCACCATTTCGTAAAGCAAAATACCGACAGCGTAGAGATCCGACACAGGAGAAGTTTGGCCGTAAAAGCGCTCCGGTGCCATGTAGGCCGGGGAACCCGTCTGGCCGGTGCCTGTGACATCTTCAATGAGCCGCGCCACCCCAAAATCCGAAACCTTGGCGTGCCAGCCCGTGGGTTGCAGGTCTAGCAGGATATTTTCGGGCTTGAGATCGCAGTGGATAATGCCCCGATGGTGGGCATAGCTGAGGGCAGACAAAATATCAAGGATAATGCGTAATGCGGTTGTCAAGGGTAAGCTTTGCTCCTGTTCAAGGAGCGATCGCAGTGTGCCGCCCACGCAATAGTCCATCACTAAACTGCGGTACTGCATCTGCCCCTGCTGGCGGGCAGGAATATAGTCAATGGCCTGACAACTCACCACATGAGGATGCTGCAGCGTCAGCAAGAAGTTGAGTTCCCGTAAGAACCCGCGGGTGAGCAAGTGTCGCTCATTGAGCACCTTAATGGCAACCAGTTCCCCAGATTCGCGGTTCACACCGACATACACTTGCCCATACTGCCCCTGCCCGGCTACATCCAAGAGCCGATAACGAGAGGTTTGGGCAGCGTGAGCCGTGAGTAGCAAGGGGCCTCAACAACAAGGGTTAACAACAAGGACTCCAACCTTTATTCGCTGTTGCGCTAGGTGAAATACAGATCAAATTTAGCAACGTTGAGGTTTTTCAGGAAAAGAGCAATTCTAGGGGAACTTCCTTCTCCGCCTGCTCAGCGCTGCCTACTTCGTGGATGCGTTTGGCTAAATCCCGTGCCCGCTGATAACTGGCAATATCACCACTTTCAAAGAACAGTTTAGCAGCGGTTCGCAAATCTTCGACGGCACCCTTGCGATCGCCTAGGGTAGAGCGTGCCACCCCACGATTGTGGTATGCCTTAGCATAGGCATTGTTGATGCGAATAGCTTCTGAGTAATCCAGCACCGCTGCTTCTGCATCTCCAAGGCGTTGGTGGGTTAGGCCGCGGTTATAGTAGGCTTTTGCATGACTTGGATCCGTTTGAATCACTTGAGTATTCTTCTCAATTTCCCGCAGACAGTCGAGCACCTCTTCAATTTGTTTTTGCTCCGTATCCAGAATGCGGGTGTAATCGTGAAGATCCCGCGTCCCTTGGTTGAGCTGAAGTACTTGCTGCTGCACATCTTCGAGGCGATCGCGCACTTGACTCAGAGCAAAGGTCAGGTTTGTCAGGTTCGACTGCTGCGTTGCCTGAGACTCGATCACTTGAGCCATCTGTTCGCGCTGTGCCTCAGCAAATTCCTTAAGGCTCGCGTTCAGTGTCTTGCGGCTGACAAGGTTTAGGCCCACCGCCAAGGATAATGGCAGCGGGGCGATCGCCGTCAAAATGGTTTGCTGAGTTACTGCGGCTGCAATGGAAAGAAGCACCGTCAACCCAGTTGCCCCCGACTCCAACAGCTCAAAACCCCCTGCTTTTGGTACAGATGGGATAGGATTTGCACTTAAATCACGATTTTCCATGGTTTAGCTCCCTATAAACTTGTAAACAGACGGCTGCCCTAGGCATCCGACGTATTGGCAAGAAATTGTCCCACTTGCACTTGGGTATCTTTTAGCTGGGTAATCATCGTCCGGGTAATCAGCTTACCCGCTTCCACCAAAATGCGCCCATCCAGAGGATGCAGAATATCCTGCTCTGCCCGCCGCCCAATCAGGGATTCAATATCCTCCACTGCATTGACGTACATCCCTGAGGGTAACTCCACCACCACCCCTGAGCCAAGAACCCGCGCCTGGCAGGCAAGACGCGACGATGTATTAGCGGTTGTAATCACCTCTAA
This sequence comes from Synechococcus sp. PCC 6717, assembly GCF_022698185.1. Taxonomy (NCBI): domain Bacteria; kingdom Bacillati; phylum Cyanobacteriota; class Cyanophyceae; order Synechococcales; family Synechococcaceae; genus Synechococcus; species Synechococcus sp. PCC 6717. The sequence continues at coordinate 56,083 of NZ_JAKLTV010000025.1, read as the reverse complement.
GGTGCGCTGCTCTCGCTTAGTCATCGGCGAGAGGCTTTCCATCCCTTCCTTGATATACACGTGGCAGGTGGCACACATCCCCCGCCCACCACATTCTTTGAGGACGTGTAGTTCAGAGTCCAACAGCGCAGACAGCAAATTATCGTTGGTGTTAATGGTCGTTTCCCGAGAAATGGGTTCGAGTTTTACAACTTTTGCCACTGCTGTGTGCTCCTCAATATCCGTCCGTATCATTCATTTTGAATGATAGCCCTAAGCAGTCTGGGTGCGGCAGAGCCGCTCCATAACCGTGTTGTGATCCTGCCCCTCCTGTAACCATGCCTTAGCAGGTTCCACCCGCTCCCGCAACCCCAACACAAAATAGTTATTGCTTGCGCCAAGGGTTTCACAGGCCGTTTGCACACAATGGAGATCCCGACCCGTGAGTTGGCTAAAGAAGGCCTCCAGAATGCCAGCCTCAGCAAAACACTGCGGCTGACCAGTAGCCTTGGGCGCAGCCTCTGCAAACGCGGAGTCCCAAGTTTTCACCACCAAAAAGCCCTGCTGATAAAAGCTAACATCCAAGTCCAGGGTGCCCCAGCCATGAGTTTTCCAGCATTCCTTAAGGCACTGCAAAAACTCAATCATTTCCATCTCCGCCAGCGGGCGACCATAGTACTCGCTCACATCTTCCACAAAGCGACGGTAAAAATTCTTGCCCCACCAGCGACCACAGTTAAACAACACGACCCCAGTGGCTTGGCCGACTTCGTGATCGAGTCCTGTGTAGATCGCTTGCAACAGCACATCCGGCAGGGCAATTAAGCGGGCACCTTTGCGATTTTCAATCAGCCCTGTTTCAAAATCCCCCTGAACGTAGGCATCAGCAGCAAAATAGTTACCCGGTAAAACAGGGTCTTTGACCAGATCAGCAACAGAAATCATAGAACATCCTCTTAAAAACTCTCAAGATAGCAGGCTTAGGATTGAACGCTAACAACCGCAGGGATCCCCACAAGGGTAGCTTGGGCATGATCCAACAGGGGCAAAATTAAATCCTGCTCAGCATCGGTGAGCATTTCCTTGAGGCGGGCACTCAAGAGGTCGTGGCAACTGGTCCACACCGTTTGGGTTTGATGAGCATTGACAACTCCCGTCAGCCATTCCAAGAGGCGGTGTTGTAAAAATTCAGGATTATTCAGGAGCATGGCCATGGCCGCGTAGCGCAATAGGGCAATCGACTGCCGCAGCACTTCCTCAAGGGTGCGGGGGTTTTCCGTAGGATAGTTCTTTTGGAGTTTGTCAGCAACGGGTTGGAAAATCTCAACCTCATGATCCCGCAAAAACTCGTAGGTGTGTAGCCGCTGTTGCAGGGATTCAACATGATGCCGCAGGACTTTGATGTCAACATTACTGAGGTAGTTTTCTTCGGCTTTGTAGTAGAGGTTCATTAATTCGGTATGCATAGGGGTCTCCTTAAAACTCCTTAAACAAGCGTTTAGAACAGAGTAGACAGGTCAGACAGGGTGAACTCTGGTTCAACTGGGGGCGCAGGATCTACCACGGGTTTACTAACTTGGGCGATGACGGGCTGACCGCTCCAAGGGATTCCTGCACAAAACTCGGCCACCGACCGTCGCCACAGAGACACCCCCGGTTCAAGGGCAATTGCTTGGTCAGGCCGACCGTCCCAGTTGAGTTGGCCAAAAAAGGTGGCCACAGACCAAGCTGGCCATGCCGCTGACACAGGTCTATCGCTTGCGGTACCTGCTGCTAAGGTTTCATTGACAGGAAGTATGACACCAATCCCCTGCCAGTTCATGCGGCCAAAGAAATCTTTGACGTGGTACCGTGACCATTCAGTGGGGCTGGTGGTGGCAGGGGGTGCACTTGAGACCAATCCAAGCCAATTGACCCGCTGCCAAAACTCACTCACGCGCACGGTGTGCCAGTTCATGAACGCTGGCTCAAGGGTGGGTGTATCTGCCACAGGTAAGCCAAGCCAGTTAAGGTGCGCCAAGAATTCAGCCACGGGGCGCTGCTGCCAGTTACCGCTTAGCTGTTGCATAGACAAGTTCCCCACTGCGGAGCCGTTTTTCAATATCCCGTGCAGATGCCCCTTCGTTTTGCCAAAAGGCTGCTGCATCGATGCGATCTTGTTTGCCAAGAAGGAACTTGCAGTAGGTTTCGCCCATGGCGTAGCACTGGATTTCAATGCAACTGAGGTCTTTTTGAATGAGGCCACTAAAGAAACCAGCAAACAACCCTGCGTAGAGATGGCAGACGGGGCGACCGACATCCCCAAGGGTACGCGCCACTACTGAGTCAAAAATGTTGATAAACATGAAGCCGTGCTTCTGTTCACTGAGATCGACTTCCCAGTTGCCCCATCCTTGGGTCGTGCAAGGCCACCACCAAGCCTCTAGGACGTAGGGTAGCCGCATTTGCTTGAGACCTTGCTCGTAGCCGTATTCCTTGGGAAACCACTCTTGAAAGAAGCGGGCATCTCGGCGGCCCCATTCTTCGCCAATTTTGTACATCACAACACTGGAGGCGGGGCCAACTTCTTCTTCAAGACCTTCTATTAAGCCAATAATAAAATCCTCAGTGACCAAGAGGTTGCGGGCATTATTCCAATCGGTGTAGGTGCCGCGATCGCTATCAAATTGAAAGAAGTCCCACAGCGCATAATGGTGGTGGCGCTTCGGATACTTTTTCTGCAGTAGGTGGTTGGCACCGAAGTAACTACCGGAGGCGGCAGGGGGGCGAGAACTTGTCATTGTCATAGAGCAACTCCACAAAGATGGTTCAGAAAAACAGGTGGATACCTAACGTCCTTGGCAGAGATTGTCAAACCCAAAGAACCGAAACCCAACGGTCATAAAAAACTCCATAGTGGTACAGGTGAATAAACCCTAGCCGCTGTACCCAAGGTGGCTAAGAAACGCACCAGCAGTTGAAACTCTTTGGTGAGGTTGCAACTGAGACTCTCAAGAATCTGAGGGTATATTCCCATTCTTATATGATTTTCTTAAGTCATTGCAAATCAATGATTTCCTGTGCATTATTTCTTAACTGAATGTATTAATCTTGTTACAGGCTGTTTCACTCACGAACACGGCACAAAAATATAGCGTGCAAAGAAATCCCTCATTAGGGCACGTACACTCGTGTACTAGGCTTAATTTAGTGGGTTCTTCCTCTTGGTTGCCTCCGTGCTAATACTGATTCAACCCCTGTTATTGACCCAATAAGGTAAATTCTTGTAAAGCCGTGCGTGGGTACCATGCAGCAACCATCCTCCCATACGTTCCAGCAGTGTATCTACCAACTGGTGCAGCAGATTCCCTGTGGCTACGTGGCCACCTACGGCCAAGTGGCGGCTCTGTGTGGCTGGCCACGCCATGCCCGCTTTGTGGGCTATGCGCTATACCAAGTGGCTCCAGATTCAGACATTCCGTGGCATCGGGTAGTCAATGCCCAAGGGAAGGTGTCTCTCTCGTGGCGCCGCGGCGGTTCTGACGAACTACAACGCTGGCGATTAGAGGCAGAGGGGGTGGTCTTTAATGCCAATGGCCGCATTAACTTGCGTCGCTACGGTTGGCAGCCTTAATCCATCACCCGCATCACAATTAAGGTCATGTCATCGCTGATGCGCCCTTCCACACCAATAAAGTCGATGACTGCTGCAAAAATGTAGTCGAGCAAGGCTTGGGCATCTAAGCCTTTCGCGCACGCACGTTCGAGGACAGCGGCCAGCCGTGCTTCTTCGAAGCGATCGCCCTTGGGATTGTCGGCCTCGGTAATCCCATCGGTGTAAAAAACAACGGTGTCCCCGGGCTGTAGCCGCACTTCTACTTGCTGATATTGGGTGCGCTCATCGAGGCCAATGAGCATGCCGTAGGTGTCTAGTCGTTGGACAGTACCGGTTTCGGCCCGCCACAGTAGCGGGGGTAAGTGAGCAGCGTTGCTGAAGGCTAGGACACGGGTTTGCGGATTGTATTCGGAGTAAAAGAGGGTGACAAAGCGATGGGAACTCTCTAGGTCAGCCTTCATGGCGCGGTTGAGATGCTGTAAGATGCGGCTGGGACGATGCCCGTTCAGTGCCTCAGCCCGCAGCATTCCCCGAGTCATGGTCATAATCAAACCCGCAGGAACACCTTTGCCCATGACATCCCCAATGGCGATCCCCCATCGCCCTTGACTAATGTCTTGACTATCGGCAAGTCCATAGGTAATGGGAATAAAGTCGTAGTAGTCCCCCCCCACCCAACTGGCGGTGCGACAGGCGGCAGCCAGATCAAGCCCTTGAATCTTGGGGCAATGGCGCGGTAACAAGCGGCGCTGAATTTCGGCACCAATTTCCAGTTCGCGGTCAAGACGTTGGCGATCGCGCAGCTTCAGAGCCATCTCATCGTTGGCAATGGCCACTGCGGTTTGATCGGCAATCACCTGCAGGAGTTGCTGGCGCGTTTCTGTCCACTCGTAGGTGGGTTGCTGGCTAAAGACGTAGAGCCGTCCGCGCTCTGAAAGGTTGGTATCTTTGACCAAAATCGTGGTGCCGTAAAACTGAATGCCCGCAGGAAGACGATCTTGCAATTGTTGATCGAGCACATGCTCTAAGCGGGGGCGATCGCCATGGGGATCAGTGGTCATGATCCCGACACTGTTGGCTAGGGTACGGGTGGCGGTTTCTAGGGCGGCGCGGATATTGGGGCACTGATCACTGGCATGACAGTGAAGCTGCTCCAGCCGTGCTTGACCGTCGGCACGGAAGAGTACCAAGGCAGCGGCCTCTGCTTCGGTGACACGGCAGCTAATCAGCGGGATTAACTCAAAAAACTGGTTGAGGTTATTAAAACTGCGCAGGGCAAAGCTGAGAGAGGCCAATAATTCTTGAATTTTACTGGTCTCGCGCTGTAACCGAGACACCATCTCTTTGAGGGCGATTACAGGACTCGAGGAACTCATAGCAGCAAGGGAAGAGGCGGGTAACATGGGCAGCCAATGACCGCAAAAGAGTCAATTGCCTGTACAGCGTAGCGCAAAAAACGTCAAGATGAAAGACGTTTGGATTTTTTATACTACTTTATAGTAGTGATGTGGGCGGGCTAAAACCCCTCCGCTTTAGCGAGGGGATACAGCCAACTCAGGGGGCTTTAGCCCTCTCTATGTGTTAAACTAGAGACGTGGAAAGTAGGCGTATCAACTACGCGAAGAAACATCCTAGTACGGAGAAATCCCGGCAAGTAAGTCACTACCGCTTTGGCGGCAAGCCTAAACCACTGCAAGCAATGGCAGGATGTTGAGCGTATCGAATTGGCTAGTGTTGAAAARGGCGAAACCACAAACCGAAACATAAACGTAGTCCCAATAGCAGAAATGCTTGAGGTGAGTAGGGGGTCTTTGACTGCCCCCACCCGCATTAAGTTGTGGGTGACAGCTCAAGGGAAAAGCGAAGCAACGCGGCTTCAGCCCGTTGCGCAGCATCCGTTGGGAATCCCCTCTCTTTCAAGGAGGGGAGAAGTCAAGCCGAGCCACCCCTATAGCGTCCTGACCCTCCCATCAGTTATCTTATTAAAACTCTGCCCCCCCCACAGAACAATGCAGCTCAGGGAATGGACTACAGCCGGCCTGAAATCAACCACGTGCGCTTAGACGATCTTGCGGCTCACGATTGGTATCGCTTTGTCCTGTCTTTTCCGCCTCACTTAGTGCAAGATTATTTAGCCAAGTTTCAAATTAACTCGCAACAGCAAGTGCTTGATCCGTTTTGTGGAACAGGCACGACAGTCGTGGAGTGTAAGAAACTAGGTATTCCTAGTGTTGGGATTGAAGCAAACCCGATGGCATGGTTTGCCGGAACAACCAAGCGGGATTGGACGCCGGATCCTCATACCTTACTGGAGATAGCCCTCGAAATTGCTACCCGGGCGCAAGCCGCTATATCAATTCACGGTGAACCTCTGAGAACCCTACCGGAGGAGAGTTATAGGCTGCTTTTGAAAAACTCTATTAGCCCACTCCCGCTCCATAAGACCCTTATTTTGTTGGAGGCTATTGAAGGCTATCCTGAGCAGAGCTATTCCTGCCATCTTAAGTTAGCTTTGGCTAAAGCGCTAGTGACATCAATTAGTAATCTGCGGTTTGGACCAGAGGTTGGTGTAGGTAAACAAAAGGAGGATGCACCAGTGGTCGAAGCTTGGCTTGAGGAGGTCAGCAGGATAGCAAACGATTTGCCTCAACTGGCACCCTTAATGTCTGTTCCCAGTAAAATCTATCGTGCGGATTCTCGGCAAATTTTACCAGCCTTGTCACCCAAGTCTATCGATGCAGTGATTACCTCACCGCCCTATCCTAATGAAAAGGACTATACGAGAACGACTCGATTAGAATCGGTTCTCCTAGGATTTATCAAGAACAAAGCTGATTTACGTGCACTTAAGCAAAATCTCATCCGATCTAATACACGCAATATCTATAAACTTGATGCAGACGATCGCTGGGTGAATAAACATACAGGCATACAGGCGATCGCTAAGGAAATTGAAGATCGGCGAATTGAATTAGGAAAAACCAGCGGTTTTGAACGGTTATATCACCGTGCAGTTAAGTTGTACTTTGGCGGCATGGCTAAGCATCTTGCTGATTTACGCTATGTGTTACGGCCAGGGGCGCATCTTGCCTACGTTGTTGGCGATCAGAGATCCTATTTGCGGGTGATGATTCGCACCGGTCATCTTTTAGCAGAGATTGCCAGTGGATTGGGCTATGAGGTCTGTGGTATCGATCTTTTCCGTACCCGTGCGGCAACCATTACCAGAGAGCACGTTAGAGAAGAGGTGGTTATGCTGCGTTGGCCTGGAGAGCTGCCAAATTATCCCTATCCTTTTAGTGATCAAGCCTTATGAATCACTGCTGCTTTGGTATTCAAGGGGATGTAGCAGCCACAGTGCCGTGTAGGTGGTATCGTTTTCGGCAGGCTGAATCAGGAAAAAGTGTAAGCCTTGAGTGCGGGCGAGGCGATCGCGAAAGAGATCACCCGCAGCAGCAATCTCTGGATTGCTAAAGGTTAAAAAGACCCAGCGATCGCGCAGGCCACTGTGGAGGATCACGCCACAGGGTTCACCCCGAATGAATTCCAGCCGATAGGGCGACTGTTCCTGAAACCAGCGGGCAAGTTTCAACGACTTACGGCCAGCATAAAGAATAATCCCCGGAATGGCACAATCACTCGCAAGGCCGAGGTTTTCAGGCAGCATATCCATCTCAAAGGACAAAATTCGCAGCGGGTACTGCATGAGTTGGCTCAGTTGGTCGGGGCTAATGGCGGCAAATTGCCAGTAGTCTCCCCAGATATCATCGGGTAGAGGCAAAGGCGGTGGCTGATCGATCGCCAGTGGATCGTAGGCGGCGCCAGTGTAAGTTTGAAGGTTAGGATATGCCGCTGCCCGTTGCAAGAGAAATTGCTTGAGTGCCAACGTCCGTCGTGTTACCTCTAGGGGTAGATTTAAGCGTTGACAGGCAACTTCAATTAAACCTAGACTTTGCGGACGAAACACCTGAACGCGATCGGGCAAGGGCTGACCACAATTACGAAAGGCTTGAGTGAGCCATACTGAAGTTGCCAAAGGCTCTGGGCAAAATTCCGTGTAGTAAAACTGCTGCTGTGGGTCACAAATTACAAGCTCCCACAAAGGAATTCCTGTAGGAGTTTGCAGGGGGCGGCGATAAAAATCAACTTGCCAGTAGGACATTTTTCTGGGAATAAGCAGCAATATTTTATTAATAAATATGGAGTTCTCAGGATATGCAAAAGCACAAAAAATGAGGTGTCAGTTTTGATACCTGCACCTCAAATATTTCAACTATAGGGTTAACTACACTGGGGTAAAAAGACCCTACAGTTGCGGCACAAATCGTTCCTTATCGGGCACGACAGTATATTCAGCAACAATTTGCCGGAACTCTTCTCCGTCAATGGTTTCTTTTTCTATCAATAGGTCCACTAAGCGATCAATGACTACACGATGTTCACGGATCAGCTTAATGGCTAACTCATAGCTGTGCTGCACCAGTTCGCGGACTTGGGCATCAATGCGGGCGGCAATTTCTTCGGAGTACTCTGAGCGAGAGACTAGATCGCGCCCTAAAAAGACTTCGCCGTTTTGGGTTTCTAACGAGAGCGGCCCAAGGTCAGACATGCCAAAGCGGGTGACCATCTGCCGTGCCATAGCAGTCACCTGTTGCAGATCATTGCTAGCCCCTGTGGTGACTTCTGCATCGCCAAAGACGACGTATTCAGCGGCACGTCCCCCTAGGGCACCGGCCATCCGTGCCATGAGTTGCGATCGCGAGATCAGGCCTGAATCTTCTGAGGGCATGAACCACGTCAGGCCACGAGCCTGGCCCCGAGGTACAAGGGTGACCTTTTGAACAGGGTCGTGATCCTTGAGCAGCGTACCGACAATGGCATGCCCCACTTCGTGGTAGGCAATCAAGCGCTTACTTTTGCCGTCAATGAGGGGGGTGCCTTCCATGCCAGCTACAACCCGATCCACAGCATCATCAATTTCCAGCATGGTGATGGCAGGCTTGCGACGACGGGCTGTGAGGATTGCTGCTTCGTTGAGCAGGTTGGCTAAGTCAGCACCCGTGAAGCCAGGGGTGCGGCGAGCAATAGCCTCTAGGGAGACTTCAGGGGCGAGTTTCTTGTTACGGGCATGAACATTCAAAATCGACAGCCGGCCTTTAATGTCGGGGGCATCTACAATCACTTGGCGATCGAACCGTCCGGGGCGCAGTAATGCGGCATCGAGGACATCGGGACGGTTGGTTGCCGCAATGATAATGATGCCGGTGTTGCCCTCAAAGCCATCCATTTCCGTCAGCAACTGGTTGAGGGTTTGCTCGCGCTCATCATTGCCACCGCCAATGCCAGCACCGCGCTGGCGACCCACCGCATCAATTTCATCAATAAAAATCAGGCAAGGGGCATTCTCCTTGGCTTTCTTAAAGAGATCCCGTACCCGCGAGGCACCGACCCCCACAAACATTTCCACAAACTCTGAGCCAGAAATGGAGAAGAAGGGCACACCGGCTTCCCCCGCAATAGCTTTGGCTAACATGGTTTTACCCGTTCCTGGGGGGCCCACCAACAGGACGCCTTTGGGAATGCGGGCACCCACTGCGGTGAATTTTTCTGGCTTCTTCAAAAAGGTAACGACTTCTTGGAGTTCTTCTTTAGCTTCATCGACGCCAGCAACATCGTCAAACATTACGCCTGTTTTGGCTTCCATCTGAAAACGCGCCCGGGACTTGCCAAAGTTCATTGCTTGGCCGGGGCCACCGGGGACGTTGCTCGAGCGCCGAAAGAGGAAAAAGAGACCGCCGATGAGCAAAATTGGAAAGAGAAGATTACCCAGCAGACCCCAAATAGCGCCATCGTTGCGAGTCGGGTGAACGTCTAGTTCAACGTGCTGCTCGCGCAACTTACTAATAATCTCGGGGGAGGTGCCGGGCATATCGACCCGTACGCGCAAGGGTCGTCCATTGACTAGCTCTGGGTCAGACACATCAACAATGGCGGTACGGCCGTTATCAAAAATATCGACTCTACTAATGCGCCCAGCATCCAGATAACTGAGAAACCGACTATAACTCATGCGGGTGCTGGCGGTGTTGAGTGGGGGTTGGCTTTGGCTGAGCATAAAGTTGCTGGCACCCTGCCAAATCAACACTCCTACAAGGAGTAGGGGGATTGACCAAAGAAGCAGTGTTTTCCAAGAGACTTTCATGGGCGGTATTTATTATTCAGATTCTTAACTAAATTTAACATAAGGATCAGGAGAGTGGGAAACCGCTAATTCATCATCCCCTCGAGGAGGCGATCGCGCCGTTGCTTGAGGGTTGAGCGCAGCAATGGATAAGCCTGTAATTCTGGATCCTTAGCGAGCAGGTCGGCAGCGGCCTGCCGAGCGTCCTCCAAACAGTCTTGGTCGTCAACTAAGCTCGCGAGGGCAAAATCCGGTAACCCCGATTGACGGGTTCCCAGCACTTCACCGGGACCGCGCAACCGCAAATCCATTTCAGCAATAAAAAAACCATCTTGGGACTGGGCTAAGACGTTTAAGCGTTGCTTGGCGGCATCGCTACGGGAGCTATTGAGCAAGATACAGAAGGACGGATAGCGACCGCGCCCGACCCGACCCCGCAGTTGATGAAGTTGGGACAGGCCAAAGCGTTCGGCGTGTTCAATGAGCATCACTGTGGCATTGGGGACATCCACCCCGACTTCCACGACGGTGGTGGCCACCAGAATATCTAGTTCTCTTTTGGCAAACGCCTGAATCGCTGTATCTTTTTCGCTAGGGTTCATGCGGCCATGGAGGAGGCCAACGCGAAAGTTGGGGAAAATATCGCTCTGGAGACGGTCGTGTTCAGCAATGGCAGATTTGAGATCTAGCTTTTCTGACTCTTCCACTAGGGGCAGAATAATATAGGCTTGGCGGCCTTGCGCTACTTCACGGCGGATAAGATCGTAGGCATGGGGGCGATCGCCCCGTCCTAGTACGGTTGTTTGAATGGGTTGGCGACCGGGGGGGAGTTCATCAATTTGGCTCACCTCCAGGTCGCCATGGAGCGTCAAGGCCAAGGTACGCGGTATCGGTGTGGCGGTCATGGTCAATACATGGGGAAGCTCCCCCTTCGCTTGCAACTTGGCGCGCTGAGCGACCCCAAAGCGATGCTGTTCGTCAATGATCACTAAACCCAAGCGAGCGAAGGTTACCCCGTCCTGAATGAGGGCATGGGTTCCCACTAGGAGCGGTAGCTCCCCCGTGGCTAACTGATCTAGGATCTGTCGCCGTTTGGCGGTACGGACTGACCCCGTCAGCACTTCTACAGGCAGATGCAGGGGCGTCAACCACTCCAGAAGTTTACGGTAGTGTTGCTCAGCGAGCACTTCGGTGGGGGCCATGAGCGCTGCCTGATAGCCAGACTGAATGGCTGCCAAGAGTGTAATTACCGCCACCACCGTTTTCCCGGATCCCACATCCCCTTGAACCAGGCGGTTCATGGGAACCGGTTGCTGTAAGTCTGCCAAAATCTCGGCCACAACCCGCTGCTGCGCTCTGGTGAGTTCAAAGGGCAGCTGGCCATAAAACTGCTCAATGAGTTTCCCTTGAGGGCTAACGGGTGGGCTGTGCTGCTGCTGGTGTTGGCGACGACGTTGCAGCAGGCTCAACTGCAAATAAAAGAATTCATCAAAAATGAGCCGTCGCCGTGCCTGTGCGAGGCAGTCGTGATCCGTGGGGAAGTGAATCTGCCGCAGGGCGGTTTCAAGGCCGATTAAGCCATGGGCACGGGCGATCGCCGCGGGCAGGGGATCGGGGTACCCGCTCAGCAAGGGCAGCACGCGATCCACAGCACGGCGCAGGATGCCGGGGGAGATCCCCTCGGTTAGGGGATACACCGGCACAATGCGCCCCACCGACAGAGACTCAATCTCAGCGCCAGCGTGCTCCAGCACCTCTAGCTCCGGGTTATCGAGGGTTAGGCCATAGGTGCTGGCTTTCACTAACCCGGAGGCTGCCACAGTGGTTTGCGGGGCATACAACCGCTTTTGTTGCTCCTGCCACCCCCGCTGGGCATAACGCGCCCCAGCATAAAAGCGACTGAGACGAATTTGGCCACTGCGATCCTGGAGCACCAATTCGAGGATGGTTAACTTGGCATTCCGGGGACTGGTAAAGCAGTTGCAACGGCGTACGGTGCCCACAAGGGTCACGGTTTGCCCTGGCTCTAGCTCACGAATCGCCACTTGACGGGCATAATCAATGTAATCGCGCGGAAAGTAGTAGATGAGATCATTCAGCGTGTAAAGACCGAGTTTGGCTAAGCGATCGGCAGTGCGATCGCCAATGCCGGAGATTTTTGCAAGGGATTGTTGCCAAGGATCGGGGCGCGGTGCAGCCGTTAACTGTTTGTGCACCTCGTAGAGGAGTTGGCGGGTTTTCACCACAAGGTGCTGTCGCTCAGGGGTGGAGAGGTTAGGGTAGTCTGCGTAGGCGGCAGCGGTCTGTTGCCAGCGATCGCGCACCTGAGTTGGCAGGTGTTGCAGCGGGGCTTGACTGAGTTCTTGGTGTAAATATTCGCTAAAGCGGGAGGTCTTACCCTGCAAATTACAAAAGCCCCGCTCGGTTTCAATGGCAAGGGCGCGTTGTAAGCGTGGCCAATCCAGTGACACCGAGGGTCTCCTTACGCTAGTCCGCGGCATCCTGAAAATGGTTGGCTTCGTTGGCTTTCCACGTCTGCCACCAGACACGGCTGGCTTTCAGGGTCAGGTACTGGCGCTGTTTTTTATGCAGTTGCTGTTGCAGGCTGGCCAACCGGGATTCCAGTTCGCGAATCTGACTGCGCTGATGAGCAAGGGAGGGGTGCTGAAACTCTAACTCCTCCAACTGGAGATAGATGGCTGCTATTGGATGAGGGGCCGGGTTTGCACTCTTGTCTTCAGTGTTCGCGTTCTCCTGCGTTTGTTGCTCCTCCAGCATCATCGTGAGCAGATGGGGAATGCGACCCAAAGGACGATTTTCGGCCTTACTGGCAATATCTAGGATGACGGCAATGGGGGCAGGGGGCAAAATTGCGGCACGTTGCAATAGGTGATTCATCTTGAGAGAGCCGCGGTACAGGGTTTTGCTGAGTTTCTTCTGTAGGGAGTCGTCCGGGGCGATAGAATCCTCAGCCTCATCCTCGGAGTCATCGGGCACTGCCGCTGCAGATTCCTCGCCTGCGTCCTCTTGGGCTGACGCTTCCTGCTGGTGCGGCTGAAGGCGCAGAATCGCTGCTTCTAGGCTCAGGGCAAGCTGATAAATACGCTGTTGCAACTGTTGGCGATCGCCCTCCTCAAGAGTTAGAAACTGCTCAGGAAACACTTGGGTGCACACTTGGTAGCTAACAGTAATAAGCTGCTGACGGGCGATCGGAGCTAGTACCTGAAGGTATGCATCATAGAGGTGGCGCATTTCTTGGAGGGTACCCATCAGCAGCCCCTGCAGAGCCAGTACTTCCTGTTCAACGGTTTCTAAACTTCCAGACATAGACCTCCACTGTTCGCTAGCGTGCGAGGGGACATCCCCATAGCCATCTCCCAGACGAAAACTATTAAAGACTATTAATATTAATATCTTGGCAAGATACTCCCCTGATAGGCCAACCAGAGGAGTATCGTAGCAGCATTGACAACGTAGTCAGCTAGCGAGCCTTGGCTAAATGCAGCACAGCCCCCAAGCCCGCACCCATATCTTCGGGTGTGACTTTACCGTCATGATTGGCATCAAGGGCATCAAACACCGCATCGGTGCCTAACCACTCTTCGCGGGTAATAATTCCATCACCATCCAGATCGTAAACATGAAACAGCTCCTCTGCCGCATGGGTCAGGGTCGATTCCCCTTCGAGTCGTGCCAGTCGTTGCGACAGTAAGTCTTCTAAGGTTTCTAATGCCTTCGTAAAGCCCTTAATTCCCTCATCCAGCTTTTCACTAGCCATCGCATCAGCGGCATGCATTTGGGCAAACGTCACCTCATCCATCGTCAGTTTCTCAATGGTGAGACTAGCGGCAGTCGCTGGGTCGAGCTTGCGGGGTAACTCGCCGTTGGTGCTCTGCAATTCCTGTAGCAGAGCCGGAGAAATGGTCAGTAAATCGCAGCCTGCTAGCTCAGTAATTTCGCCAATGTTACGGAAACTAGCGCCCATGACTTCAGTGGCATAACCAAACTTCTTGTAGTAGTTATAGATTCGGGTGACAGAAATCACCCCCGGATCCTCGCTGGGCGGATAGTCCTTGCCGGTTTTTTTCTTATACCAATCCAGAATGCGACCCACAAAGGGGGAAATTAAGGTAACACCCGCTTCAGCGCAGGCCACCGCCTGATGTAGCCCAAACAGCAGGGTGAGGTTACAGTGAATCCCTTCTTTTTCTAGCGTTTCTGCGGCGCGAATCCCCTCCCACGTTGAGGCAATTTTAATCAGAACGCGATCGCGCCCTACCCCCGCGGCTTCGTACTGGGCAATGAGATCCCGGGCTTTAGCTACGGTTGCCGCTGTATCGTAGGACAGTCGGGCATCCACTTCTGTCGAGACCCGACCGGGAATAATGTTTAAAATTTTTAGCCCAAAGGCCACGGCTAAGCGGTCAACGGCAAGGGAGACGACCTCCTTTGCGGTGGCTCCAGACCCTAGGTGCTCTTTTGCCTTGAGTAGGGTCTCATCAACAATCGGCTGATATTCGGCCATCTGAGCGGCGGCGGTAATCAACGAGGGATTAGTGGTCGCATCGCGGGGGGTAAATTTTTCAATGGCCAAAATGTCTCCGGTATCTGCAACCACGACCGTCATTTTTCGTAACTGTTCTAGCAGGTTCATGAGACAGGCATCCCAAACGTGTCTCTTTTATCTTAGTGCGCCACCTCAAGACCCCGTTGCTCTCCTCCGGCTCGGCATTCCCATCCGTCGCAGCCGATATAATGCCGATATAATAAAGTGATCCACATTTTTTGTTTCTCTCTTAACCCTTATGAGTCGCGGCACCCTCTTTGATAAAGTTTGGCAGCAGCACACGGTGGGCACCTTACCCTCGGGGCAGACCCAGTTGTTTATCGGCCTGCACCTCATCCACGAGGTCACCAGCCCCCAAGCCTTTGCCATGCTGCGGGAGCGAGGATTAAAGGTGTTGTACCCCCAGCGGACGGTGGCAACGGTGGATCACATTGTGCCGACGGACAGCCTCGCACGACCGTTGCAGGACGCCCTAGCAGAGGAGATGCTCCAAGCCCTTGAGGCCAACTGCCGCGAGCACGGCATTCCCTTTTTTGGCATTGGCTCCGGGCGGCAGGGGATTGTGCATGTGATTGCCCCAGAGCAGGGGTTGACCCAGCCGGGGATGACCATTGCCTGCGGGGATAGCCACACCTCAACCCACGGTGCCTTTGGGGCGATCGCCTTCGGTATTGGCACCAGTCAAGTTCGTGATGTGTTAGCCACCCAAACCTTGGCACTGAATAAGCTCAAGGTGCGCAAGGTAGAGGTCAACGGCACCCTAGCGCCTGGGGTGTATGCTAAAGATGTCATTTTGCACCTGATCCGTCACCTAGGCGTCAATGGTGGGGTAGGCTATGCCTACGAGTTTGCTGGCACCACCGTTGCCCAAATGTCGATGGAAGAGCGGATGACCGTCTGTAATATGGCCATTGAGGGGGGGGCGCGCTGCGGCTATATCAATCCCGATGAAACCACGTTTGCCTATCTCAAGGGTCGTCCCTTTGCCCCCCAAGGGGAGGCTTGGGAGACAGCGGTAGCGTGGTGGCGATCGCTGCGCACTGAGGTGGATGCCGAGTACGATGATGTGGTGGTCTTTGATGCAGCCACCATTGCCCCAACCGTCACTTGGGGGATTACTCCAGGGCAGGGGGTTGCTGTGGACGAAACCTTACCCAGCCTAGAGATGCTGCCGGAGTCAGAGCGAGGCATTGCCCAAGAAGCCTATGATTATATGGGCTTACAGCCCGGTCAGCCTATCCGTGGCACCAAAGTCGATGTCTGTTTTATTGGCAGTTGTACCAATGGTCGGATCAGCGATCTGCGGGAAGCCGCCAAAGTCCTAGAAGGACGCAAAGTCAAGCCCGGGGTCAAGGCCTTTGTGGTGCCCGGTTCTGAGCGCGTCAAAGCCCAAGCGGAAGCTGAGGGGCTAGATACCATCTTTGAAGCAGCAGGGTTTGAATGGCGTAATCCCGGCTGCTCGATGTGTTTGGCCATGAACCCCGATAAACTCCAAGGCCGGCAAGTGAGTGCCTCTTCCTCAAACCGTAACTTCAAGGGGCGGCAAGGCTCAGCCGCAGGGCGAACGCTCTTGATGAGTCCCGCGATGGTGGCAGCAGCGGCAATTACTGGGGAAGTCACCGATGTGCGCCAATTTCTCTAGGGGCAATGGCACAATACAGTATAGGCGTTGTCTGCGTGCCCCATGAACCAACAAAATTTGCTTCAGCAATTGCTTCTCATCGGTGTTGGCACCACCTCCTTGGTGGCAGAAAAGTTACGCCAAGTCAGTGATCAGTGGGTAAAGGAAGGACGGCTCAATGCCGATCAAGCCAAGGCAATGGTGGATGAAGTCCTCGCTCACCTCAAGGAGGATGCGGCCACCCTAGATGAAGCAGTTCAGCGGCAAACTCGCCAGTTCCTCGAAAGTTTGGGAGTGCCCCAACGGTCTGAACTGGATGAACTGCGCGGACGCATTGATCGCCTCGAACGAGATGTTAGGGAGTTAAAAAATCGCTCATGGTAGTTGTCCATCGTCCCCTGCGCCAACTGCTCTGTGGTATTGTCCTAGTAGTGGTATGGATGGTGATCGCGTTGCCAGCAATCGCCAGTGTGCCGCTGGAGGCATCAACGGAGGCTGCTGGACTAATGAGTGATTCTACGGTTGTCACGACCCCCTCGGGGTTACAGTACGAAGATTTAGTGGTGGGGTCGGGGGCACAACCCCAGCCGGGGAATCGGGTCACGGTTCACTATACCGGAATGCTCACCAATGGGCGTGTGTTTGATAGCTCTCACGATCGCGGTCAGCCCTTTCAGTTTCAGATTGGTGTGGGGCAAGTGATTAAAGGGTGGGATGAAGGCGTTGGCTCCATGCAGGTGGGAGGTCGTCGCCGTCTCATTATTCCGCCAGACCTCGGCTATGGTGCGCGCGGTGCCGGAGGTGTGATTCCCCCCAATGCCACTTTGATTTTTGATGTAGAACTCCTTGGCGTGCAATAGCGCGCAGATTCCATGCCCAAGGCGAAGGTACTGTACATCTGCCGCGAGTGCGGTGCCGAATCGCTGCAATATTTTGGTCGCTGTCCCAGTTGTGGTCAGTGGAATACGCTGGATGAGCAGGTGACCTCACCCCTGACGACCGAGTCGGGTACTCGGCGATCGCCCCGTCGCAGTCATCTTGCCCAGCCCCTTGCGGCCAAACCACTAGCTGCGATTGAGGAGCAGGCGCACCCCCGCTCCCTCTCTGGGTTTAGCGAGCTGGATCGTGTCTTGGGGGGGGGCATTGTTGTGGGTTCCTTAGTGCTGGTGGCGGGTGAACCCGGAATTGGCAAATCGACCCTCTTGCTGCAAATGGCGGCTCAGTTAGCCACTCGGCAGCGGGTGCTCTACGTTTGTGCCGAGGAGTCAGGGCAACAGGTAAAGTTGCGATCGCAACGTTTGGCCGTCGCTGCACCGGAATCCCTCTACTTGTTAGCAGAGACCGACCTAGAAATTATTCTCCAAGAGCTGGCTCACCTGCAACCGCAGTTAGTCATTATTGACAGTATTCAAGCGGTGTATTTACCGCAACTGACCGCTGCCCCCGGCTCTGTCTCCCAAGTGCGTGAGGGCACCGCCGCCTTAATGCGCCTCGCTAAGCGGGATCACATCAGCTTATTTATTGTTGGCCATGTCACCAAGGAAGGGGCGATCGCTGGGCCAAAGGTGTTGGAGCATTTAGTGGATACGGTACTCTACTTTGAGGGCGATCGCTTTGCCAGTCACCGCCTCGTGCGCGCCGTCAAAAATCGCTTTGGTGCCAGTCAGGAAATTGGTGTTTTTGAAATGGGTGCCCAAGGCTTAGTGGAAGTCACCAATCCCTCAGCGTTGTTTTTGGGCGATCGCGACCCCGCACCGGGCACCGCAACCATCGTGGCCTGCGAAGGCACCCGCCCCCTCGTCGTCGAACTGCAAAGCTTGGTCAGCCCCACTAGCTACCCCTCCCCCCGCCGCACTACCACTGGCATTGAATACAATCGCTTCCTGCAAATTTTAGCCGTCCTAGAAAAGCGCCTTGGGGTTCCCCTCTCTAAGCTTGATGCCTACGTGGCCACCTCAGGGGGCTTAACCGTAGCGGAAACCGCAGCGGATCTGGGCGTTGCCGTTGCAGTGGTAGCCAGCTTTCGCGATCGCTGGGTGCAGCCCCACACCGTCATCATTGGCGAAGTGGGGTTAGGCGGGCAAGTACGGGCGGTGTCTCAACTTGAGCTACGGTTGCGGGAAGCCGCGAAGCTAGGGTTTCGCCGTGCCATTATTCCCCACAGCCAACAGTGTGCGATTTCCGGTCTTGAGATGTGTCCCGTGAGCCGCGTGGCCGATGCCATTGTTGCTGCTTTGGCAGCCCCTGCGCCCTAAAGCCCTAAAATAGTCTGAACTCACTGTGGGGCAAGGCTTGAGCCTCCAACTTACGACCATTACCGACAATAAGCGTGCGCCAAGTATCTGGCGCGAGGTGTTGTTGCGCCACCCGTTGCACATCCTCGGCAGTAGCCGCTTTCACCGCTTGCTGGTAGCGAAAGATAAAATCCTTAGGGAACCCATAGTACTCGTAGCGGATTAAGCGATTAAGAATTTGCACACTATCGCGAAAATTAAACACAAAAGAGTTCAGGATCGACTCTTTGGCGTAGGCTAGCTCTGCTGCGGCAATGGGTTCGTGCTGCAGGCGTTCAATTTCCTGTCGCAGTGCCGCTAAAAACGTTGCTGTCGCAGCAGTCTGCGTTTGACCCACACCGTAGAAAACCCCTTCATAGTCAAATTCTGGTTTCCATGCTGCATAAACGCTGTAGGCCAAGCCTTGGCGCGATCGCAGTTCGTTAAACAGCCGTCCGCCAAAGCCATTGAGAACCCCATTCAAAACGTAGAGGTGAAAGACATCAGGATCCCTAAGGGTGCCCCCCAACTGACCGGTGTAAATATAACTTTGAGATAAATGAGGCCGATCAATAACAACCGTTGCGGGGGTGCGATCGACGCTAATCGTTGGCAACGGCGGCAGCGGCGGCAACTGGGGTGGGGCTTGCCACTTGCCAAAAATACGCTCTACGGTTTGTTTCATCTGGGCAGCATCAAAATCACCCGCAATCCCAAGAATGCAGCGACTGGGGGCAAGGTACGTTTGATAGAACTGCTGCACATCCTGAGGCTGAATAGCGGCTAAGGTATTGAGCTCCTGAGTGCGGGCATAGGGACTCTCAGCGCCATAGATCAGCTTGTAAAATTCCCGCTCCGCTTGGGCATTGGGTTGATCATTGCGCCGCTCAATCACACCTTGGCGACGACGAATGGCTAACTGGAAGCGCGCCGGTTCCACCGCTGGCGCTTGCAGCATTTCCGCCACTAGTGCCAAAAGGCTCTCATGGTGCTCGCGTAAACCATTGAAACTGAGGCGACCCATACTTTTGCCCACCCCTGCTTCAATGGAGGCTGCCCGATCTTCTAGCCACTGATCAATCTCCGCGGCTCGATGTTGGGTAGTGCCACCCGTCCGTAATAGGTCGCCGCTGATCTCTGCTAACCCCACTTGTGTCGGTGGATCCCAGCGACTTCCAGCCTGAAACAGTAAACTCCCCCGCACGAGTGGCCATTCATGATCCTCAAGGAGATACACCACGATGCCATTGCCCAGTCGAAACCGCTCAGTGGCGGGTAGCTGAACCGCTGGCAAGGGCGGTAATGTTAATTCAGTGTAATGTTTAGCCGTCATGGCGCTAGCTGAGTGTGTCCATAGGAGCATTAGACCCAGCACAAGTACAACAAGACAGGCCAACCCCCACCCCTGTCGCTGCCAACGGCGGCACTGGTAGCAGGTGCGAGACATGAATGGGGTCATAGGGAGCAAGCATCACGATGTGAAAGATCATCCACCGATTCTAGAGGGTGACGTGGTGGCCAAAGCGCTACTGAGAAGCGGCAATATTTTCTTGAACATCATAAAATGTCGCCACTTAAAATAGCAGTATAGTGAAGCTAGCCTGCGCTCCTACTGCCATAAATAATTTTGCGAGTTCACTTCCCGATTGCTACTATTCGAGGCTACTTGCGTGACATCTGAGACGCAAAAGTTTCGGCACCTGCTTGTCATTGAGGATCAATCGGGTCGCCGGACGGTGAATTTACAAGCCAGCACCTATACCATTGGCCGACATCCCAGTAACAAAATTGTCCTGAAGTCGGCTATGGTGTCGCGCCAGCACGCCGTCTTACTGCGAGTGTGTGATCCGAGTACAGGCCAGTATTTTTTCCGTTTAATTGATGGGGATTTACAGGGTAAACGGAGTGTCAATGGCATCACCGTCAATGGGATGCCTTGTCAGTCTCACATTCTGCAGCATCGGGATTTAATTATTTTTGGCGGGGAGGTGCGGGCACGTTACCATTGCCTTAGCAATCTCTCGGATTCGGGCTTTAATCGCTACACCCATGCCCTTGCGTTTGCCAGTATTCCCGATGGTTATGTTCCCAATGCGGCTAAGACTGCGCTGGTGGAACGCCAAATGTCTCAGTTGAGCGATGTCCAGCTTTTGCGGCTGTCGTCGTTTCCAGAGTTAAGCCCCTATCCAATTATTGAACTCTCCCCCCATGGTCATATTACCTATGTGAACCCGGCAGCCATTAGTGCATTTCCGGATTTAGAGGATACGGGCTTTGGCCATCCATTGTTGGCGTGGATCCAAGAGAACTCACGCTGTGATCAACGCTTTTTTCTGCAAGAGGTTATCGTGGGCGATCGCACCTATGAAGTAACAGTACACAGCCTGCGGGAAAGTGATCTCATTCGCTGTTATATCACCGACATTACCGAACGTAAGCGATCGGAAATGGCGCTGCGCATCAGTGAGGAGCGCTATGCCCTAGCCGCAGAGGGTGCCAATGACGGCCTTTGGGACTGGCACATTGTTGATGCGTCAATGTATTACTCGCGCCGCTGGGAGCAATTAGTGGGCGAACCCCCGGGCACCCTCAAACCTACGATTGAAGAGTGGTGGCAGCGGGTGCATCCCGACGATCGGCAGCGGGTGCAGACGGACATGCAGGAGCATTTGCTGGGGGCGCGCCCCCATTTTGAGTGTGAGTTCCGCATCAAGCATGCAGATGGCAGTTATCGCTGGATGCGATCGCGGGGTAAAGCCCTGCGTAATGAACAGGGGCAGCCCTACCGGATTGCTGGTTCAATGACCGATGTGACTGAATATCATCTCATCCAAGAGCAAATTCTCCACGATGCCCTGCACGATGCAATGACGGGGTTACCCAATCGGGTGTTGATGATGGATCGGTTGGGGCAGGCGCTGATCCAACGCATCCGTCGTCCCTATAAGCTCTTTGCAGTGCTCTTCTTGGATGTAGATCGCTTTAAGCTGATCAACGACAGTTTGGGGCATTTGGCCGGAGACCAGCTTTTGATTGCAATTGCGCAACGCTTGCTAGCCTGTGCTCGCGCTGAAGATACAGTGGCCCGCTTGGGAGGAGATGAATTTGCCATTCTGGTTACAGATTTAACGGCACCGGAGCAGGCCATTGAAATTGCTGAGCGGATTTTATTAGCTCTCGATCGCCCCTTTTTACTCGATGGTCATGAAGTGTTTACAAGCGCCAGTATTGGCATTGCCTTTCCGAGTGCCGAAAGTTCAACGGCTGAAGACCTGCTGCGGGATGCCGATACAGCAATGTACCGTGCGAAGTCCTTAGGTAAGGCTCGCTACGAAGTATTCAGCATGGCGATGCGGGCGCAGAATATTGCCCTGATGCAAACGGAGACAGAGCTGCGCCGGGCTGCGGAACGCAATGAATTTTTGGTGTATTACCAGCCGATTGTGGATTTAACGTGCCGGTGCATCGTTGGTTTTGAAACCCTCCTGCGTTGGCAGCATCCACAGCGGGGCATTGTCAGCCCGGGTGAGTTTATGACCGTTGCAGAGGAAACCGGGTTGATTTTACCCATCAGTTGGTGGGTGATGGCCGAGGCCTGTCAGCAAATGCAGCGATGGGCGGTGCAGTTTCCCCAGAGTAGGGAGTTAACGATTAGTGTGAACTTAACGGGGCGGCATTTTCAGCAGACGAACCTACTCCCCCAGTTAGAAGCGATTCTCAGTGAAACGGGATTTCCGGCTCAGCGGTTGCGGCTTGAAGTAACGGAGGGGGTCTTAATTGACAATAAGGAGATGGCGATCGCCGCGCTTAAAGAAATCCGTGCCATGGGGATTGGCCTGTACATGGATGATTTTGGTACGGGTTATTCGTCGTTGAGTTATCTGCACCGCTTCCCAATTGATACCCTGAAAATTGACCGTGCCTTTATCTCCCCCCTCGACCAAGAGGAGCAATCCCTTCGTATCGTACATACCATTATTGCCTTAGCGCAGTCGCTCCAGTTAACGGTGGTGGCAGAGGGGATTGAAACCCAAGGCCAGTATCGCGCCCTGCAAACGATGGGCTGTACCTACGGTCAAGGGTATTTCTTTGCGCGCCCGTTACCCGCTGCCAAGGTAGAGGAGTTACTGGCGCAGCAGTCGCTACAGGTACTTGCCAGTTAAGTTACACCAGCTTTGACATGCTCCCCATGCCTAAAGTCAGGGGATGCTTCTAGCCTCACAGCTTAGAATGACTGGTTCACCGACAACACTTCAAGCACAGCAGTTTCCTACGTTACCCCAGAGGTTTGTTCCCGTATGCCCTACGGTACAGCAAAAAACTACGATACTCGGTTTTTTGAGTGGTTGCATACCTTGCCACTAATACCAGTACGGCACAAAAGAAAATAATTTGGGCCTTATATCCCCATCGCTAAAGCTATGGGCTTTACGGCGTTCTTCGGTAATTTTGTCCAAAAAACCATTGACCTTATACCTAAGTCTAAGGTGTAGGATTGATGCATGGAATGGCAACGGAGTATCCGAGCCGATGTTGCAGGTAGGTGAAGTTTCTCGTCAGTTAGGGCTCAATCCTCAGACCCTTTACTTTTACGAACGGATTGGCCTGATGCCCAGTCCAAAACGAACAGCGGCAGGCTACCGGCTCTATGAGCAGTCAGATCTGGAACGGCTAGCTTTCATTTCCCATGCCAAAGCCTTGGGACTGAGCCTAGAGGAGATCAGGGAACTGTTGCTGTTACAAGATGGGCGGCAGCTTTCTTGCCAGGAAGTGTATGACCGCCTGCTCAAGAAAGTGCAACACATCGACGAGACCATCAGCCAATTGCAAACCCTGAAAGCGCAACTCAAGCCCCTTCTAGATCAATGCCAGCAGAGTTTGACACACCCCTCAACAGGGCAACAGTGTGTCGTGTTTCAACAACACCCGTTAGTGAGTCCGGCAGAGTCGTGACCCAACCCACCACTTCAGGATCAGGAGCAATTAAACCATGACACTCAAGGTTGAAATTTTAGGAACCGGTTGCAAAAAATGTCAGCAGTTAGAGGCGAATGCGAAGGAAGCGATCGCCCATCGCCAGCTAGACGCTGAGATTGCCCACATCACCGACACGATGGAAATTGTCAAACGGGGGGTGATGAAAACGCCAGCTCTGGTCGTCGATGGCAACGTGCTGAGCCAGGGCAAAGTGCTAGAAGCCAAGGATATTGAGGCGCTTTTGCCTGCGTAACGATTGCAAGTCCACAACGGATCGACATTTTATCTTCATTGACTCCATGGCTCCCCGATGGTTCGGATAGGAGGGTTGTTTATGCATTTTTGGAAATCGGAATGGAAACCCCTATTGTGGATTGTGGTAGGTTTCCTCCTGTGTTTTTACCTCCCTGTGGAACTGATTCAAAATTCAGAACGGCTGAGAAATGCTGTTTTTGAATCGTTGTACCTGGTGCGTTGGTACGCGCAAGAACACGTTCTACTGTGTCTGATTCCCGCCTTCTTTATTGCCGGCGCGATCGCCGTTTTCATTTCCCAGGATGCGGTGATGAAATACCTGGGGGCTAATGCGAATAAAGTGCTGGCCTACAGTGTGGCCTCGGTGTCCGGCACCATTCTGGCTGTCTGTTCCTGTACGGTTTTACCGCTATTTGCCGGAATTTATCGCATGGGGGCTGGTTTAGGTCCCGCCACAGCCTTTCTCTATTCGGGACCGGCCATTAACGTTTTAGCGATTATCATGACGGCCCGCATTCTGGGTCTCCAGTTGGGCATTGCAAGGGCAGTGGGGGCGATCGCCTTCAGCGTCATTATTGGGTTGCTGATGGCGTTCATTTTTCGCAAAGAAGAACTGGAGAAAATCGACGCTCAAGCAGGATTTCCCGAACCGGAAGTGGCCCGTCCACTGTGGCAAAATGCCCTGTTTTTTGCCGTGATGGTGGGGATTCTGGTCTTTGCCAACTGGGCAAAACCCACGGAAATGGTAGGCACTTGGGCCGCGATTTATGCCGCGAAGTGGTGGATTACGGGCGGATTGGCGATCGCCCTGGCAGCCATTCTCATCACCTGGTTTGGCCTCAATACGGGCAAAGTGGTTTTAATTGCTGCCGTGACGGCTGTTTTGGCCTTCCGAGTTCCGGAACAGCCAATAGTGGCCTTTGGGGCGGGCGTCATCGGGCTATCCTGGCTGACCAGCACCAATAAGGATGAAGCGGGGGAATGGTTTGCTTCCTCCTGGGACTTTGCCAAACAAATTCTGCCGCTGTTGTTGCTGGGGGTGATCGTGGCGGGTGCGTTGCTCGGTCGTCCGGGACATGAAGGCTTAATCCCGTCAGAGTGGGTAACACGGGCAGTCGGCGGCAATTCCTTGCTATCAAACTTTGTGGCGGCGTTTGCGGGCGCGTTTATGTACTTTGCTACGCTGACCGAGGTTCCGATTCTGCAAGGCTTAATTGGCAGTGGCATGGGTCAAGGCCCTGCCTTAGCCCTGTTGCTAGCAGGCCCTGCGCTGTCATTACCCAATATGCTGGTGATTCGCAGCATTATGGGGACGAAGAAGACGGTGGTGTTTGTGTCGTTGGTGGTGGTCATGGCAACCATTTCGGGAATGGTGTATGGGGCATTTTTCTAAACCCAAAGGGTTTTGGCAAGCGCTGCTTCACACCATTACTGGTTTTGATGCTGGGAGCAATCGGTTTAGGGGCTTGGATGGGTTATCAGGAGGCATGTTGATGAATTGTCCCCACGATCGCAGCCAGGGAAAACCTGTCAAAGTGCTGACATTGAAAAGCCTCCTAGTACCCCAGGCGCTCGAACGACTCAATTCTCAGGCAGACTATCAATTTTGTAGCAGCGCCAATTGTCCCATTGTCTACTTTTCAGCAGAGGGAGACACGTTCACCACCAGCGATCTGAAAGTACCTATGTTTCAAAAAGATCCCGCTAAGGAGGTGCCGGTTTGCTACTGTTTTGGCTGGACGCGCCAGCGGCTTCAACAAGATCTGGAACAGCACGGGCAAACTTTAGCGATCGCTGCCATTACCGCTCACATCCAAGCCGGACGCTGTGGGTGCGAGGTCAATAACCCCCAAGGGAGTTGCTGTCTGAAAAACGTTCGCGATTATCTGAGTGGGCGACAGGAGTAGCACTTTGGGGAATCGTTCTGGCGCTGATTGAGAATCGAGGCTTCATCTGGTTGGAAGTCAGATGACCTATGATCAATGTACGCATGGCGAGGGTTTTATGCAGTCCACCAACACCAATCCAGTCCGTTGGACAACGGCTGATCTGGCGATCTTTGACGGCGATCGCGCCAATCGCTATGAAATTATTGAGGGAGAACTGTTTGTGACCAGAGCGCCCGATTGGAAACACCAAGCCGTTTGTATCAATGTTGGAACGGTGCTCAAGCTCTGGTCTGACCAGAGTGGGCTAGGGCAAGCCGCGATCAACCCTGGTATTGTGTTTTCGGAATCAGATGCTGTGATTCCTGATGTGGTGTGGGCTAGCCATGAGCGACTGGAGCAATTACTAGATGAGGCAGGACATCTCACAGCGGCTCCCGAACTGGTGGTTGAGGTGCTGTCACCGGGGAAGACAAATGAACAACGCGACAGGGAAGCGAAGTTGAAGCTGTATTCGGTGCGGGGGGTGCTGGAATACTGGATTGTGAATGCTCAGTCCCAAAGTGTTGAAGTGTATCGCCGGGAGAATGCGGTGCTGAAGCTGGTGGCAACGCTGTATCCGCAGGATGAATTGACCAGCCCGGTTTTGCCTAGTTTTCGCTGCCTGGTGAGCCAGCTTTTCTAGCTGCAAGGCATCAGCGTCACCTATTGCCCTAACCGCAACCATCCAAAGAGGATTTGCAAAAGCCTGGCCAGCAAGACCACGGTACAGGCCATCGCCATGCCAAATACCAACGCCAACAGTAATGCCACAATGGCAGTGGTCAAACTTCCAAACAGGTCGCCGCGCCAATTGCAAAAGTGAATGGGATTGATCAAGCTCATCGAAACACCAGGACAGGAATATTGCTACTGCGCAGACTTTGGGCAGTGGTGCTGCCAATGACCAATTTGTCATGTAAGTCGCGATAACAGCTCGCTACGTCTATCAACTACGGTGGTTGTTGCGTACCTACGGCGGCAGGGGCACCGATCGCGCCGTTAGTTGATCCCCCAAACGGGTTAACTCTGTCCCTGCMCCCGCCAACAGGAGACGATCCCCAGCCATTAACTTACAGTCCGGCGCAGGCTGAGAGAGGAGGGTTCCCTCCCGGCGTAACGCACGAATGGTCACAGTGTCTGGTAAGTGCAGATCGGCAATGGTCAGATGCCGCTCATTGATTTGACTGGGCAACATCAACCACAGAAACGATGTTTCGCCCTGAGGCACACTCACAGTGCCGCTAATCAGCGATTCAAAGGCTTTTAGCTCTGAGGGCTGGCCGATGATCAACAGGCGATCGCCCGCTTCTAGGCAGGTTTCACCACTAGGATAATCTACCTCTGTGCCATCTTGACGCACAATGGCCAGCAGCGTTACGCCAGTGAGCTGACGCAGTTGGATTTCCGCCAAGCTCATTCCCCTCACCGGCGAATCATCAGGGAGCAGGTACCAGCGACTGTTCATGTCCTGTGCTGCTTGGCGCAATAACCGTGCTGTTTTATCTGGCGAGGTATCGCCCCGCAAGTTTTCATAGTGGCTTTCACGCACCTGTTGCACCTGTTGCTGGATAGCACGCTCACCCATGCCAAAGGTAAAGAACAGGTGGGCGGCTAGTTCCAAACTGGCTTCAAACTCCGGCTGCACAACTTCCCGTGCCCCCAACTGGTAGAGCAGTTCAATATCGCGATCGCTATTGGCACGGACAATGACATCCAGCTCCGGCGCAAACTCAAGGGCACGCTTCAAACACAGGCGGGTAGTCATACTATCCGGCAGAGCGATCGCCATCCCTAGGGCTGCTTCCACCCCAGCCTTTGCCAGAATCGTGGCACTGGCTGCATTCCCATAGATATAAGGCAACTCCGCAGCTTTCACCTCATTGATGACACTCTCACTTTGCTCAATCACCAGAACCGGGTACTGTTGGTTTTGCAGCAGCGTGACCAAGCTTTTACCCACTCGACCATAGCCACAGACAATCACGTGATTGCGTTGGGGCAACTCCCCTAAATCCATCCCCAAAATCTCGTCCTCCTTGAGGACTTGCCGCAACCATGGTAAGTCTAACAGCAGCGGCACCAATTTCAGCAAAAAGGGTGTAACGACCAAGGTCACCGCCGTTGTGCCCAACGTCAGAAGGTAAACTTGCTGAGACACTAACCCTAGCCCCCGCCCCGCCGTCAGCAGCACAAAAGAAAACTCCCCAATTTGCGCCAAGCCAATCCCCGCCAGCAGTGAGGTTTTCCACGTATAGCCAAAGAGCTTCACAATCGGGGTTGTAATTAAAAACTTACCGACAATCACCAAGCTCACCAATTCAATGATCAGATCCAGATGCTGCCAGAGAAAGATAGGATCAATGAGCATCCCAATTGAGGCAAAAAAGAGGGTTGTAAAAATATCCCGAATCGATTCCACGTAGTCAAGGGTTTGGTCAGCGTACTCCACCTCAGAAATCATCAAACCGGCAATAAACGCGCCAATTTCAATCGATAGACCCAAATACTCCGTAAGCAGCGCAATCCCCAGACACAGCGCCACCACCCCCAACAAAAACAATTCCCGACTTTCGGTTTTCGCCAGCAGGCGCAGCAGGGGAGGCAATAGCCAAATCCCCGCCACCACCGCTCCCACGGCAATCAGGCCAATGGTTAGCACAGCTTCTCCCACCGCCCAGCCCAACTCCTCAAGGGGCTTATCCAAGGCAGGTAACACGGCCACCATTAGCCCTACCGCCAGATCCTGCACCACTAACATCCCCAGCATAATCTGGCCTTGCAGGGATTCTAACTCGTTGCGATCCATCAAGCTGCGCAGTACCACTGCGGTTGAGGACAACGACAGCACTGCCCCCAAAAAGATTCCCTGACTGGCAGAGGTCACCCAACCCACCCCCACCGAAATCAACGTTGTAACGGCGATCGTCAGCAGAATTTGCAACGTGCCACCGCCTAAGCTAATGCCCTGTACCTTTTTAATTTCACCCAGGGAAAAGCTAACCCCCAAGGCAAAGAGCAAGAATGCGACCCCTAACTGCGCCAAGGCTTCAACTTGGGGGACTTCCCGCAGCAGCCCAAGCCCCGTTGGCCCCACCAGCATTCCAGCGAGCAGGTAGCCAAGGAGAATAGGCTGTCGTAGCAAGGCCGCCAGCACCCCACCCACCGCCGCTGCCCCCAGCACAACACCGAGGTCAATGACGAGGCGAAAGTCTTCATTCATCCAAGGGTTCCTAAGGGATCAAGTCTAACAGTTGTAAGACCGCGGCAAAGCTCTCAGTATATAGCACATCCTGCCCCCAGCGTTGCAGTTCTTGGCTCAGGAGCAGCTCAGCAGTCTGATCCGTTAAGGGAGTCACATGGTAGGTACGGCACATCTGAGCACTGCCACCCGATTCCATGCGCATGCAGCCACGTGTCTCCGAGCAAATAATCGTACAACAATCTGCCTCTGGATTGCTAGAGGTGAGTTTGAGATCAATTAAGTCCCCCAGAACCAAACCGCTGTCGCCGGTGGGAATGCCTGCTAACTCTGCTTTAATCAGCCGCTCATCTGAACCCACCAGTTCAATGTGGTAGAGGTCATAGTCGCCACTTTCGAGGGTGACGCGACGGGGTTGCCACTGTAAGCGGGACGCCAGCCACCCCAGATACATTAATGCTTGGGCAGGATTGCCTTTTTCGTAGTCAATCACGACCTGATCAATCTCCTTGACCGCTAGCCGTCGTTCCGGTGGGTCAAAGGCTTCAGCCGCTAATTCTTGCCATGCCCCCAGTCGCCGCCAGTTTAGATCGGTAATTGGCAATCCTTGCTGCAATAGGTCAGCAAGGGTACGAAATGTGCTAGTGGGCACCAGAAACTCACTAGAGTCAACAATAATCCGGCTAAATTTGGGGGCAAGGGTTTGAAACAGATCAAGGTTATGTTGCAAATCCCCTTTCCACCAGAGGAAGCGGGGTAAGTCGCGAATGACCAAGGACTGCAAGAGTGGCTCAACCCGCGCAAAGGCGGCATGGGTTCCCTTAAGGGTAATGTACTCGCAGCAGATCAGGGAACTGCGGACTTTTTTGTTAATGGGACAGTAGGCGGCCACTTGGGCGGTAATACCCGTATCGTCGCCAAGGGTTGGGCACAGGGCAATGACGCGACAGGGATTTTGACTGGCGATCGCGTCGGCAACACTGCCACCGCGCACATCCATGGCATAGCGATCCGGACGAGTCATCCCTTTAGCCGCTTGGGCAGCGTATTCTTGCTGTAGGATCTGGCGTAGCTCAGGGGACGGTCGGCCGGTAATGGGCAACCCGTAATCTTTTTGCGCCGATCGCAGGGCTGCTTGCATCCGCGGCCCCAGAATACCATCAATTGGACCGCTGTAGTAGCCCAAAGCGGCAAGAAGTTGTTGCGTATCGTCCGCTTCGTAAACAACGAGGGTAAACGTTGTAGCTCGCACTGCTGCAGGGGCATTGCCATCTCCCCCATGGCTGACCCAGATTTGGCTGAGGCTGTGTTCAATATCATCAAGGGAGACATCAACTGGATCTTGAAGGGCGACAAGGGGCGTAGATTCGCTGGACATAACTGAAGTACCTGTATTACGTCGATTCGATTGATTAAGGAGTGCCTAGGGGGTGAGCCTTTTACATGCCTATGATTTCTATGATGCGTAATTTGGCCGCCATCTATCCTACAGGCGTCGCCAGCGACGACCGTCAGCGTTAATCATCGCTTCGGCGGCATCTGGATCCCATGTCCCCGCTTCGTAGGTGGGAATTAACGCTGGATCGCTAGGCGCCTCCCAAGCGCTCAGGACGGGCATCACCACCTGCCATGCCGCTTCCACTTCATCTGCGCGGGTAAAGAGGGTTTGATCCCCAAGCATACAGTCTAGTAACAGGCGGGCGTAGGCATCAGCAGTGGCCATACCAAAGGACGCCCCATAGCTAAAGTCCATTTCCACCGTGCGCGATCGCAAGTCAGCACCGGGCATTTTGGCCTCAAAGCGTAGGGCAATGCCCTCGTTGGGCTGGATGCGCATGGTCAGGATATTCGGGTTCGTCTGGCGCGCCGCTGACTGAAAAATCAAGAGGGGGACTTGGCGAAATTGAATCGAAATTTCCGTTACCTTTTTTGCAAGGCGTTTGCCGGTGCGCAAATAAAAGGGCACCCCCTGCCAGCGCCAGTTATCAATGAGCAGCTTCAAGGCGACGTAGGTCGGGGTGGTGGAGGTGGCACTGACCCCCGGCTCTTCGCGGTAGCCCACCACGGGTTTACCCTTCATCCACCCAGCACGGTATTGCCCCCGCACCGCACAGGCATCAAGGTTATCGAGATTTGCCAGCCGAGTGGCCTGTAGCACCTTCACCTTTTCGTTGCGAAGGCTGTCGGCATCAAGGGCATTGGGGGGTTCCATCGCCGTCAGTGCGAGTAGTTGGAGCATGTGGTTTTGCACCATATCCCGCAGGGCACCAGAGGTTTCGTAGTAGCCCGCCCGGTCTTCTACACCAACGGTTTCAGCCACGGTAATCTGGACATGATCGACGTACTGCCGATTCCAAAGTGGCTCAAAAATCGCATTGGCAAAGCGAAACACCATCAGGTTTTGGACGGTTTCTTTCCCTAGGTAGTGGTCAATACGATAGACCTGCTCTTCTTTACAAACGGACTGCACCACTTGGTTGAGGGACTGGGCAGAGGTGAGATCGCGACCAAAGGGCTTTTCAATGACTAGTCGCCGCTTTTGGGGGTTGGCTAACAGCCCTGCCGCCCCAAGTTGCTGAATGCCTTCCACAAAAAAGTTAGGAGACACTGCAAGGTAAAAAACATAGTTTCCGCGGGTCTGCCGCTTTTCGTCGAGATCCGCAAGCAAGCCCTTAAGTTTGCTATAGGTGTTCGGATCGTCCATATTCCCGGCACAGTAGTAAAGCCCTTGGGCAAACTCCTGCCAGAGGGGTTCCGCTTGGATGCCGCCGCCAAATTCCTCCACTCCCTTGCGCAGGTGCTCCCGGAAATAGTCGTCACTCCAGTCCCGACGGGCAACGCCAACAACAGTGATCTCGGCAGGCAGGCGGTGTTCTAACTTGAGTTGATAAATCGAGGGAATCAGTTTGCGTTGGGTGAGGTCGCCAGTCGCGCCAAAAATCACCAAAATAAGTGGCTCTGGGGTGCGTTCTTGACGTAAGCCTACCCGCAGCGGATTTTCAAACAGCGTGACCATGAGTTAAACCTGTAGGACAGTTGTGTTGGCATCGGCTTGCTGAATAAAGGATTCCACGAGTTCTACATTCTGCTGACTGCCGATAATGAGGGGGGTGCGCATGTGCAGATGGTTGGGCACAATATCCAAAAGGGGCTGAGTGCCATTGCTGGCTTTGCCTCCCGCTTGCTCCACTAAAAAGGCAATGGGGGCAGATTCGTAGAGCAGCCGCAGTTTACCCTCGGGATTTTTCTGGGTGCCGGGATAAAGAAAAACCCCTCCCTGCATAAGAATGCGGTGGATGTCTCCCACTAAGGCACCGCTATAGCGGGCACTGTACCCCGGCTGGCGATGGACATGGCGGACATAATTGCGAATGGATTCATCCCATGCCCAGAAGTTGCCTTCGTTAACGCTATAGATGGAACCGCTGGCAGGCATTTGTAGGTTTTCAATGGCGAGGATAAATTCCCCTAGGCTGGGATCTAAGACAAACACATGGGTGCCCTTGCCAATGGAATAGACCAGCATGGTACTTGGGCCATAGAGAATGTAGCCCGCTGCAATTTGCTTGTGGCCGTTTTGGAGTAAATCTGCGGCATTGCCATCCAGATCATTCCCCTCTTGCTGGCGAATCGCAAAGATGGAGCCAACGTTGAGGTTGATATCCACGTTGGAGGAGCCATCTAAGGGATCGTACAGGAGGGTATAGCGACCGATGGGACAGTTTTCAGGAATGTAGTAGGGCGTTGCCATTTCTTCTGAGGCAAGGCGGCAGACTAAGCCACTTTGCTTGAAGACGGAAATAAATACTTCGTTGGCGTAGAGATCCATTTTCTTGACATCTTCGCCCTGAACATTCACTGCCCCTGTAAATCCGAGTACTCCCTCCATTAAGCCAGCACGGCTAAGGCGGCGGGCAATGAGCTTCCCTGCTAGGGCAATCCGATTCATGAGGGCGCTGAGGTCTTGGGCAGCAGCATCAAAACTTTGCAGTTGCTGCAAGACGTGACGAGATAGGGTACGACAATCGCGATCAAGAGTTTGTTCGTGGGTGTCGGTTGGGGATTCGGCCATGAGACCCTCCCTACGTGGAGATGCATCTAGCCCCCATCGTAAAAGTTATTTTTCAGGAGAATGTAACTCTTTAGAACAACTAAAGATTCTGTGGGCTTACGACGGCGATGGCGTGCCCTCATCCCCAACCCTTCTCCCCAAGGAGAAGGGAGCTAAGAGTCTTGTGCCCTCTCCTTTGCGAGAGGGCTAGGGTGAGGGCGGCAAAAGACTCAAACCCGAAAATCATACGTCTATTCAGCAACGCCCCAACCGTTATTTGATGATTGGTTGCCATCGGAGACGTGAGCTTCCTTAAGGGTGCCTGCACCCACTACACTGTAAGTGATGAGTTCGTCAGGCAATGTGGGCTTGGCCTTCTGTTGTGGGGGCGATCGCCCAAGTAGTGAGGTAAACCATGATTGAAACGATCGCCACGGGAATTTGGGCATTTTCGGCGCTTGGCTTAATTGTACTAGTGCTACTCCATAGTCCTAAGGGGGATGGCTTGGGGGGGATTGGCGGTCAGGCGCAGTTATTTACCAGTAC
The DNA here is from genome assembly GCF_022698185.1 of Synechococcus sp. PCC 6717. Classification (NCBI taxonomy): domain Bacteria; kingdom Bacillati; phylum Cyanobacteriota; class Cyanophyceae; order Synechococcales; family Synechococcaceae; genus Synechococcus; species Synechococcus sp. PCC 6717. The sequence goes on along the minus strand of NZ_JAKLTV010000025.1, from coordinate 22,911 downwards.
CAAAAGCGCTGAGACAACCCTTAATCGTGCCACTTGGACCTTAACGGTACTGTTTATGGCCTTGACGGTTGCCCTGAGTGCAGGGTGGCTGCGGTCACCATAGCCACTAGAGTCTAGGTATTTGAGAGTTCATCGAGGGATAACCATGGCCACAGCCACGTGGAATAACGTCATTCTTGCCCAGAGCGATCGCTACGAAGTGGTGGAAGGCAACATCTATTTTCCGCCGGACGCTTTGCATCAGGAGTATTTCCAGCCCAGTGATACCCATACGGTGTGCGGCTGGAAAGGAACCGCCAGCTACTACCATGTTGTAGTAAACGGCAAGACCAATCGGGATGCGGCGTGGTACTACCCCGATCCCAAGCCAGCGGCGGCCAATATTAAGGGGTATGTGGCGTTTTGGCGGGGAGTGCAAGTCACCCGCTAGTTTGGCGAAGCTCCGCTGAGGGGAGGAATACCAGCACGATCCAAAATTTTAGGAATCAGATCCTCGCGGCGCACGGCCATCAGGTGAATGCCTTGGCACAGCGATCGCGCCTGTTGGATGTGCTCTGCCGCAATGGTGATGCCTTCATCAAGGGGGTCAGTTGCCGCTGCGAGGCGATCGATAAGATGCTGAGGGATAGAGGCACCCGGCACCGCCCGGTTAATAAACGCTGCATTCTTGGCAGACTTCAGCAGAAAAATCCCCGCTAAAATCGGTCGTTCACAGCCGGCAGCCACTTGGGTCATAAACTTTTCGAGGCGATCGAAATCCGTAATTAACTGGGTTTGGAAAAACTGCGCCCCCGCCTTTAGCTTCTTTTCAAAGCGTTGCTGCAACCCTGACCAGCTTGGGGACTGGGGATCCAACGCCGCACCTGTAAAAAACTGGCTGGCACCGTCGGGCAGCGGACGGTGCTCGCTATCCATCCCCTGATTCAGTTGCTGGATGAGGTGGAGTAACCGCACCGACTCCAGATCAAACACAGGGCGGGCGTGGGGATGATCCCCAGCTTTTACGGGATCCCCTGTCAATGCCAGCAGATTGCGAATACCGAGGGTGGCAATGCCCATTAAATCTGCCTGTAGGGCAATGCGGTTGCGATCGCGACAGGCCAGTTGGCAAATGGGTTCTAAGCCATGCTGTTGCAATAAATAGGCTGCAGCCCACGAACTCATCCGCAGTACCGCTCGGCTGCCATCGGTCACATTCACGGCGTGGACTCGCCCTCGCAGGTGTGCCGCTTGGCGCAGCATTGCTGCTGGGTTGGTGCCCTTGGGAGGACACACCTCTGCTGTAATTAAAAAATCACCCCGCTGGCAGGCAGCTTGGAAAGACGAAACAGTCAAGGGAGGCTAGACACAATGCGACTAGGCCACTATCATACCCGCAATGGGGCGCTAGGATTCCTTTAGGTTTCGACCTGCCGTGGCTTTTTACTGCGCCACAGCAGCCGAATCGGTGTGCCTTGAAAGCCGAGTTGCTTGCGTACTTGGCTTTCAATATAGCGGCGGTAGTTCTCCTTAAACAGTTTGGCATCGTTGACAAAAATGGCGATCGCTGGGGGTTGGGTGGCCACCTGGGTTGCATAATAAATTTTGCCTTGACGACCTTGGCGGGTGGCGGGGGGGCTGTGCCAGCGCAGGGCATCTTGAATCACCTCATTCACCACTGCCGTACTGACGCGGCGGCGGTGTTGCTCAACCGCTGCATCCACCGCTGTAAAAATTTTATCGAGGCGCTGCCCTGTCTTGGCGCTAATAAAGAGTGCCTCCGCCCAGTCCAAAAAGTTGAGCCGTCGGTAGAGGCGATCGCGATAGGTATTGATGGTGTAGGTATCCTTCTCAGCCACTGCATCCCACTTGTTCATAATTAGAACACAGGCCCGCCCCTGATCCGCAATGTGCCCTGCCAAGCGTTGATCCTGCTCGGTAATCTCCTCTAGGGCATCCAACACCAGCAGCACCACATCCGAGCGATGAATGGCCTTAAAGGCGCGGTGCACACTAAACATTTCCGGCCCATATGCCACACTGCTCCGCTTGCGAATTCCCGCTGTATCAATGAAGCGGTAGTACACACCGTTGCGTTCAATCACCGTATCAATGGTGTCGCGAGTGGTGCCGGAAATAGGACTCACAATGGCGCGATCGCTACCAATGAGAGCATTGAGGAGACTCGACTTACCGACATTCGGGCGACCGGCAATAGCCACTTGAATCTCCGTGGGGGTTTGGGGAGCCGTTTCTACGGGCAGATAGGTAATTAACTGATCGAGGAGATCGCCGGTACCGCTGCCGTGGATACTCGAGACCGGATAGGGTTCCCCCAGCCCTAGCGACCAAAACTCTGCCGCCTGCACCTGTCCCATCTGGCGCGATTCACACTTATTGACCGCCACCAAGATCGGCAGCGATAGTTGCCGCAACCATCTAGCAATATCATGGTCTAAGGCGGTGGGTCCGGTCTGTCCATCCACCACAAAAATTGCTGCGGTGGCTTCCTGTAGTGCCAGTTCCGCTTGCTGACGAATTAGAGGCAGAAACTCACTGTCATCGTCAAATACCAAGCCCCCCGTATCCACCACCAGAAATTCCCGATCTTGCCAAAAAACAGGGCGATAGGTGCGATCGCGCGTCACCCCCGGCGCATCATGAACAATGGCATCTCGCTCCCCCGCCAAGCGATTGACGAATGTAGATTTGCCGACATTGGGGCGACCAACAACAGCAACAATAGGTAATGACATAGCAATGACTCCACAGCCAAGAATGGGATTTTCAAGACCGTTGCGTTCATGTCTAGCCCGTACTGCTGAGGATGGTTTAGAGAGGGCATTCACGGTCAAGATAGGTGTCTGCCAAGGCAGCAAATTCGCACTAACGAAAAAAGGCGATAGGGGAGCGAGGTATTGCTGTGCTCCCCTGCACCGCCATGCACAGGATAGGATGGTTGATTAAGTCTTGAACGACGCTTGAGAGCCAGTCAGCCCCTAGAGTCCCAGCTGATTACCGCGCTTATACTGCTGGTAGGCAGCAAAAAATAAGCCTGCTAAGGTGACCGGAATTAACCCCAAAACAATCCCACACAGTAACGGCTCAATCATGATGGTTGTTTGACCTTTGCACAATACATGAACTCCATCCCTCACGATACACTAAATTTACGGGGTCTTACGGCCTACGTTAGGGAGTTAACGTATCAACTCTCTCATCTGGGAACTCTCCCCGGTGTTCTCCTACCGTCTCACCCGATGCGCTTGATCGTCGCTCCTACGGTTCTCCCTAGAGGTGTGTATCGTTCCCCATGGCTCAGCGTCCACTGTCCCAATTTCTCAAGTTTTTGTTGCCTGCAACGATCGCTCTGGTAGCCATTCTTGGGCCGATTTATCTAGCGCAGCGCAGGGATGCCATTGAAGATCTTCAACTTCGAGAAGAGGCCAAGGTTGAGCGGGGTGCCTTTACTTTAACGAATTATATAAATTTACTGATCACTGAAGTACAAATTTTAGCGGCAACCCATGACGTAAAGTATTTTTTAGCCCTCAAGCAGGGTCACGGAAGCCCCTCGGCAATAGATGCCTTAGATCACGCCCGCTCCCTACAAGCCATTGAAGATAACCTGTACAATTTTTTGCGGCAAAAGCGAATCTACGATCGCCTGTACCTATTCGATCTAACGGGACATCTTAGCCTGAATATTGCCCTGACTCATGACTTTAATCGCCGCTTAAGCAATGGCACTCTCTCACCGGAGTTACAGAAAATCTACTGGCCAGTCATTCGTCAATTAGAACGGGATGAGGCCTTTATTTCCCCGTTTGACATTGATATTGACAAAAATCAACCCCACATTGCCCCCACGCCCATTCTGTATCTGGCTGCACCGGTCTATACCCGCGATCAACAACGTGTTGGGTTTTTGGTGCTGCGATATGATGCCAACCATTTACTGCATATCCTCATGAACACTTGTCAGGGGGTGTACGGCAGTTGCCTATTAGTAAACGATCAAGGGTATTGGTTACTGGCAGAGCGCACGAGCGATGAATGGGGCTTCCGCTACCCAGAGCGGCAGGGTTCCACCGTGGGGGCTATGTTTCCAGAATTATGGCAGCGGATGCGTACTCAGACGCTTGGCCGGTTCATCAGTGATGATGGCCTCTTTGCCTTTCACCAGGTTTTACCTCTGAAAGTCAACCATTACTCGGTCAACCTGACAAATAACGGTGCGATCGCCGAGCGCGACTATCGTCTATGGGTGATTTCCCGCGTTTCCCCTCACATTCTGGCTCAGCAACTAACACCAATTCATCTACAGTTCCTATTCCTATTTATTGTTCTGTGGCTGTCAGCAGGGATCGGCATTTTTATGATTACCAGTAATCGTCATCGCCAATTCTTGCTCAATCAGCGACTTGCAGCTAGTGAGGTTCGGTTTCGTACGGTCAGTGACATGGCACCTGTAGGTATTTTCACCGCCGATGCTGAGGGCAAACTGACCTATGCTAACAAAACATTCCTGAAGATGCTGGCTGTTGAGCCAAATGAGACTGCGGCGATCGATTGGCAACAGTTTCTTCATCGGGAAGATCGGCTATCTGTTATCGCCGCTTGGCAGTATGCGATCGCCCAACAACGACCCTTCAAAAAGCAGTTTCGGCTGCTCGATAGGGATAGTCAAGTCTCTTGGGTGAATGCTCAAGCCATTCCCACCTTTGAAGAGGGGGTGTTCACCGGTTTTGTTGGCACTTGGCAAGATATTTCGCAAATGATGCAGCAGCAGCAACTGCTAGAGGCCGCCCGCCATGCTGCTGAAGACGCAAGCCGTGCCAAGAGCGAGTTTTTGGCCACTATGAGCCATGAAATTCGCACGCCTATGAATGCCATCATTGGCCTAACTGGGTTGCTGCTGGATACCCCCCTTACCCCTCAGCAACAGGAATTCTTAAATACCATTCGCCTGAGTGGTGATGCGCTACTCACCATCATTAATGATATTCTCGATTTTTCCAAAATTGAATCCGGCACACTGGAGCTAGAAGCCTATCCCTTTAACCTGCGCACCTGTGTTGAGGATGTGCTGGACTTAATGGCCAACCGTGCCTTAGAGCGGAAAGTGGAACTCATTGCCCACATTGACCCAGAGGTTCCGGTTCATGTCATTGGCGACATGGGGCGACTGCGGCAAATTCTGGTTAATTTACTCAGCAATGGTGTGAAGTTTACCGAGCATGGCAACCTTATTTTGTCTGTCAAGCCTTTCGGGCAAGGCAAGCTGGGCGATCGCTACGAGTTTTTATTTGCTATTCAAGATACGGGGGTGGGCATTACACCCCAAGGGGTACAGCGACTGTTTAAGCCCTTTAGCCAAGTGGATGCCTCGATTACCCGCCACTATGGTGGCACAGGGTTGGGGCTGGTGATCTGTCAGCGGCTGGTGGAGCGCATGCAAGGGCGTATTTGGTTGGAAAGTAAAAGTCAAGGGTCAGCCTTAGCCATAGGTGGGAATCCACCGCCTCACTATGAGTCCATTCCCATACCAGAAACGGGTTCAGTGTTTTACTTTACGGTGCAGCTTCTGCTCAACCCAAATGGGGCCAAAATTACCCCGGTGGATGGCTCTCTCCTGCAAAACCGTCGTGTGCTAATTGTGGATGATAATGCCACTAATCGACAGATTTTAGCCTTGCAAACCCGTAACTGGCAAATGCAGCCCCTTGTGGCGGAAAGCGGTGCCGCTGCCCTATCCTTACTGCAAACGAATGCTGCCATGGATGTGGCAATTTTAGATTTACAAATGCCGGAGATGGATGGCGTAACGCTGGCACGACAGATTCGCCAAGTCCATCAGCAATTACCAATTATTCTGCTGACGTCGCTAGGATGTTCCCTCAGTCTTGAAGAGACTCAACTATTTACAAGGCTGATTAGTAAACCAGTGAAACAGTCCACCCTTTACAATGTCCTCAACGACTTGTTTAGTGACTCTCCCATTCTCTCCATAGCAACACCCAAACAGTTTTCAACTCAAGCCCTCAAGGCAGATTTACCCCCCTTGCGTATCTTGGTTGCTGAAGACAATAAGGTCAACCAGATGGTGGCATTGCGTATCCTCGAAAAAATCGGCTACCGTGGCGACATTGCGGCCAACGGCCTAGAGGTGTTGGATGCGGTGAAGCGACAGCCCTATGATGTCATTTTAATGGATATGCAAATGCCGGAAATGGATGGGTTGACCGCCACGCGGGAGGTGATCCGGCTCTACGAAACCCTAGCTCAGCCGCGACCACGGATTATTGCCATGACCGCCAATGCTATGGAGAGCGATCGCCAACTCTGTTTAGAGGCTGGGATGGACGATTATGTCAGTAAACCCATCAGTCTGGAAGACCTCGTCCGCGCCCTGCGGCAGTGTACTCCCCTCGTCAACGCTACCACCGCTGGTTAGGGTGATTCCGATGTGGCAGCAACTCACCACGGAAGTGGCTCCGGCGGACTTTGTGGCTCAGGTTCGAGCGCTCTACCCCCAAGCCGGCGCATCTACCGCCCAACTGTTGTGGCAGCGGGGCATCCGACGGGAGGAGGTCGCTGCCTTTTTAGATTGGCAAGCGTATTGCCCGACCTCCCCTTTTGAGTTTCCAGAGATGTCTGTAGCTATGGCGCGGTTACAGCAGGCACGCCAGCAGCAGGAGAAAATTGCCATCTGGGGGGATTTTGATGCCGACGGCGTGACCGCAACGGCGGTTCTTTGGGRGGGKCTCTATCATTTTTTTGGTCAACAACTAGCGGGCTACTACATCCCTAATCGCCTGCAGGAGTCCCATGGTCTTTCGGCAAAAGGATTGCAACAGCTCAAGCAGCAGGGGGTTTCCCTAGTCATTACCTGCGACACTGGTTGCACCAACCACGCAGAAATTGCCTTTGCTCGCACCCTAGGGATTGAGGTTATTGTCACCGATCACCATACCCTTGCGCTGGAACCTCTGGGTGCGGTTGCCTTAATTAACCCGCGGCAGTTGCCCCCAGAGCATCCCCTGCGCCCGTTATCGGGGGTGGCAGTGGCCTACAAGTTTGTTGAGGCGGTCTATGAGACATGGCCGCAACACTCAGTAGTGCCTCTGGAGTCCTTACTGGATTTAGTGGCGATTGGTCTGATTACCGATTTGGTGGAGTTGCGTGCCGAGGCGCGGTATTTGGCGCAGCGAGGGCTAGAGGTGCTTGCCAAGACACCACGGCCTGGCCTCAACGCACTATTGGCAACGTGTCGGCGGCAGGGAAATCGGGTTACGGATATTAGTTTTGGCATTGGTCCGCGCATTAATGCTGTCAGTCGGGTGGCCGGGAATGTGAAGCCGCTGATTGAACTCCTGACGACCCTCGATCCGCAGCACGCCCAGAATATTGCCAATGCCGTTGAACAGGCCAATAATAGTCGGCGGCAGCTCCAAGGGGCGATCGCCACCGAGGCACATAAGAAGGTAGCTCAACTGGATCTGTCAACAGCGCGGGTGATTGTCTTAACCGATGAAAATTGGTCTGCTGGCATTCTTGGCATTGTGGCCAATGAGTTAGTGACCACCTATGGTCGTCCGGCCATTTTGCTGCGTACGGATCCCCAGACTGGCATGGCCACTGGTTCAGCTCGGTCAGGGGGCACCGTGGATCTCTACGAGGCACTGCGGACTCAGCAACACCTGTTTGTCCATTTTGGCGGCCACCCCTACGCGGTGGGGTTTAGCCTGAAAACGGCTGATATTCCTGCCCTCACAGCGGCGCTGAATGATTACCTCCTCCACCAGCAAGGCACAGCCACGGCGATCGCTCAGCCCCTCACCATTGACCTAGAGGTTCCCCTGTCGGCATTGGGGATGCCTCTGTTCAAGGAGCTGCAGCTACTAGAGCCGTTTGGCTTAGGCAATCCTCAACCCCGTTTGTTCGTCCGTGGGGTAGCGATCCAGAACCCCAAAGAGTATCGGGCTAAACATCAGTCTCTCGTCTATACACGGTTCGATTTAGTCGAGCCACAGACAGCAGTCCGCTTTCCAGCAGTATGGTGGCGCCATCGGGTCAGCGATTGTCCAGCAACGACCTGTGATGTTGTCCTAGAGCTTGAAGAATGGAACGGCAGGATAACAGCTAACCTTGTGGCGCTCCGACCCAGTGCAGCCAATACCATTACTCCTGCACCCGTTGAGTTAATCTATGACTTTCGCGATCGCCCTGAGGCAGCACCGCAGACTGGCCTGCGGGTAGAAACGTGCCCCACCTCTGCGGCGGCATGGAAACACTGGGTTGATTGCGCACAGGCACAGCAACAGCCCTTGATTTTGGCCTACACTGCGCCAGCAGAGCTAGACCCCCTCTCCCTGTGGCAGACTCTCGTGACACGCTTCAAAGTCGCAAGTCAGCAGCAAGGCCCCCTAGAGCGCAGCCACCTCTTAGCCGAGTTGGAGTTAGACGAGGCCTGTTTCAGGAGCGCCCTCGCGGTGTTCAACACCTTAGGGGTTGAGGTGCACGAGCAGGGAGAGGTGTTAGTCTGTCGTTGGCCACAGCACCCCCACCCTTCCCCAGACACTGCCCCAGCCCTAGAGGCATTTTTGGCGGCGATCGCCGAGCAACAGTTTCGTCGCCGCTATTTTGCCCAAGCACCGCTTCAGTGTTTGCAGCGCTATGGAAGGGGTTGAAAATAGGCCTGCACAAGGTTTTGATAAAAGCCCAGCACCCGCTTATCCTTAAAGACCGCTGGCACCCGTGCAAAGGCCGCTCGGGAAATAATTGCATATTCGGGGATGGCCAAAACAGCCGTGTCATTGAGGTGATAGTTCGGCCAAAAGTACGGCGTGAGATGGGCAAATTTTTGTAAAATTTGGGCGATTTCAGCGGTGGCAACCTCCATGGCCTTATCTGTGGTGGGAGCACCATTAAAAAAAATCGGTAGGGGCAAGGGGCCACCGTCGTAGCGGAATGTTTGAATTTCGCCAAAGATAAAGCTGTGAATAACGTGGGCGGCATTGTTTAGGGAGGATAAATCGGTGTGTCGCGTGGGGATCAACACCACATCACTGGCATAGAGGGCACTCTTGCTGAGAAACAACCAAGAACTAGGGCAGTCCAGCAAAATATAGTCGTAGCGATCGCGCAGGGGCTGCAACACCTCTCGCAGGCGGGTAATAGGCGGGGKGCCCGCTTGCATCGCCTGAATGAGAACACTCTGGAGTTGGGGAGCCGCCGGAATCACATCAAAAATATGGGCAGATTTAATACGGCTACCGCTGCGCAGGCGCAGATCAAAGGAACGCACCGCGGCAGTGATGGGTAGGCTGGGGTCTTGAATACAACTGGCCAGTGTGGTCGCTGTTGGACTGAGTTCCAAGGAGCGGCTGAGATCCCCTTGAGGGTCACAATCCACCAGTAACACGGCTTCATCCGCCACCGCTAGGGTTGCGCCTAAATTAATGGTGGTCGTTGTTTTGCCCACTCCCCCCTTATGGTTATAGATACACACAGTGGTTGCTCGCTGGGGATGCTGGAGACAGGCACGGAGGTCTGCGACAATGCCGTCGATGCGATCGCCCCTCAGTTCAAAATTGGGAGTGGCGGGATACACAAGGTGGCCATGACGTTGAAACAATTGCAAATGCCGGGCATTGGTGACCAGCCCCCATGTCGTTTGGCGGCAGTGCTCCCCTGCTAAAAGGTGCCGTAGTTGGCTGAGGGCACGGGTTTGGTGTGCCGACCCCTCCTCTAGGCTCAGGGTTACCGTTTGGCTCGGGGTATTGCGAGAGCGGCGGGCAGGAGCCTTAATTTCCACAATGAGATCAGGGTGTCGCCGTTCTTGGCCAAAGGCTGGGCGATCTTTGCTGGGGAAGCGAGCTGCAATATCGGCAATCCCTGTGCCGGTATCAAAGCAGGTGATGCGATCGCCCGGTCCGAAACCAAGGAGCGTTAGTAATGGATGAATAAAATTGTGGTCAATAACCGCTTCACAGGTTTCATCGCTGCTAATTTGCTGCCACTGCGATCGCAAACGGGAAATATCCAAGGGTCATCTAAACCTCCGAGATACCCCGGTCAACTACGCGCCGGGACGACATAGAGGCAGTGCCGTCGCACCCGCCTTTTACTAATTGTAATAACTGCTAGTTTGAACCCAAAATGGGCATGACCGCAAAACTGTTAGTTAAAACTGAATGGTAATTACAATTGTGTCAGTGTAAAGCTGTTGGCGGCACCGCTGCTAAGGCGAATGGTGACAGGGGCTTGAACATCGGTACACACAAACAAAAACCGTCCGGTGGCATCATTGGGGGCGGCATCAAAGGAACTGTAGGCACCAAAGTTAAGGCCGGTAACGCTACTGATCGTGCAGTTTGCCAACACCCTGCTGGCGATGAGCGTACTACCTATCGCTGCACCAACAATCACCGTCGATAAACTACACTGCGAGAACAGAAACATGGCTGATAAGGGGGCATGATTCTTGCTGTTTGCGGTGGGGTCGTTCATAATGCTTGCCCAGAGGGTCGAGGGAGAATGGTGGGGGTTGTTACAACTGCTGCCCTAAAGCCCACGCGCTTTAGCCGTGGAAGTATGTCAATCCCTAACTCAGACTCTAGTGAACTAACCCTCTTCAATCATACCCGCCAGGGTTAGATAGAGAGGATCAAAAAAGGATAGGAGCTTGTGGGAGTAAGCACAACAGCGATGTACGACTGTATTATTGTTGGCGGTGGGCCAGCGGGCGGTGCAGCTGCCTATCACCTTGCGCAGCGGGGGCGATCGGTCTTGGTGTTGGAAAAATGCCCACTGCCGCGCTCTAAGCCCTGCACTGGTGGGGTCTCACCCGCAGTGGCGCAGTGGTTTGACTTTGACTTTAGCCCTGCCATCGTGGAGACCACCCGTACAGTTCGCTACACATGGAAGCTAGAGGATGCCGTAGAGCGGGAACTGAATATTCCAGACCCCATTTGGATTGTGCAGCGGTCTGTGTTTGATCACTTTCTGTTGCAGCAAGGGCAACGGTTAGGGGTAACGGTCTGCGATAACACCACGGTGACGGGGATTGACTTTACAGGCGATCACTGGTCGGTGCATACGCCAACTGCGGCCTATCGGGCGGCCTATGTAATCGCTGCCGATGGTGCGAACAGTCAAATGGCGCAATGGCTAGGTTTTAAGCCAAAGGTGGTTCGTACCGCAGCGGTGATGACCGTGCCCAATGAGGGGGGCGATCGCGCCGTGCATTTTGAATTTGGTCTGGTCAAAAATGGTTTTCTTTGGAGCTTTCCCAGCGGCGAGTTGCGCACCGTAGGGGTAGGGGTGTTACGGGGGGGCGATCGCACTGATTGGGAACCCGTGTTGCAGCAGTACTGCGCCGCCCATAACCTAGCAATGGCAAACAGCCACGTTCAGTACCATCCCCTCTGTGTGTGGGAAGGGGCACAGCCCTTGCACACTCAGCACGCCCTTTTAGTAGGGGAAGCAGCGGGTTTAGTGGATCCCTTTTCCGCAGAGGGCATTCGTCCGGCGCTCTACAGTGGCATGTGTGCAGCAGAAGCCATTGATGCGGCCTTAGCAGGAGACCCGACCGCGCTGCCCAACTATAGCCAACGCCTCCAGAACGAGTGGGGCACCGATCTAGCGTGGGCACAACGCCTCGCCGGACTCTTTCATCGGATGCCCGGTGTGGGATACCGTTTAGCCATGAAACGTCCCTCCGCCACTCGGCGACTGGGGCAGGTGCTCTGCGGTGAGCTGCGCTACCGCGATATTGCGGCTAATGCCATGAAGCGTCTGAGCACCGCCTTTATCCCCGGACGTTAGGGGGAACAGCTCTCAAGGTGCAACTGCCGACGGGTCACCCGCTGTAACACTAGCGATCGCCCACTGGCGACTTCCAGTAAGTGCAGGCAGTGTTCAGGCCGCAAGAAGGTGCCATCATTGCGGCACACGCCTTTATAGATTAAACGTAGGGTTGGCCAATGGGGTTGCTCTGGGGTAAGGGCAATCTCGAGGAGGCGATCGCGCAGGTTAATGATCTTCGATTTGCCGGATTTAGTGGTTAATTCGTAGGGCACCTCAGCGGTCGCTCGCAGGGTCTGTAGAACCTCCTCCCACTCCGGCAGGGAACACTCGTCTGGGGCGCAAATCAGCAGTTCGTAAGTGGCGGCCACAAGGGCTTGGCTGGCAGCAGGCGCGCTCAAAGGCACCACCTCACAGCGATAAAGGGGTAACTCTGGCGGTAGCTGCTGCCGCAACTGGCTGAGGACAACCTCTGGATCAACCGCTTGGTGAAATTCAAGATCCACAAGTTCACCTTCACTGGCCATCCCCAGGGGCAAGGCACTGGCGGTGGCAATGCGCGGTGCAGGATGAAACCCACCACTAAAGGCAATCGGTAGCTGAGCACGGCGCACGGCTCGCTCCAGCAGCCGTAGCAGATCAAGATGGCTGATGAGGGTCATGCTGCCCACTTTGCCAAAGGTGAGGCGGAGGCGTTGAACCCGCTCCTGAGGAGGACGGCACTGCTCTTGAATCGCAGGAATGGGGGGCGGTGGCACCACAACATTATGGCCAAAGTCAAGGCCACACACGCCACAGTGGGAGCAGCCAGCAAAGGAACAATCAGGAACCACAACTGCGGCGAGGGCACGCTGGAGATCCTCTTTGAGCCACGCTTTGCTAATGCCAGTGTCAATGTGATCCCAAGGGAGGGGCGCATCCAAGGCGGCAGCTTCGCCACTAAAGACATTCCACTCCCCGGCTTCGAGTTGGCGGTATTTCCAATCTAGCCCTGCCTCGGCGATCGCTTGCGTCCAGGCGGCATAGGCACGATCTAGGCTTTCCCACCATGAATCTTCGCGCGCCCCTAACTCCCATGCGCGGCGGATCACTGCCCCAAGTTGGCGATCGCCGCGACCGACAAAGTCCTCCATCGCAGAGATGCGCACATCGGTAAAGTTGACCTTGAGGCCGCGAATGGTGCGGAACTCCGCCTTCAGGAGCGCCTGCTTACGCTCAAACTCAGCCGTGGAGACCGCATGCCACTGAAAAGGTGTGTGGGGCTTGGGGGTAAAGTTAGAGATCGTCAGATGAAAATTCAGGGGTTTGCGGCCTTTCATCCAGCATTCTCGTTTGAGCCAGCGGATGGTTTCAGCAATGCCAAGCACATCGGCATCGGTTTCCCCGGGCAGGCCAATCATAAAATAGAGCTTGACTTTGTCCCACCCCTGCTCGTAAGCGGTTTTGACCCCCCGCAGCAACTCTTCATTAGTTAGCCCCTTATTGATGATGTCCCGCAGTCGTTGCGTTCCTGCCTCCGGGGCAAAGGTTAAGCTACTCTGGCGGGTGCCGCCGACAATGTGGGCAATGTTTTCGTCAAAGCGATCCACCCGCTGGCTGGGTAATGACAAGGAGATCTGCTCATGCCGGAGGCGATTTTTAATTTCGACCCCCACTGCGGGCAGGGCTAAATAATCGGAACAACTTAACGAAAGCAGCGAAAACTCGTTATAACCGGTTGCTCGCATCCCGGTTTCAATGGCGGCAATCACCTCATCTGGAGCCACATCCCGGGCAGGACGGGTGAGCATCCCCGGTTGGCAAAACCGACAGCCCCGGGTACAGCCGCGGCGAATTTCCACCGTCAGGCGATCGTGCACCGTCTCGACGTAGGGCACCAAGCCAACGGCATAGGCGGGTAGAGGGGTAGCCACGCGGCGCAAAATCCGTTCTGGAACATCCCCACGATTGGGGACAACGGCACCATCCGGTTGGCGATTGTAGAACTGGGGGACATAAACCCCCGGCACTTGCGCTAGGTCTAATAGAGTCTCTTGGCGGCTGAGACCGGCGCGCTTCGCGTCTGCCACCACTAGGCCAATTTCCGGTAGCAGTTCCTCGCCGTCCCCAAGGGCAAAGAAATCAAAAAAATCAGCGTAGGGTTCTGGGTTGGAGGTGGCGGTTTGCCCGCCGGCAAAGATCAGGGGTATCTCGGTGGTGTGTTGCCGCTCAGCCCACGTGAGGGGTAGCCCAGCTAAATCCAACATTTCTAGGATATTGGTTGCCCCCAATTCGTAGCTAAGGCTAAAGCCAATCAGGTCAAAGTCCGCCAGCGGGCGGCGGGACTCAACAGCAAACAGCGGTGTTTGGGTGGTGCGCAGTTTTTGCGCCAGATCCGCAGCGGGTAAGTAGGCGCGATCGCAAAGCTGATCGGGCACCGTATTGAGAATGTTGTAAAGAATAATGTGCCCAAGGTTGGAGGCACCGACTTCATAGATTTCTGGGTAGCTGAGTACCCAGCGAACCGTGGCCGCGTCCCAAGGTTTACGCACTGCCCCCAATTCATTGCCCAGATAGCGGGCGGGCTTGAGAATATCAGTACTCAGCAGTTCAGCAACGGGAATAGCCATAGTTTAAGACCAACTCAGAAGGGGCTAGGGCAGTAAAAAACGAGCATCGCCAGTGGGCTGGGGGCGCGGTGGCTCCGCTGGAGTGAGCAGGGTGGCTCCGCCCGGCTGGGGGATAGGGGGCAACACAGAACCAGAGGGATTCCTAGGCACCGGCTGTGGTAGCACCTCCGTTTGGGGGAGTTGGGGTGTGGTCGTGGGTAACCCCGCCTGTCGGGCATAGAAGGCCGTTAGGGTGTTAACCAAGGCTTGGCGCTGCTGGCGGTTCAATTGGCGAATGGCCGCCACATCCTGCTCCATCGGGKTTGTGGTTAAGTAGGTTCGCCCCGGGTAGGTTTCCGGGCGTAGGACATCATTGACCCCGAGGTAGTCCGCTAGGGAAATCAACCAATCAAAGCGAGATAGGGGCGATCGCCCTTTTACGGTAGTGTGATAGACAATAAACCGCTCTAAAAGGGTACTTTCCGGCGCCGGGCGGCGGTTATCTTGGCGGATATAGTGATTTGCTTTCGGAAAATCGGGCAGTTCTGGGTAGAGGGCTTCAGCCACTTGGCGCGGATTGATCAGAAGTTGTGCACCTGTAGCCGGTGGAGCAGGCTGCGATCGCACCGAGATAGCGCCAAACCACAGAGCCACCAAGAGCCAGCCCAGCCCCAGACCCGCAAAAAAATGCCCCCACCGCCGCCTGCTCATGCCATACCTCCAAGATTCCTGCGCAAGGGTGGTCTTAATCTGCCAGTAACTCGGGCTGGGCAATTTCATCCGACATTTCAATGATGGCACGGATCACTGGCTTCAGCGGCAGATCGTCAAAGTCCTCGGAGGCGTCTAACCCTCGCCGCTGTTTGGCACGGTTGGCAATCTGCACTGTAATGCGGTAGCGATTGGACGAGTGCTGAATCAATTGCTCGGCACGGCGCATAATATCCGAGGCAGAATAGTTCAAGCGTTTTTGCATGGGGTAACTCCTTAATGGTTTTGGTTCACAGGGATCCTAGGCCATTGCTCGTGGTTTCATCCTCGGCAACGGGTTGGATAATCCCACCCCCCAAAAGGCGATCGCCCTCATACCAGACCGCCGCTTGGCCGGGGGTCACCCCAAACTGGGGATCTGCAAACACTAATTTTACTTGTTCAGGGTCAGCGGTGGGCAGAACCGTCACCGGCACCGCTGGGGTGCGATAGCGAATTTGCACCTCTACCTTGAGGGGATATTGCGGGGGGGCAATGGATACCCAGTTCACTCGCGCCACGGTACATTCCCCGCGCACAGCACTGGCGCGATCGCCAACAATCACCCGGTTATGCACCCGATCCAGCGCCACAACGTACAGGGGTTCCGCCGCCGCAATCCCCAACCCCTTCCGCTGACCAATGGTGTAATGATGGATACCCTGATGATGCCCGAGGACACGTCCGCTCAGGTCCACAACCTCCCCAGGGGTGGGTGGCAGATACTGCTCTAAAAATTGGCGCATCGAACCGTGTGCCTCAATCAGACATAGATCTTGGCTGTCCGGTTTGGTGGCGGTGTGCAGGCCGTACTGCGCCGCAAGGGCACGGGTTTGATCTTTGGTTTGGCTCCCCAAGGGAAACAGGACATGGGCAAGAATCTCTTGAGGCAGATCGTAGAGAAAGTAGCTCTGATCCTTGTGGCGATCCACCGCCCGCCAGAGTTCGTAGCGATCGCTATTGGGGTTATAGCGCACCTGGGCGTAGTGACCGGTGGCGATAGTGTCAATCCCTAATTCAGCACGGCTGTAAGCTAGCATCGGCCCAAACTTGACCATGCGGTTGCACTGGGAGCAGGGCAAAGGGGTAATGCCACTGGCATAGCCGCTAACCAAATAGTCCACAATGTATTTTTCAAAGATTTCGCGGCTGTCAACAATGTGGTGCGCTACCCCCAACTCCTCGCACAGCCGTGCCGCATCCACCAGCCCCTCAGAGCAGCACTGTCCTTTACCCTTCATCAGCCATAGGGTTAACCCCACCACCGGATAGCCCTGTTGCTTCAAGGAGGCGATCGCCACAGAGCTATCGACCCCTCCCGACAAACCAACCACAACCGCTGCTAATCCTGACATTGTTAAGATTCACAAAAAATACCCCTCTTTTAGCCTAGCATTCTCTTTTCAGCGGCGGCAGAGGCGCACCATCAGCTATAATCAATAGGCAAGGTTGGCGAGTAATCGCCGCTTGAGTATTTAGGTAGAGCGATTCATGAGTTCGGTCTTAGGGAAGGTTGGTTACGTGACAGTCATCTCTCCGAAGTCAGCGTCAACGTATGGTTCAACTTTTGCTTTGGAGCAGATCAGATTATGTCTATTTATGTCGGCAACCTTTCCTACACGGCCACTCAGGAAGATTTAGAGGCCGTATTTGCCGAATACGGAGCCGTCAAACAAGTCTATTTACCAGTGGATCGGGAAACCGGTCGCAAGCGTGGCTTTGGCTTTGTGGAAATGTCCACAGATGCTGAAGAAGATGCAGCGATCGCCGATCTCGATGGTGCTGAGTGGATGGGGCGGCAACTGAAGGTCAATAAGGCACGCCCGCGCGAGGCCATGGCAGGCAGTGGGGGCAATCGTTTTTCGCGGAACCGCTAAGCTCGCTAACGTTGCACCTTACCGACTCTACTCAGAACTAAGGTAGTAGAGACACAGTAACGACCTGCTGCAAGCAATTGGAAAGGAAAACAGTCACTATGGCACGCATGTATTACGACGCAGATGCCCAGCTTGAGCTTCTCAAGGACAAAACAATCGCAGTCATTGGCTATGGCTCTCAAGGTCATGCCCATGCCCTCAACTTACGGGATAGCGGTCTGAAGGTTGTCGTTGGGCTCTATGCTGGCAGTCGTTCTGCAGAGCGTGCCCGCGCCGATGGTCTGACAGTTCACCCTGTAGCCGAGGCTGCCAAAATAGCCGACTGGATTATGATCCTCCTTCCTGACGAGGTGCAGCGGGTCGTCTATGAACAGGAGATTGCCCCCAATCTGCAAACCGGCAATGTCCTCTCCTTTGCCCATGGCTTCAACGTTCACTTTGGCCAAATTGTCCCCCCCGACAATGTCGATGTGGTCATGATTGCCCCCAAAGGCCCCGGCCATTTGGTACGGCGCACCTACGATCAAGGGGAAGGGGTGCCCTGTCTATTTGCGGTCTATCAAAATGCCAGTGGTCAAGCACGGGATTTGGCTATGGCCTACGCCAAAGGTATTGGTGGCACCCGCGCCGGTATTTTGGAAACCACCTTCCGCGAAGAAACAGAAACCGATCTCTTTGGGGAACAAGTGGTTCTGTGCGGCGGCCTGAGCGCCCTAATCAAGGCAGGGTTTGAAACCCTTGTCAGTGCTGGCTACCAACCGGAACTGGCCTATTTTGAGTGCCTCCACGAAGTGAAGCTGATTGTGGATCTTATTGTGGAAGGGGGCTTGGCCAAGATGCGCGATAGCATCTCCAACACCGCTGAGTATGGCGACCTCACCCGTGGGCCGCGCATTATTACCGATGACACCCGCGCCGAAATGCGCAAAATTCTTCATGAAATTCAAACCGGGCAATTTGCCCGCGAATTTGTCCTAGAAAATATGGCAGGTAAGCCGGGCTTTACGGCCATGCGCCGCCGGGAAGCAGAGCACCCCATTGAGCAGGTGGGTCAGGAACTGCGGTCAATGTTTAGCTGGCTAAAACGCACCTAGGGAGGGTAGCTGCCTAGGAGGTCGGGATGGCGATTATTTCTTCCCAAAATCCCTCGCCGGAGCGATCGCCCTCCCCATCCTTGCTGTCTGCGGCTCTGAATTCTGAGGAACAGCAGTCCACCAGCGAAGACTCGCTGCGCCCCCAGTCGTTGGCTGAGTACATCGGCCAGCAAGAACTTAAAGATGTTCTAGAAATTGCCATTCAAGCGGCTAAGTCTCGCCAAGAAAGCCTAGATCACCTGCTGCTCTATGGCCCGCCGGGGCTAGGGAAAACCACGATCGCCTTGATTTTGGCTGCGGAAATGGGAGTGAATTGCAAGATTACCAGTGCCCCTGCGCTGGAGCGCCCCCGCGACATTGTTGGCCTGTTAATTAACCTCAAGCCCGGCGATATTTTATTTATTGATGAAATCCATCGCCTCTCGCGGATGACTGAAGAGCTGCTCTATCCGGCGATGGAAGACTTTTACCTTGATCTGACCGTGGGCAAGCACCAAAGTGCGCGCTCGCGGCGGCTTTCCCTTAACCGCTTTACCCTAGTGGGGGCCACCACCCGTGCCGGTGCCCTGACCTCGCCGTTGCGGGATCGGTTTGGGTTAGTCCAGCGACTCCGCTTTTACCAACCTGCGGAGCTGCAGCAGATTGTTGAGCGCACAGCAGTGATCTTGCAAACCCCCATTACCCCTGAGGCAGCGCTGGAAATTGGCCGCCGCAGTCGGGGAACCCCCCGCATTGCCATTCGGCTTCTGAAGCGGGTGCGCGATTATGCGGCCGTCAAACATAGTGGTAAAATTACCTTGGCCGTGGCGATCGCGGCGTTGGAATTGTTTAACGTTGATCCAGCAGGGCTGGACTGGACCGATCGCCGCCTGCTGAGTGTGATAATTGAATCTTATCAAGGGGGACCGGTGGGGATTGATGCCTTAGCTGCTGCAACGGGAGAGGATGTACAAACGATTGAGGAAGTGTACGAACCCTACCTGATGCAGATGGGCTACCTGCAACGCACCCCCCGCGGGCGGATGGCCACCCCTCAAGCATGGCAGCACTTGGGGTATCGCCCTCGCCAATTCCCATTATTGGAGCCTGAACCGTGAACCTCTCAGATCGGTTAGAGTGGCTGCAGCGCCATACCCCCTTTGGGTCTCTATCGTTGGCCGCTCTAGAGGCGATCGCCGCTGCCTGTCGCCAAGAGCAGATTGCTGCGAATCGGCGGCTGGTGCTCGAAGATCAAGCCGTTACCACTCTTTACATCTTGAAATCAGGGCAGCTCGAAGCCTACCACACCACTACGGATAGTCCTGCCCAAGTGATGACGCTGCCACCCGGCACAGTGTTGCACTGGCCAGAGTTAGTGCTTGATCAGCCAACACCCCACACGGTGATTACCCTCAGCGACTGTGAAGTGTGGACCCTCTCGCGGGACGTGTTTAACCGCCTTGCTGATCAATTTCCCGAACTGCGGCAAAGCATTTCCCAGCACCTCAGCGGTGCCCTAGCGGATGTAACGGCTCAACTGGCCTACGAACAGCAGCGTCAAATGGCTCTGCGCCCCTATCTGGTACCGCGGGTCAAACAGGGCATCGTCGGCAGCAGTCGCTATGCTATCCGGCTGCGCCACGCGATTAAAGAGGCCGCAGGCGATCGCCACTCCGTACTGATTTTTGGCGAGCCAGGGCTTGAGAAAGACAACATTGCTGCGCTGATTCACTATGGTTCGCGCGATCGCCGCCAACCCCTCATTCAATTGAACTGCGGCACCCTCTCAGCCAATGGTGCCGAACTCTTTGGCAAAGCAGGCGGCAAGCAAGGACTATTAGATTGGTTGAACGAAGGGACGCTCATTCTCAATAACGTTCACGAGTGGCCAAACGCCCTCTACCCCCAACTGCGGCGGTTGCTACAGAGCCGKGAGTACCTGCCCGTTAGCGACACAACCACTACAGCGCGACTGTTTCAGGGACGTATTATCCTCATTGCCGAGAAAAAAGACTGCAACTGCCAAGATCTCGTTCACCACATCATCCGAGTACCGCCCCTCCGGGTCACCAAAGCGGATATTGAAGCCCTCGTCAACTACTACATCACCCTCTGCTGCCGCAGTAAACGCATTCCCAAACCCCGCATCACCCCTGAAGCACTGCGGCGACTACAAAGCTATGACTTTCCGGGCAACCTACGGGAATTAGCCAGCCTCGTGGAGCGCGCCATTCTCCAAGCCAATGGTGCCAGCCTCCTGACAGAGGAAGTTTTTTGGCCAGAACAGGTCAAGCAGCGCCGTTTCCGCTGGAATCTCCTCAATGCCTACCCGCAGTTGCGTTACCTCCTCCGCAGTCCGTGGTGGCCCGATCGCCTCAACTATGGCCTGACGCTGTGGGCGTTTCCCCTCATTGTGGCCATTGGCCTGTGGGGGCCACAAGACCGTGAGCACAATCTTGCCTTGAACCTATTTTGGGCATGGTGGTGGCCGCTCTCCCTGTTGATCTTTCCCTTTTTAGGTCGTATATGGTGTGCCGTTTGCCCCTTCATGATCTATGGTGAACTGCTGCAAACGCTCTCCCTGAAACTTTGGCCGCGCCGCTTAGGGTCTTGGCCGCGCCCTCTGGCGGAAAAATGGGGTGGCTGGATGTTGTTTGCCCTATTTACGGCCATTCTGCTGTGGGAGGAACTATGGGATCTTCCCAATACTGCCTATCTGTCTAGTTGGCTTCTGATCCTGATCACTGCTGGGGCAGTCATTTTCTCGCAGCTTTACGAACGCCGCTTTTGGTGCCGCTACCTTTGCCCCATTGGTGGGATGAATGGTTTGTTTGCCAAGCTCTCTATCATTGAACTGCGTGCCCAGCGGGGAATCTGCGCCGCCAGTTGCACCACCTACCAGTGCTATAAAGGCGGGCCAGCCCTTGGAGAAGGTCAAGAGACTGGCGGCTGCCCCATCTATTCTCATCCGGCACAACTGACGGACAACCGCAACTGTGTCCTGTGTATGACCTGCCTGAAGGCGTGCCCCCACCGCTCGGTGGAGCTAAATTTGCGTCCGCCAGCCATTGAACTTTGGACGAGTCATACCCCTACCGCCTACGAAGTCTGCCTGCTGTTTCTCCTGTTAGGAGCGGTGGTGCTGCACCACCTGCCACAGGTATTGGTGTGGTGCCATCAGCCTCAGGCACCATTTCTGGTAAAGGCGGCGATCGCCACCCTGACGTTGGCGGTGCCCGGTGCTATTGCGTGGGTGTTGCACCAAGGGCAGCGACTCTGGGGCTCCCCTCAACCCTTTATCCGGTTAGCCTACGGTTACTTGCCGCTGGTGCTGGGGGCTAACCTTGCCTACTACTTGCCCCTTGGTTTGGGCGAAGCCGGTCACCTTTGGCCGGTCACCTTGGCTACCTTTGGCCTGAGTGCAGGGACACCTTTTCAGTGGAGTGCCCACCCAGCAGTGGTTGCTTTTTTGCAAACCACGGCATTGGTAGTGAGTACCCTTGCTAGCCTACTGTTGACCCAAAAAATTAGTCGGCTCCCCCTAAGCGCCCTTTGGCCACAGTGCCTAGGAATTGTGGGCACTGCCGTCATGATCAGCACTCTGGTGAGTTTGTAGGTGGAGGATGAGGTTGACCTGCTCTCCAAGGCGTCTCACTCTTGGCGCGGCAAGCCGCAGAGCCAGTACCTGTTACTGTGTGACCCGCTGCAAGCAGGTTTGTGCTGTATTGGTGAGCATTTGCCGTACTTCAGGGCTGGCATTGGCTTGGACGTTCTGGCCAATCGCATTAAATTCGTCTAACGACAGCGAGGTTTGTAACTCGTTAATCACACAGCTGCAATAGGCATTGCCATAGTTTGCCATTTGTGGCACCTGTTCCTTTAAGGCGGTTGCGCACTCCGTTGTAAACCGTGAAACCACTTCCGGCGGGTAGGGTGCGGCGATCGCCGTACTTGCTACACCAAGGGACAAATAACTCAAACTTAGAAAACTAATGGCTTGCATCCGCATAAAAACGTCCCTCATGTAACAAAATATTGAATTGATTTCTTTAGTGACGCTTACACTCTAGATCGGTTCCTTAGAATGTGCCACTGCCAACGTTGCCACCCACAGAACTGCACGTCCTGTGGGCGGTGCTCCAAAATCAGCCCCGAACAGGCTAGGATGAACAATGGTGCATAATCCTAAAAACACAGTAGTCTTCGATAGCCTTCTATGACCCTACACAATCCTTCCTTGTACGAAGAGCCTATCTCGCAAAAGAATCTCACCTCAGCGGGACGTTCTGATCGCTCGATTCTTGAATGGCTTCAGCAAACAGGACGGTTCATTGCCCGCGATGGTAACGAAGCCGATCCCATCCTAGAGAGCAGCCTAGACGATATGGGAGAAATTGAAGAGTTTGTCAGCGATAGTGCCGCTGACTATGAAGAAGAGGATGATCTGGGGTTGGATGAATAACGGGTAAACGCACCTAATTATAGGAGTGATGTGGGCGGGCTAAAACCCCTCCGCTTTAGCGAGGGGATACAGCCAACTCAGGGGGCTTTAGCCCTCTCTATGTATTAAACTAGAGACGTGGAAAGTAGGCGTATCAACTACGCGAAGAAACATCCTAGTACGGAGAAATCCCGGCAAGTAAGTCACTACCGCTTTGGCGGCAAGCCTAAACCACTGCAAGCAATGGCAGGATGTTGAGCGTATCGAATTGGCTAGTGTTGAAAAGCGCGAAACCACGAACCAAAACATAAACGTAGTCCCAATAGCAGAAATGCTTGAGGTGAGTAGGGGGTCTTTGACTGCCCCCACCCGCATTAAGAGATCGGAAGAGC
>NZ_JAKLTV010000024.1:0-65969 GCF_022698185.1 Synechococcus sp. PCC 6717 | reverse complement strand
GTCCATGTGGACATCCAGTTACTTTGTCTCAACGGCTGGCAATGTTAGCAGCGAAACAATTCAGCGCTACATTGAAGCTCAGGGCAAGAGTAATTGACCTTACTAGGGGCTAAAGCCCCCTGAGTTGGCTGTATCCCCTCGCTAAAGCGGAGGGGTTTTAGCCCGCCCACATCACTCCATATAATGTATAGGAGCGAGTCGCCAAATTTATAATCTAGATCTAAACTCTTAAGGAGCAGACTCCTAGGCATCTGCTTGCCGTTTATCGAGGTCACAGGACTGTGGACACAACTGTACTGAATCAATACCGCCAGCATACTGATGAACGTGCCGCCCTTGGAATTCCACCCCTACCCCTAACGGCAGCACAGGTATCAGCGGTCTGTGATCTACTACAACAGCCTCCTCAAGGAGAAGAAGACTATCTTATCCATCTACTGCGCGATCGCGTCCCTCCCGGGGTTGATGAGGCAGCTTACATTAAGGCAGGCTTTCTAACGGCGATCGCCAACGGCGAACTCCACAGTCCCTTAATTTCACCCATTGCTGCCGTTGAACTCCTTGGCACAATGCTGGGGGGCTATAACGTACAGTCGCTAATTGCCCTCTTGGGTCATGAAAACAGTGAATTAGCTGCCGCCGCCGCGCAGGCGCTTAGTCAGACCCTCTTGGTCTATGATGCCTTCCATGATGTTCAAGACCTGATGCAGCAGGGCAATGCCCATGCCCGTCACGTCATGGAATCATGGGCTAATGGCGACTGGTTTACCCGCCGTCCTGAACTGCCAGAGGCCATTACCGTCACCGTCTTCAAGGTACCTGGTGAAACCAATACCGATGATCTATCCCCTGCCCCCCACGCTACCACCCGTCCCGATATTCCCCTGCATGCCACCGTCATGCTCGAAAACCGCTTGCCGGGCGCATTGCAGATTATTGCTGACCTTAAACAAAAAGGCTACCCCCTAGCCTACGTTGGGGATGTGGTCGGTACAGGCTCCTCGCGTAAATCTGCCACCAACTCGGTTATTTGGCACATTGGCCGCGATATTCCCTACGTCCCTAACAAGCGCACTGGGGGAGTTTGTTTGGGTGGCAAAATTGCCCCCATCTTCTTTAACACCATGGAAGACTCTGGTGCCTTGCCCATTGAGTGCGATGTCACCGCTATGGCCATGGGAGATGTAATTACGATTTATCCCTACAAGGGCGAAATCACAAATGCAGCGGGTGACGTGATCAGCACCTTTTCCCTGAAGCCCGATACCCTGCGCGATGAAGTCCGGGCGGGGGGACGCATTCCCCTGCTGATTGGCCGCACCCTCACTGATAAAGCGCGAGCAGCCCTCGGACTCGGCCCCAGCCCCCTCTTTACCCGTCCTGCTGCCCCCATAGAGAGTACGAAGGGCTACACCTTGGCTCAAAAAATTGTTGGCAAAGCCTGTGGGCTACCCGGTGTCCGCCCTGGCACCTATTGCGAGCCGGTGATAACCACAGTGGGGTCTCAGGATACCACAGGCCCCATGACCCGCGACGAGCTAAAAGAGCTAGCCTGTCTGGGGTTTGGTGCCGATCTCGTCATGCAAAGCTTCTGCCACACCGCTGCTTATCCTAAACCGGTGGACATCAAAACCCACAAAGAACTACCGGACTTTATCCACTCGCGGGGCGGTGTCTCCCTACGTCCGGGAGATGGCATTATCCATTCGTGGCTCAACCGGATGCTCCTGCCGGATACGGTGGGCACCGGAGGTGACTCCCACACGCGCTTTCCCTTGGGGATCTCCTTCCCTGCGGGGTCTGGCTTGGTGGCCTTTGCCGCAGCCTTGGGGGTGATGCCCCTAGATATGCCCGAATCGGTGCTAGTGCGCTTTAAGGGGCAGTTGCAACCGGGGGTAACCTTGCGAGATATTGTCAATGCCATTCCTTACGTAGCAATTCAGCAGGGTAAGCTCACTGTTGCCAAGGAAAACAAAAAAAACGTCTTTTCTGGGCGGATTTTGGAAATGGAGGGCTTGCCAGATTTGCAACTGGAGCAGGCCTTTGAACTCACCGATGCCACCGCGGAGCGATCGGCGGCGGGTTGCACCATTAAACTCAGCGAAGAAACTGTGGCCACCTACTTGCGCTCCAATATTGTGCTTTTGAAAAACATGGTGGCGCGGGGATACAGCGATCCGCGGACAATTTTGCGGCGGGTGAAACGGATGGAAGAGTGGTTAGCTAACCCCACCCTCCTCGCGGCGGATCCAGATGCAGAGTATGCTGATGTGATTGAGGTGGATCTTGATCAAATTCGTGAGCCATTAGTGGCTGCCCCGAACGACCCGGACAATATTAAAACCTTGTCCGAGTGTGCGGGTGACCCTGTTCAGGAAGTCTTTATTGGCTCTTGCATGACCAATATTGGCCACTATCGCGCTGCTGCCAAGGTGCTGGAAGGAGAAGGGGCAGTCAAGGTACGCCTATGGATTGCGCCCCCCACTCGTATGGATGAGCAGCAACTCCGGGAAGAAGGCTACTATGGTATTTTTGCAGCAGCAGGGGCACGGATGGAAATGCCCGGTTGCTCGCTGTGTATGGGGAACCAAGCGCGGGTTGCAGATAATACGACGGTATTTTCTACCTCAACCCGCAATTTCAATAACCGGATGGGCAAGGGGGCAAGGGTCTATTTAGGCTCAGCAGAACTGGCGGCAGTCTGCGCACTGTTGGGGCGCATCCCCACTCGTGAGGAATACTTAGAGATTGTTACCCGTAAAATTGATCCGCTAGCTGCTGATATATACCGCTACCTCTACTTTGATCAAATTCCTGACTACGAAAACCAAGGTCGCTTAATTTCCATAGCTGAAGAGGAGAAACTCATGGCAAGCGTTGGAGGGTAGTCAGGTATCTCTTGCTCAGTTGATAATAAAACAGGCGCAAGAATCGCTATAGTTTGTTTTACTTGTAGCCAAATCATCGCAGCTTGGCTACTTTTTTCTGTCTTTCTTTACCAAATTCAACACTCGTGCTAACAACCTTTCCCGAAAATTGTTGAAGTTTACAAAGTCATAGGCTTTTGAATGGGCACCTTGACCCGCCTTTTCTCTCAAAAAGTGACATGCTCCCCTGCTCTGCTACCTTTTGCCTACACTTCGATAAAAAAACTTGATAAAAAAACTTAACCATAATTTATTGCGTTCTTCTAAGGCGGCAACTATTTTGCCGGGTAGGGTTGCTATTATCTCTATAAGTTTTTTATAAGTTCATACAGTTACAAAGACCTATGTCTCGATAACTAGAGCGACTTCTCAAAATTGATGAACTCATTCGTTCAGGCAAGCGCTGTACCACAGGAATTTTGGCAACTGAAGTTGGTATGGGAGAGCGCACAATTCGTAATGACATCGCATTTATGCGCGATCGCTTTGATGCCCCCATCAGTTGGACTGCCAAAAAAGGATTTCACTACACAGATCCAAACTGGCGTTTACCCTTTATTCCCTTATCTCAAGGAGAGTTCTTTGCCCTCACCTTAGGTGCCAGAATGCTGGCATCGTATAGTGGTTCAGCGTATCGAGATCAGCTTGAGTCAGCGATTCGTCAGCTTGCTCAACGTTTACCTGAAAAAACTTGGATAGATTTACAAAATATTGTCGCTGATTCGGTGATGGTTCGCTCAGGTGCAGAGGTTTACTTAGACCCAACTATTTGGCAGACGTTGGAACAAGCATGCAAGCATAAGCGGCGGGTGTGGATGCGCTATGCTACCCCCGGCAAACCTGTGTCAGAGCGCGAGGTCGATCCCTACATCCTCCATTTTTCACGCAGTAATCCCTACCTGACGGGCTGGTGCCATCAGCGGCAAGAGGTGCGCTGGTTCCGCGTTGACAGAATTCAGGCCATCCAGCTGCTGGATCAGCAGTTTGAGGTTAACCCCACCTTTGACCGCGAGGCTCATTTTGCATCGGTGTTTCAGTATGAGGTGGGGGGTGTCCCCCAAGAAATGGTTATCTGGTATGATCCGCCCACTGCGCCCTACATTCGTGAACGCCGCTGGCATCCAACGCAGCAAATTGAGGAACACGCCGATGGATCGCTAACGCTGCGGTTTGTGGCGCGGGGACTGAATGAAGTGAAACGGTGGGTGTTGTTTTATGGCAGAGGGGCACGGGTGCTGAAGCCACCGGCGTTGGTGAAGATGGTGAAGGAGGAGATACAGGCCATGAGCGATCGCTATGCTAACGAAGAGGCCGGGGAATGAGTCAGCCAAAGTTTTGGGCCAAGACAGGCCAAGGAGAACTGCGGCAGGATGGGCAACCCAAGTACCATCCAGTGATTTGTCATTTGGCAGATACAGCAGCAGTAGCAATGGAAATTGTCAGAACTTACCTCAGTCCGCTTGCGCGTCAGCGCCTTGCCAATGGCTTGGGCTTGCCGGACGATGAATCTTTAGTGCGATTTTGTGGCTTTATGGCGGGTAGCCATGACTTGGGCAAAGTCAGCCCTGCCTTTCAGTTTCAAGTGAGTGAAGTTGGCAAACTTCTGGCGGGAGAAACTCTTTACGATTGCTGGTCTTCTCTACCCCGTGAGCGGCAAAAACCTCAGAATGCTCCTCATGGAACAGTAACCGCGGCAACGCTGCCAAATTTTCTTATTGATATTGGAGTCGGTCGAGATTTGTCTGAGCGCCATGCCAAGCGATTGGCGCGGAAACTCGGTACTATCGTCGGTGGGCACCACGGGTTTTTCCCGGCCCAGAAAGAGATTGATGCTTTGGATAGTGCGATCGCTGGTACCGATGAACGTAGCGTATGGCGACAGCACAGCCTCAGCATTTTTCAGCAGCTTCAAGGCTTTGTGCAACTCACTCCCGAAGATCTGCCCAATCAGTGCGATAACGCTGCCGCCATGATTTTGGCAGGCCTCACCACTGTATCGGACTGGATTGCCTCAAATCCTGACGAGAACGTGGGCTTTCCCTATGCCAATGACGAGCTATTTGAAACGTACCAGACAGGGTTAGCCAAGAAAGCCAAGCAAGCCCTCAAAGCCCAAGGCTGGAGACAACTGGAAACCGGAAAGCCTTTAGCGTTTACCGAACTGTTCTCCTTCATCACTGATCCGCGTCCTCTCTAGGATGCCGCAATGCAGCTCACGGAGACTCTGACACCGCAGTGTTTAGTGATGGTGGAAGCCTCGACGGGGGAGGGCAAAACGGAAGTGGCGCTGTACCTCGCGGATTGTCTGCAACACCAGACCCAAGCAGGGGGCTTCTACATCGGCCTGCCCACCCAAGCCACCAGTAACGCTATGTTTGAGCGAGTGCGGGCGTTTTTGCAAAAGCGTTACCCCGATGAGGTGGTGAACCTTACCCTCAGTCATAGTGCAGCGGCACTAAAAGGCGAGTACCAAGAAACCGTCTGTCGCCTAGATCAGGTCTATGACGAGGAGGGGCGGGGGGKGTTTGCCAGTGAGTGGCACACGGCGCGGAAACGCACCTTACTCAGTACTTACGGGGTGGGCACGCTGGATCAGGGCTTAATGGGGGTGGTGCGATCGCGCCACCAATTCGTCCGCCTCTTTGGCTTAGCCGGGCGCACCATTATTTTGGATGAGATTCACGCCTATGACCTCTACACCAGTACCCTGCTAGAGCGATTTCTGGAATGGGCAGCGGTGCTGGGTTCTCCAGTGATTGCCCTCTCTGCGACCCTACCTGCCACCACCCGCCAACGCTTGCTCACCGCCTACGCCACGGGGTGCAATCAGCCCGTTCCGCCTCTACCAGAGGCTCCCTACCCTCGGATTACCGCGTTCTCCAATGGAACAGCCGTAGCCCAGACCTTTGCCGCCTCAGACCACGTTCGCCGGGCCTTAGCGATTCGCTGGGTCAGCGACGACGAATGGCCCGCAGAACTGCACCAAGTGCTCAGCCATGAGGGTGGCGTGTGACGATAACGGCCAGGGGGCGATCGCCTACCTCAACCAATGGCGCGATCGCTTTGACCTACTCGACCCGGATTATCCCTTCATGCAAGACCCAATCTTGCCGCTAGATAAAGCCGTTCCCATCTACGCTATCCATACGATGAGTACCTCCGAGGTATTTTCCCATGAGCACGAGTGGAGCGGCTATAGCCTCTCTCTACCCCAATCCGCTCGGTTGCTAGTGCGACTTCAAGGTGTGGATATCACCAGCCTGCGCGCCTTTTACGTCGGTCAATCCAGTGGTAACCGCTCAGCAGTGAATACACCAACAATCAACGTTGCTAATGTCTTAGTGCGGGGCAGCACCTTGAAGCAAACCCTGTTGTTTAACCTGATGCGCTACGACCCCACAGCCGAAATACCCAGTGTGGTCACCGGAGAGGATCTGCCCGCTTGGGAGACGGGCTATGGCGGCAAACCCAAGGAAGCAACCCCCCATGGCTACATCAGCTACCTCACCTTTCCGTGGCGACGATTACGGCTGTTTGCCCAAAACGGTAAGGTCAGCCAGTTGGCAATCACGATGGGAAATGCTTTGCCCGATAAGGTCTCACCCCAGCAGTGGGAATGTGGAGTTGCCTACCGTGACAACAAGCCCGTGCGGTTGTCTCTCAGTAAGCAGTTGTGGCGCAATGCGGATGCGTTTTTACTCACGGCAGAAACGCAACATCGCCCCCGCATTGTGGATTGGCTCGCTGATCTGAAAGCAGAGGACTTGGCTGATGATGTCGTGACCTTCCAAATTTCTGGCCTCAGTGCCGATAAGGCCAAGCCTTTAGGCTGGAGTTGGGAACAGTTTTCTGCACCCATTCAATATGTGACGGATACAGAATTGGCGACGGTGCTGAAGAAAGCGATCGCGATCGCCGAAGAACATCAACAAATCTTCCGCTCCTTCAAGGGTAGCCCCTACTTCGCCCTAGCAGACGTCCTCCAGTATGGGGAGGCAGGTAGTTTGGCCAGTGCCCTCGATGGGGAATCTCGCTACTGGGCGACCCTCGATCGCGCCTTTCTAAACCTGCTCGATGCCCTCCCCCGAGACAGCCAAACCGGAGCCGATGGCATCACCCGCTACGGCTTCAAAGAATTGCCCGCATGGATGCAGACGGTGCAAACCGCTGCCCGCAATGCCTTTACCGAGTCGATTGCATCCATTCGTAACTACCAAGCCAGAGCCGCTGCCCTGCGTGCCCTAGAGCGGAAACTAGCTGATCTGCGGGCTAGCCCAGAGGAGAAAGCAGCCAAGAAAGCCAAAAGCGCCGCCAAGAAAAAGGAAAAAGTTGCTAATTAGGAGCCTAATTCATGACCAAAACCCAGACACGCCACGAATATGATGGGCGAGCTGTGGGCAGCGGTTTTCGCTTATAAACTGTGCCGTACGGATGACTTCATCTAGAGCTTGATATGACGCCTGTGTCCCCTTTAGCTTGGCTTCTCTAACTAGCATGAGTCTATTGGGGCAGATAAAACAGCTTGCGCCTTATATCCCCATTGCTAAAGCTAGGGGCTTTATGGCGCTTTTCGGTAATTCCCATGCACACGAGCCGCCTCACGTTTGTAGTGCTCGCAAAAATCGTCTCAACCGACTAACAAAACCTTCACCGGAGCGGCCACGTTGAGCAGCTAGGGCACGTTCAATGGCCTCGCCACTAGGACGTTGGTCAAATTCAGCTAGGCAGGTGGAGCCTAGGGGGCTGTACTGCCAAATCTGCCATGGTTGGGGGTAACACCGCCACAGAATTATTTCTTCTGCTAGGGGGCGCAGATAGTAGCAAAGTTCCAGTGTATTCAAAAACCGCTCTCGCAGTTGTCGTCCCGCATAGCCAATCCCCACGACTGCCACATCCTGTAACTTTGGATTCAGCAAAATAAAGGGGCGATCGCCCGCAGTTAAACACATTTGCTCGATCGTGGTCACTTCCACCGGGGTAGGCGCAACAATGATCACGGCGCGATCGCTCGGTGCGACGGGCGTTATCAACTCATTGACCCCCCGAACACTATAGCTAGGATTCCCCCATTCACGACGTGCTAAGGCAGCCGCCCCAGCATCCGCAAAAAAAACCTTGAGATCCGCGCCTAACTCGCTAAAGAGAGGTAGGTAATCGTGCGCAAGAGCCATTGGGCTGAGATCTGGTAACACCACCTCAATTTGAAGACGCGTCTTACCGTCTGCCAAGGCATGGGTGGTGGCTTGCTGTGCTTGGGCGATCGCTGTGGCCAAACTATCGGGTGGGGTCCAGTTCATGGATACTAAGCCGCTACTTCGCTCACAACAGCCTGATAGAGTTGCTGGAGTTCATCTACAAGGGGTTGTGCCGCCGCTAAGGTCGTCTGTTGCTCCAGTTGAGCGGCAATGTTTTGGATGGCGGTCACACCAACATTTCCGCTTGATCCTTTGAGGTGGTGGGCATCGCGCTTCACCTGATCCAAATTGCCGCTAGCCACTGCGGCCGCTAGGGAGGCTAGGCGGAGTTGGGCATCTTCAACAAAAGTTTGTAAGAGTTCTTGCTCAAAGTCGCGATCGCCCCCTGATAGTGCTGCTAAATAGTCCCAATCAATGAGTGATGCCATCCATCCACATTCCAAACAGGGTCATTCGTGATTATTTTAACCCTTTGGCGCAATGGGGACACAGCGCTCTAAGTGTGCGCCCAACCCACGGAGCTTAGCCTCGAGTTGCCAGTAGCCGCGATCTAGATGCTGCAACCCATAGACTTGGGATTCGCCGTGAGCCGCCAAGCCGGCAATCACTAAAGCTGCTGTGGCGCGTAAATCTGTACCCGTTACTGGTGCCCCCGACAGAAAGGGAACGCCCCGCACTGCTGCATGGTTACCCTTGACACGAATATCGGCACCCATCCGGTTTAGCTCAGCAACATGGCCAAAACGATTTTCAAACACCGTTTCGCTGACTAAACTGTTCCCTTCACTGATGGCCAGCAAACTCATAAAAAGAGCTTGCATATCCGTTGGGAATCCCGGGTAAGGTAGGGTTTCAATATCCGTAGCCCGATAGCGATGAGCCGGTGAAAAGTGAACCCGAGTGGGATCGGGAAACGTAATCACGCCCCCCATGTCTTCAAGTTTGGCCACTACTGCGGTCAGGTGAGCAGGAATAACCGGTGCCAAGGTAATGGCAGAGTGTGTCACTGCCGCCGCAAGCAAGAAGGTACCCGCTTCAATGCGATCGGGAATGATTTGATACTCGGTACCATGAAGGCGATCGACACCAACAATAGTAATTGAATTTGTGCCAGCGCCATAAATTTTTGCACCCATGGCATTGCAGAAGTTAGCTAGATCAACTACTTCCGGCTCTTGGGCTGCATTCTCAATGGTGGTTTCCCCGTCTGCAAGGGTGGCAGCCATCATTAATGTCTCGGTGGCACCCACACTCGGATAGTCAAGATAAATCCGTGCTCCCTTGAGTTTGCTTGCACTGGCGGTGACCACACCATGATCAATGGTGACCTCTGCACCCAACGCTTGCAAACCGCGCACGTGCAACTCCACAGGACGCGCCCCAATAGCGCAGCCACCGGGCAGAGGCACTCGTGCAATTCCTAGTCGTGCCACCAACGCACCAATAGCAAAAAAGCTAGCACGGAGCTGGCTCACAAGGCGATAGGGGGGATCGTTCGTATTCAGGTCTGTGGCATCAATGGCAATTGTTTCTGCCCCTAGCCGTTGTACCTTAACCCCGAGGGCTTGTAAAATTTCCTCAAGGCGGCGAATATCTGCCAAGTCGGGGACAGCGTGCAAAATGGTTGTATCCGCAGCCAGTAAAGCCCCCGCCATCAGTACCAAGGCAGAGTTTTTGGCACCACTAATTTTTACCTCGCCCGATAGCCGATACCCTCCTTGAATCTTTAGGTACGCTTGATCTGTTGTCTGATCTGTTGTCGGCAGTGTTGCGGTCGAGGTTCGCATAATTCACTCTCACAGCCAAAAGAATTCCCAAGGATTATAGCGTATAGGTGCGGATTTTATTCACAAGTGGGTGCATGTTTATCCAAGGCACCCCTATTATCCTAAAAACTACTACTATACTTGCAGGCGACTTGTAGGCGCGGCGCTGCCCGCTTAGGTGTTGCTGACTGTGGCTATGAATTCCCTCATCCCCAACCCTTCTTCTTGGGGAGAAGGGAGCTAAGAGTCTTGTTCCCTCTCCTTTGGGAGAGGGCTAGGGTGAGGGCGGCAAAAGACTCAAACCCGAAAAGCAACGCCCCCGCTTGATAGCTAACTAAGGTGTGACCGCGATTGCGGCAACTTGCACAAAATGCTTCGATCACGCCTAGGGGTGAGATGCTCCATAATAGAGAAAAACTTAAGGAACAGGAGGAATAGATTGGTTCAATGTGCAGACGTTCCTAATTCCTAAAAGTGATTAAAAGTGATCAAGGTCACAGTCAATCGGTGGTTCAGATCACTAGCGGTGCTAGTCTCAGCCCCTATTATGCTTAGGTAAGTCAATAAGTATGCCGCCCGTGTTCCTGCACTGTCTTGGTACTGCTGCTTAGGAGCGCGTCACCATCATGAATACGTCGGTTAAAGCAAACGACTATCAACTAATCTACGATCATCTGTTGGCGTGTGTACAACAGGAACAGCCGCAGCAGGTGATTGAGCGGTTTCGTGCACTTTTTATCATGGGTTACACCTACCCCGAGCGCCACGTTCAAGAGGCGATGGATCGGATTGTCACCAGTAGTAATGCCTCCCAGAATTTTCGTCCTTTTGTTAACCGTTGCTGCCACATCTTAATTAACCGCTGGCAATCGCGACCCTTGTTACAAGGTGCCGTGCCCGATTTTCTGGCGATTCTCGAAACCCAAGTCTCGATGCCTGCGGGCGGCCTCAGCCGTGCCCCCATTGTGCGCAAACTGCGTCTGCTGCTCAAAGACTACTTAAACAGCGAAGCCTTTCAGAAACTCCAACGAATGGTTCAGTTTCTGCGCGAAGATGCTCAGGATACTTCCCAAATTCTCAAAAATAGCGATCGCCCCCTTTCAACACTGATTCGTCGCTATCCCTACTTGTACAATCATTGCTTGGTTGGGGATGAAACTTCACCGGAAGAACTGCGGCATATCCAACATTACCAACACCAAGCAGTACAGCAATTTGAACTGAATCTCAGCCAGTACCTTACTAGCGAGTTTCGGCGTGCCCAAGGTCATGTCAATACGCCAACAGTTAAGAACCCAACCCTACTTACCCCTGAAGAGGTGAAAGCCTCTGTACAGCACTTTGTTGGCAAAATTGATCAGCGGCATACCTATCGCGACTTAGCCAATCACTTTGAGCACCGGCTACAGCGGTTAAAATCGACCCGTGATTTTCGGGATGCATTTTTTCACTACTTGACGGATACTATCCCTGATGTCGGGCGCGGTCGCTTTCGCCAAAAATTTCACCAATATCTCGATACGTTACCAGCGTTTCAGCAGCCACAGCCCGTTAATGAGTTCACGATTGTGCGTACCTGTAGCCAAACATTGAACTATTTGGTGGTGGATAGTGCCCAAAACCCAAATCATTTGGTCTTTATTGACCTGTTGAATAATATTGGTACCGCGGCCACTATTGGCTTACTGCTGAAAGTGGTTCTTGTGAGCAAAAAGGTCAAGCCTTACCTCGAGAAACGCTTTGCCATTTTATTTAATCACTACCAATCCTTTAGTCGTGGCAAGGTGCGGTGGCTTGTAAATTGTCTTGAGCACTTTAATATTGCCAATGTAACCCACTTTGGTAAGCGGGATTTTTCCTTTTTTGGTCGCTACTAGGACACGCGCCATCCCCCCGGCCGGTGGTAGCAAGCGTTAATCTAGGTCTTCTGCCAAGACGCTGGCGATCGCCCGTTGAGACTGCTGTTGAAATTGGCTGACATCCACCCGTTGCAGCAAGCAAATGGCTAGAACCATGCCCACCATTGGCAAGCAAAATACAAGGCTATAGGCCAAAATGGGGACCCCAAATAGCTGCCGCCCGATATCCAGAGCCGCACCACCCAGCACTGTTGCCGATCCCCGCGCAATCGCTTGAGCGAGCCCCCATGCACCAATAAAGGTTCCTGCTGTTTCCGCAACCGTTAAATCCAACATCAAGCTTAGAGCGCCTGTGGTGGTAATTCCTGCGGTAATGCCAAAGAGAAATAACTCCAGCTTAAAGAGCCATGCCTGCTGGGTTACCCCCGCCACAATCAAGAGTAAAAACATCACAGCCACCCCTAAGCAGCCGTATTTCGTAGTTGCAATTTTGCCCAAACGAGGCACAATCAAAAAGCCGGTCAAACTGAGACCAACGAGGGTTCCCACCCCCCAATAGGCATTGAGGCGCGTTGTTTCGGCAATGGTCATGCCAAACACTTCACCCCCAAACGGTTCCAAAACAGGCTCTTGGATAAATAAACTCAAGGTCATCAGAACCAAGAATATAAAAAAGAGCCACGTTTGCGAGTTGGCAGTCAGAATTTTAAGGGCGCGCCCCAAGGTAATATGTTCAGTGCGTTGTGGGTGGGTTGTGCGCACAGCATAGCGGGAGTACTTGGCTTCTACCCCCCACGTGCCGGCGATCGCCAAGAGTAACACCACCCCCAGCACCGTCAAAAAAAGCTGATTCACGCTGCTGCGCAACAGTGCGATCGGGGTGTCGATCTCCAACTGCTGCAAGAGCACACCACTGAGGATGGCACCCACAACAATCCCCACCGTTAACATCGACCAGACAATCCCCACCAGCTTGCCTCGGTTGTCTTCCTCAGAGACATCCACAAGCAGTGCTGCAAACGGTGTAGAGCTACTGCTGACGCAAATGCCGTAGGCGGCAAACAGCACTCCCAAGAGTGCAATCCATGCCTGCGTGAC
Organism: Synechococcus sp. PCC 6717; assembly: GCF_022698185.1. Classification (NCBI taxonomy): domain Bacteria; kingdom Bacillati; phylum Cyanobacteriota; class Cyanophyceae; order Synechococcales; family Synechococcaceae; genus Synechococcus; species Synechococcus sp. PCC 6717. Next base: position 53,124 of record NZ_JAKLTV010000024.1, on the reverse strand, counting down.
CCCATTCCAGCCCGACCGGCTAAGGCTTTCCCCCACCTGCCAAATGACCTGCACAATGGTGTAGGCCACCAAGGTAAAGGCAACAGCACCGCCCCAAATATACCCTGTGCGATGCTGCCCGCCAATGGGGTGGGCATCCGAGAGTTGACCAAACCATACCCGCACCGGAGACACAAATTGATGCATCGCGATCGTAAGCGTCACCAAGGTCGCTGGCACGGCCAGCTCTTTAATCATGATGCGGTTGAGCACCCCCAAAACCAAGATAGACATCATCCCCAGTCCCAGCTGAAATAAACCGAGGCGGAACATCACCCAAAGGGGCAAGGGGGGTGGCGCAGTCGTTACAGAACGGGCAACCATGGCTCACTCAACTCACATGAATAGATGATTATAAATGGATTAGGGTTTTATTCTAGATTGCCACCAAGAAAGAAATGGTCAATGATACAATGAGCGCAAGGATTGTCAGAAAAAGAGAGCGTTTGAGGGATTCAGTATAAGCAGACATTGATGGAGCTACCTTTTATCAACCAGCACAAACTCAACTCTTAAGGCTTAGCCAGTCTTTCAACGACCTTGTCGTTTCTCATTTTACAATGTCTGCTAGTGCTGTGACCGAGGCTTTATGATTGGGGGGATTGTGCAACCCCGCGTGCACTGAGTTCGCTGATACGGTGCAACACACCATTGATAAATCGATGACTGCCTTCGTCGCTGTAGCGTTTGGCCATTTCAACGGCTTCGTTAATCGCAACTTGTTTGGCCACACCTAAGTAGGCCATTTCAGTCATGGCAATTTCAATAATGTAACGGTCTAACTGTGTCAGCCGATCCACGTGCCAATCGACCATGGCTGCGCCTAGGTGTTGTTCAATTTCTGCTTGGTGGCGATGGAGGTGCTGCAAAATGCCTATGGCGTAGGCTTGCACCTCTTCTTGGTGGGCAAAGTAGAGAATTTCCGGTAAATCTAAGGCGGCACCCACACGATTAATACAGCGTTCTGCCTGTTGTAAGGCCTCTTGCAGCAGGGACTGTGCCTTTTCAAGGTGGGGAAGTTGTAATTCACTGTGGTGTAACAGCCGTTGACTGTCACTTAGCTCACTCCCCGCCTGCTCTAAGGTATCGCGCACATCGCTGGCGAGGGTACGCACGGCCATTAAAATCAAGCTACGGCAGTCAGTATCGCTAAGTTGCTTGGGTTGGCGCAGGAGCTGCGCTGCACTGAGCAAGGCTAATTCACGGGCAACACGGCGAGCAGTTATCATTAGTTGTTCCTCAGCATTGATGTTGGCTTAATTGACGGTAGCTCTGCGCTCGAGTACTTAGCGATGCGGGTCGAGCTGTTCATGATAGGGGCAATGATGCAGGGGTCAAGGACTGCGGCAGGGGTGTCTCCGGCGTAACAATGCCGCCGGAGATGATCAGCTTAAAGGCATCTTCAATGGAAATGTTTAAGTCCTGCACCTCGCGCTCACTGGCAATGACGTACCAGCCTGTTGTGGGGTTGGGGGAGGAGGGCACAAATAGACTGAGCATTGGCTCTGAAAAGGGTGTTTCTAAGGATTCATTAATGGTACCAGTGACAAAGGCTACTGCCCATAGACCCCTACGGGGATACTCGACCAGGACAACGCGACGAAAGCGATTGCGTGAATTCCTCAGAATGGTTTCTAGCAGTTGTTGCAAAACCTTTTGACATACTCCCCATGCCTAAAGGCAGGGGATTCTTGTTCTTGGTTCTGCGACAGCACTTATCGCATCAGGTTGCCCTGCTACGACAGCGGTGCTTATCTCCCCAAGCGTTCCCCCTTGCGGGGCAGTTCCCTTTTGCCCAAAGGTACTGTTAAACCAACCAAAAAAAACTTAGGTTGTTTTCTAGCCGTTAGGCTATTGGGTTTTTAGAGAGGTTGATTACCCTTACCTCTGGTTTTAGTTTAAACTAAAACCACTCTAAAAGACGAGTTTTTAGACCCAAAATTTTCGATAACACAACATGCGCCTTATATCCCCATGCCTGAAGGCAGAGGCTTTACGGCGTTTTTTTGGTAAAGAGTAATGCCAGCTAACCGCGATAGGTTTTATTCTGTTTGAGGCATTGCTGAATGTGGCTATGAATTGCCCCCATCCCCAACCCTTCTCCTTGGGGAGAAGGGAGCCAAGATTCTTGTTCCCTCTCCTTTGGGAGAGGGCGGCAAAAGACTCAAACCCGAAAATCATAGGTCTATTCAGCAACGCCAAAAGTGCGTCACTCACCAGTAATCGCCAAGGGAGCAACCCAGACCTCAGGGCACATTCCATAGGGGGTAAATGCTGGCTCTGGCGCAAGGTAAAGAATCTGGTGCAGCAGGGTGCGAATGTCCCCAGCAACTGTGGCAGATTCAATGCTAATCGCGTCTCCATTCCGTAGGAGCCACCCATCAAAGGGTAAGGAAAACGAGCCTTGAAGAGCTTTGACCCCGGCGTGCAGGGCATGGAGTTCATCAATCCAGACAACGCCATCGGCGCGATCGCGCCGGTACTGAGCCGCCGTTGTCTGACCCGGCAGCACATCGTAAAAATAGCCACTGACGGTGACTTTAGCGCCTAGATTGGCATGACCTGTCGGTTGGCAGCCAAAGCGAACCGCCGTGCCCGCGCTGTGGTATAGCCCCGTAAGGCAACCTGCTTCAATTAAAGGAATGCGGCGAGTGGGGGTTCCTTCCCCATCAAATAACGGTTGACCAATATTGTGGGGGTGGCGGGCATCGTCGTAAATCGTTAGCAGTGGCGCAGCGATCGCCTGGTGGAGAGAATCAGGACTCGACAGGCTTTGACGATCAAGGATATTTTGAGCATTGAATAGGTTAGAAAAGGCATTGAGCAAACTCAAAAAGGCTTGAGGCGAAAAAAGCACTGGGTACTGCCCCGATGGAATAGGGGCATAGTCAAGATGACGAATGGTTTTGTCCGCCACTTCTTCAATGCAGCCGTTAATATCTAATTGCTCGAGATCGGCGCTGAGGCGCATGGCACCAGCGCTACGGGGCTTACGACCTGCTTCCTCGGTTTTGCTGTAAAGGTAGAGAGTCGTCGTTGTAGTGCGTTGCTGGCGATTGGCGCCATCGCTGTTGAGATAAAACCGCTCTGTGCATCGCTGGCTAAGGCCGTTGTAGGGCACACTGGCGATCGCCGGGTGGCGGCCAAGAAGTTCCTGCTCAGCAGCAATCAGGTGATCCAAAAGCATTTTGGCAGGGGCGAGGGGCTGTGCCTCTGGCAGCGATAGTTCCGCAAGGGGTGCCGTTGCCAGTGGGCTAAAGTCTGGAATATGCTCATCTACACCAAACTCGCTGGCTTCCAGCGCCATGCCTAGAGCCGTTTCTAGCCCCTGATCATCCAATTGGGTAGTACTGGTGACCCCCAAGCGACCTGCAGCATTCCAGACCCGCACCGTAATGCCAGATCGCTGGGATGCCTTGACTTGCTTCGGCTCCCCTTGCTGCACCTGAACGCTCACTTCATCAACGTGGGCACCGCCTAGATCAAATTTGCGAATGCCTAACCGCTGGGCGATCGCCGTTGTTCGTTGTTGTAGGGTCACGTTAGGAGTAAGCGTGGCAGTCATGGCGGTGCTAAATTTTAGCAGTTGTAATTGTTAATTTATATTACCAAAAATCGCGGCTTCTCACCAGCCACAGTAAATCGCCGCAAGCAACGCATTTAGAACCTTAAGCAGGCCGAGGTTGAGTACGATGCCGCGCTAGCACCTCCTCATACACCGCAAGGTACTGCTTTGCTACCACCGGATAGGCAAACTCCCGAACTGCAAACGCCCGGGCATTTGCGCAAAGTTGAGCGTGATGATACGAGTCCTCAATCACCCATTGAATGCCGTGAGCCAAATCAGCCGCGTCAAAAGGAGTGGCCAAATAACCCGTTTGCTGATGAGTCACAATATCTGGTAAGCCACCAACCGCAAAGGCGACAACAGGTGTACCACATGCAATCGCTTCAATAGCTGTATTGGGTAGGTTATCCTGACGGGACGGAACAACCATTACATCCGCGGCACTATACAATATTTGCAAACTAACATCATCGTAGAGGTGTCCTGCATAATGGATAGGAAACCCAAGGTCTGGCGGTTGTTGTGGCTGACGTTCACCAAAAACAAGCAGCTCTAACCCAGACACGTTAACCTGTAGAGACTGCAACGCCGCCTGCAATAGGTCAAACCCCTTGCGCGGATCACGAGTGCCCCCTATCGCCCCAAATAGCACTAAGGGTACCTCCGTCGGTAAGTTGAGTAGCTTACGTGCCAACTCACGGTTTAGCGGCTGCCAAGCTTCCGTATCGATGGGGTTAGGAATCACAGTAACTGGCCAATCGTGCATCAAAGCACTCTGACGGACACACGCCGCCAGCCACTGACTAGGGGTCACGATTTGGATGGGATGTTTCCAGTGTTTGCGTTTACGCTCCCATGTCCAGCGATTGAGGTCAACGCCGCGTTCATAGGCTGGACGATTATTGGCGCGATAGCCCTCTTGCCAGCGCCGATCTTCTGCGTAGTGCTCTGCCCCGCAAAATGCCCACATATCATGAAGCGTCCAGACCAGAGGTTTTTGCAAGCGGCCAATGTCAGCCACTGAAAGCATTTCATTTTGTACCCAGTGCAAGTGCACTAGATCTGCCTCACAGGTGTTTAAGCGCCGTAACCGACCGGAAGGAAAGATGGATGGGGAATGAAGAACTGGGTTGTCGGTGCGCAACAGGCGGGTGGCTAAACTACCCAGATGAGGTCGCAGCACCACCCATGCCTTGGTAATTTTGCTGTTTGGTGCTTGAACTGTCCAATCCCCAGATATAGCAACATCAGTCATTAACCTAGAATCCACGTCTGCCGTGCGCAAAGCACAGTGGATACGATAGGCAGCACGAGCAGCTCCACCAACGATGTCTGAGTGGTTGAGGTGGAAGACGTGCATGCTTATGGTTGGTATTTGAATTCAACAAGCAGAGTATGACCAGGTAGCAGCCTACGTAAGCCCATGCGCAAAGTTAACTGCAAAGGGAAGGTCGTGTAACGATTAATCAATAGACGAGGTAAAGTGCTACCAAGAGGTGCCAGCACGCTTCTCAGATATCCATTCAACATCCAGCTAATGTGATAACTGGCCAATGGTTCGCAATGTGCAGAGATAACCCTGAGTGGCAATAAGTGTTCGAGTGAGCGAAATACTTTCTCATCCCAATGGCTCATATGATGCGGTGGTTGGTTGAGCAAATCCTCGTTATCTGGGTCAACTTTACGCATTACTGCTGCATTAGGAACCGAAAGGATAAGCTTGCCCCCAGGCTTGAGCAGACTTAGCATTCCATTAAGAAAACTCATTGGATTGGGAATGTGCTCTAATACTTGAAAAGAACAAATCGCATCAAAGCGTTTTAGTGTCACTTTGCTGAGTTCCTCAAGCATTAATTCGTAAACCGTAAAACCGCGTGCACGTGCCCGCCTTGCTGCCTTAGGGTTCAGCTCCACCCCTTCAATATCGAAACCAGCGCTTCGAGCAGCTTCAAGAAAACTGCCAACCCCAACCCCAACCTCTAAGATAGATTTTGCTCCCCGGAGTAAGTCAACAGCCAAATGGAATTCCCACTTGTCCTTCATGTAATACCACTCAAACTTCTCAAGTTGTTCGTATAGATCTGCTTCCCCCGCTGCCTTCAATGGACTGTACCAGCAAAATCCGGTCGCATTGCATTGTAGATACTCAATCGTACCCAAGCGCCGGAAATTATCGCCAACATCGATTCCCAAGGTGGCTTGCCACTTTTGGGCTATCTCTAGTGAACTCAACCGCTTGATAACCCGCGCTTCATCTTTACCAGTTAGTAGTGAGATCATACTCGTGCTTCAGTAATCACCACCAGATTTACGTGCCTCGATATACATCGACTCAGCTCCCTTGCGCAAATGACCGCACGCATCCAGATCGAGCGGATAGAACGGGAAGCCTTAAAACTGGCTGGTATTCGGATGTGCAATCCACGATGTCTGCGAATCCAGCTTCGGCCAATACAGATCCTATCTGGATATTGCCACAGGCAACTTTTTGTGGCTTGATTCACGCTACACTCCCTTGCAAGCGTCGATAAATGCTTCCTGCAATGCGGCGGGGKAGGTATAAMATTGACCAAGGAAAACGCATGAATCGCCCACCAAAAACATGCTCGAACACATAGCGGTCTGCTTCGGTATCTTGGTGCACGCCATCTGTATGTACCAACTTACCCAACTCGAACGTCTGCTTATTTGCAAGGGGGCTTTTGGCTCTCTTTGTGTGTGTGGCGTCTGCTCCGAAGCCTATGTTGCTAACCAAATTGACGTTCGGGGTAGCCGTTAGACCATTCTGATACCAAACACTCGCCGTCCAAGAAAAATCCCAAATAGTGTGGACTTTACCAGCATAACAAGATTCAAATATCTTTGACCAGTAGTAGCGCTCAACTGGATCTGGATTAAGAGCGAACCATTCAGGCGATACAACCCAATTGGGGTAAAACGGAATATCCTCTTGATAATGCTTCCAAGCACGTCGCCAGCTTGCCCATCCCCAGCAGTGATTATACTTGGAGAAGTAATATGAGGCGTTACCGCGTTTTTGCCCATCCTGGAAGTTGTTGCCAGTAATAACAAAAACACGTTCATCACTAGCATAGTATTCGAGAAGCACATCACAGAAATGAAAAAAATCTGGATGAGGTAGGCAATCGTCCTCAAGAATGATTCCCTGCTCTTCATATTCAAAGAACCAAGTAATTGCGTCGCTTACTGCTCGCTTGCAGCCTAGGTTTTTTTCACGAAACAGGGTTTTTACCTCACACGGCCAATCAACTGACGTAGCAATGCATCGCACTTCTGCACAGCGTTCGGCTTCACCTAGCTTATTTGTGCGCGGGCCATCAGCAGCGACATAAAGCTTTGGAGGCTGTGCCCGCCGGATAGCCTCAAAGACTCGGCGTGTAGTGTCAGGACGTTTGAAAATAAGGAATAAAACTGGTGCTTTCATAGTTTCAAGAATTTCCTGCTATTTTGACTTACTAAAGCGGGACAAGATTATTTTTTTGATTTTTATTTCCAAATTGTGCAAAGGTTGAATTAAAGGCGGATAGTAACTAAGATAAGTTCCCAAAAATTTGCCAAAAAATAAGTTTTCTGGCTTGTAGTATTGAAAATTTTTTCCATAATTCAAATTGTAATAACCAAAAGGGTAAGTTGCTTCTTTAGGTTTAGCCGAAAGACTATCTTGAGATAAAAGCTCTTCTAGTTCTGTAATTGATGATGGTTCATAAACACATCCTAAATTCCTGTAAATAGCATCTCCCAGAACAATCACAGGTTTACCTAAATATGCAGCTTCAGCGCCAATTGTAGATCCGTAAACAATAACTAAATCAGAGCTGTTTGCCAGTGCATAGGAATCTATTGGCGAATCACTTGCAATTACAGTAACATTTTTACCTGCTAGATCTTCCCACCAACGTCTTAATCTTTGAGACTTCAGTTTCTTATGGGGATGAACTCTAATTAATAATTCAGTATTATCTATTTTATCTACAAAAGAGATTAACCATTTAATTGCTTCAAATTGTGACTCAAATAGTGGATGCTCAATCGCATCTTCAACAGCAGCATATTCATCATCACTAGAGCTAAAGTATGTCCATCGCTTAAGTTTTCTTTGTTCTGGAATTAGGTTTTTAACTTGATTTCTAGTAAAAGAAACCCACCCTATTCCTTCTCCAGATATTTTACGTTCAAAATATGACTTTGCAATAGCTACTTTATCTTCTGGTGCATCACTTTGCCAAAGAAGATTCATATTCTTTCTATGACATATAAAAGAATGAGGCGAGCAATAATCTAAAAAATACTTTGTTTCATTGGCTCCTCTTTCATGGTACATAATCCGTATATCATTGTTTTTGCAAACATCTATGATTGGTTTTGAAGTTGCGAATCTACCATTAAAAGTTATTACTGTCAATGGTTTAAACTTTTCAATTAATTGCTGTGTTCCTAAGTAAGTTGCAATGGCTGCCTTGAATAGCCTAGCAATAATTTTCTTATTAATACTTGGAAATGGATCACCCATTAATGATATATAGGAACTGGCCACTGCCATGCCGATTTTTATGCTATCATAACAAATTAATTTTATTTCTTCAATATTATTAGCTGCATCCAATGAAGGCCTAATTTGATTAAAAATGAGTTGGACTTGATGTCTTTGAGGTGTAAAAATTTCTGTTTTATAAAGGCCACTACTATTTAATTTGTTAATGAGCGCTTTAACTCGGTATATTCGGCGCTGAAATAACAAAGTCCTTCTAATTATTGAAGGAGAATAGTCTAAAATATTATCGAACAAAATAAATGAGAATACAACTTCAAATCCTTTTTCATGAAAATCGAGCGATATCTCGCCAGCTGTTTCTAAATGTGGACAGTAACTAAAGGTTTCAATAAGCAATATATCTACCTGTTCCATCGAAAAGTCTCTCTAATATCAAGTATTCAACGCGCAGTCTCTATAGTCAATGACAAAAGGCATCGAAAACATAACACTATCATAGAGTAAAGATACTTAAAAGGTTATAGTGCCCCCAAAATATTTTGAGTTCACTCTTCATAATTGAAGAAATTTTCTTGCTCTTAACACTGTAACTTAAGGCAGTTTTTACATACAAGGCTCATTGAGGTTTGTTAAGCCACTACAGGACTGAAATACTAGGGATACAGAGAGCAGACTACACCGACGCATTCACTAGGTTTTCATTCACTAGACTTTATGGCGCATGGGTATGGTGGCCTACTAGGGGCAGAGCGGTTCATAGTGACGAAGGGTACAGCATAGATGCTCAGTGCCAGAGAATTTCGGTCGCCCGTTTTGCAGAGCTTGAAGCAGGGATGCCCCAACCTGCTATGCTGCAATTGATCTAGATGTGCGGCAGGACTATGGTACTTCATTTCTCTGTGGCGTTCTCTAGACGGCATAGAGGCCTTGATTGTACCTCCCATCGTATTTGCTGCCTTTGAACGTGATGATGGTTAGCGGATGTTAACGATTGCTCTGCCCAAAGGTGCTCTCTTAAAAGAGAGCATTGCCTACTTTCAGCAGGTGGGCTTAAATTTTGATGCGCTGTTAGAACCGGATAATCGTCAGCTACAGGTCGTTTCCCGCGATGGTGTGGCGCGTGCCTTGCTAGTACGTGCCCAAGATGTGCCGGTGTATGTGCAGTACGGTCAAGCGCAGTTGGGTATTGTGGGTTACGATGTTCTGCGGGAGAAAACTCCCCATGTTGCCCAATTAGCAGATCTGGGTTTTGGGCGATGCCGCCTATCGGTGGCTGTGAAGGCCACTAGCCCTTATCGCAGTGCCCGTGATTTACCGCCCCATTGCCGGGTGGCTTCAAAATTTGTTCGCTGCGCCAATGCCTTTTTCCAAGAGTTAGATGTACCAGTGGATATTGTGCCCCTCTACGGTTCTGTGGAACTTGGACCGCTGACCGGCATGGCGGAGGCCATTGTGGATCTGGTGTCCACCGGGCGCACTCTCAAGGAAAATGGATTGGTGGAACTCGAGCAAATTTTTACTAGCACGGCCTACCTGATTGCTCACCCCCGTAGCTATCGCCTCAATATCGCTGGCCTAGGACACTATGTGAAGTGTCTTGAAGGCTATCGGAATCGCATGGAGGGCAGGGCCTCCGCGTAATTCTCAACACAGCGCTTGGCAGGGTTTGCAGGCTGTCCGTTAGGCATCCTATGACAATTTTTAGCCAAGGCTTGCGTTTTGTTAAAAATCCGATAACCTAGTTCGTAAAACAAAACATTTTTATACGTCATTGGCGTAGGTGTGTGGTGATGAGTGAGTGGCGCAAAATGGAGTGGACGATGGATGAGCAGGAGTGGCGGGCGATCGCCAACTCCCGCAGTCAGATCGAGCAATCGTGGCGTACCAGTTCGCAGTCGCCCGTGATAAATCATTTAGGTCATTTACGGGCTGCAAAAATACACTCGGCATCGGTTCCTCGGGTTCCGCGTCGCGCTGTCGAACCCATTGGTATCCAGCCATGGCAGGCTGAGTTTACCCAACAGCGATTTCGTACCCGGACATCGCTCCCCTTGAAACGTCCGCAGGTGGAACTCCCGCAGTTTGCCACCCGTCGTTAACGTCCTCACAACTCATAGAGAGGTTTGCTATGTGTGGCATTGTTGGCTACATCGGTCCACAGCGGGCAGCGGAGGTGCTGCTACAGGGCTTGCAAAAGCTCGAATATCGTGGCTACGATTCGGCGGGCATTGCCACCCTTAGTGAAGGTGAACTTCTATGTGTGCGCGCCAAGGGTAAGCTCCACAATCTTGCGGAAAAAGTTCAGCAACTCGAAATTCTGGCTCATGTTGGCATTGGCCACACCCGCTGGGCAACCCATGGCAAACCAGAGGAGCACAACGCTCACCCCCATCGGGATAGTCGCGATCGCCTTGCGGTGGTGCAAAACGGCATCATTGAAAATTACCGCGAATTGCGGCAACAGTTGCAGGAGCGAGGGCACCTCTTTCGCTCGGAAACCGACACAGAAGTTATTCCCCATTTAATTTCGGAGTATTTMCCTGCCACTCCTCAGCCCAATGGGTTGCTGGAGGCGGTACAGAAGGCCGTGCAAGAGTTAGAAGGGGCGTTTGCGATCGCCGTTGTTTGCGCCGACTATCCCGATGAACTGATTGTGGCGCGGCAGCAAGCTCCCCTCGTCATTGGCTTTGGCCAAGGGGAGTTTTTCTGCGCCTCCGATACTCCCGCCATTATTCCCTATACTCGCGCGGTACTGCCCCTAGAAAATGGTGAACTGGCGCGATTGACCCCCACTGGGGTTGAAGTCTATGACTTTGCTGGCCAGCGTCTGCGCAAAACCCCTCGCACCCTGAACTGGAACCCCGTCATGGTGGAGAAACAGGGCTTTAAGCACTATATGCTCAAGGAAATCTATGAGCAACCCGGTGTGGTGCGCACTTGTTTAGAGGTGTATCTGCGCCCTGAGTGGGAGCCGCAAGCGCCCTATAGTCCGGTGCAACTAGGGTTGGCACCTGCGGTTCTCGCTGACCTTGAGTTCATTCAAATTGTTGCCTGTGGTACTAGTTGGCACGCCAGCCTTGTCGGCAAATACCTTCTGGAGCAGTTAGCCAACATTCCCACGAGTGTGCAGTACGCCTCGGAGTTTCGCTATGCGCCGCCACCGCTGCTGCCCAACACCTTGACCATTGGGGTGACCCAATCCGGTGAGACGGCGGATACCCTAGCTGCCCTAGAAATGGAGCTGAGCCGACGGCAGGGGCTAGAGCCGCCGTTGAGTGCGCGACTATTGGGCATTACCAACCGCCCTGAAAGCACCTTGGGGCAGTTAGTCCCCGCCATTATTGATACCCATGCAGGCATTGAAATTGGCGTTGCTGCAACGAAAACCTTTGTGGCTCAACTCATGGCCTTTTACTTGCTGTCGCTGGAGTTGGCATGGCAGCGGCAGACCCTAGGGGGCGATCGCCTCGCTGAACTGGTGGCTGGCCTACGGCAGCTACCGGCGCAAATTGAACTGATTTTAGAAAGCCAAGAGCGTTATATCGAAGCGCTGTCCCACGACTTTTCGGACACCCAAGACTTTATCTTTTTAGGGCGTGGCATTAACTTCCCTATTGCCCTAGAAGGTGCCCTTAAACTCAAGGAAATTAGCTACATCCATGCCGAGGGTTATCCCGCCGGAGAGATGAAACATGGCCCCATTGCCCTGCTGGATGCTAAAGTCCCCGTGGTCACGATCGCCATGCCTGGGAGTGTGTTTGAAAAGGTACTCTCTAATGCCCAAGAAGCCCGCGCCCGGGATGCCCGCTTAATTGGCGTTACCCCCATGGCAGAGGTTGAAGCACAGCACACCTTTGATGATCTATTGCCCGTGCCGGAGGTGGATGAACTTCTCTCGCCAATTTTAACGGTGATTCCGCTGCAATTGCTGGCGTACCATATTGCGGCGCGGCGCGGCTTAGATGTGGATCAACCTCGCAACTTAGCCAAGTCGGTCACAGTGGAGTAGGTGGAATCGCGCTAGGCTAGTAAATGCACCTCTGGGACTGGAATGCATGTACTTAGTCACAGGCGCAAGTGGACAACTGGGGTTGCGAGTGGTGCGGCGCTGTGTGTCCCTCAATGTGCCGGTGCGTGCCTTTGTGCGCCTCACGAGCCAGTATGACATGCTGAAGGAGTGGGGAGCCGAGGTCTTTATTGGCGACCTCCAAGAGCCACGGGATATTGCCAAGGCCATGCAGGGGATCACAGCGTTGGTCTGCTGCCATGGGAGCCACCTCATTAGCCGCCACATCCACGCTATTGATTACCGTGCCACCCTTGATCTGATTCAAGCGGCCCAAGCTCAACAGGTGCGCCATGTCACCCTCATTTCCCCGTTGGCTGTCACTGGCGATCGCCACGATTCACCCTTTCTTAAGGCCAAGTACGAAGCCGAGCAAGCTCTGATCCGCAGTGGCTTGAACTATACCATCTTCCGCTGTGCCACCCTAATGTCTAGCTTGATTCCCCTTGCGGAGCGCTTTCAGCAAACCGGTATCTATGTGATTTTGGGGGATCCGCAGCACCGTCTGCAACTCACCAGCCCGGAGGATTTGGCTCGCTGCATTATGATTGCTAGCCACACCAGCGATCGCCAGATTTTTAGCATTGCCCATCCAGAAATCTTTAGCCGTCAAGAGATTGCCGATCGCCTAGGTCGCTTTTTTAATAAACGCCCTTTTGTGGTTAACCTGCCCTTGGGGGCGATCGACGGTGCCCGCCAATTTCTAGGGTTATTCAATCGTGACATTGAAGCCAGCATGGGCACCCTGCGCACCCTATTGGCCTACGAAAGTTTGTGTCCTAGCAGCGACATTGAGCGAGTACAGCACTACTTTCAACTCCCCTTAGAGTCTCTTGAGGATTTCCTGAACCGCTATTTTTAATTGGCTAGGTTAGCGGTAGGCAACAACGGTCCAATGGCGATCGGAGGTGGCGGTCACCTCAACGCTGCAGGGTGGCTGGGGTATATTGGCCAACATGCTGCTAATTTCCTCAAGGGTGAGGGCGGCATGGAGGGAGTCGGCAAAGAGTTGGCGTTGCTGTGGATCACAGTCTTGGGCGTAGGTTTGCACCAGCGTATTGAGGTGCTCATGGGTGGTCGGGCGGATCAGATCCCGCACAAAGAGCAGCCCGCCGGGGCGCAGTACCCGCAACATTTCTGCGAACGCTGGCCGTGGATCTGGCAAGTGATGAATAAGGCTATTGCTGATGACTACGGCAAAGGAACCGTCGGTAAAGGGCAGTGCCTTGGCATCGCAGGGGCAAAGGGTGATGTTAGGGCATTGCTGAGTATGGGTGTGGGCGATCGCCAGCATAGCTGCGCTCAGATCCGTGGCGGTGATGTGCCAATGGGGGTATCGCTGCGCGAGCATCCGGGGAATTCGTGCTGTGCCTGTGCCGACATCCAGCAAAGATAGGGGGTGATCGGCCTCGGTAATCTGCGCCAGTAAATCCTCACAAAACGCCGTGTTAACTGCCCTAAAGTCTGTGGCATCGTAGGCGGCTGCGGCTTCAGGGGTGTCCATCACCTCTGGCTCGAGAACCCGCGGTAAGTGAGCAGTAACCATGCAACCCCTAGTCCGTGACCTTTCGTATTCTATCGAAGCTAGACCCTGCTCAGCTAAAAACCGCAGGAGCGCCGCAGAGCCAACAGTTGGGCGTTTTATCAATTGAGACAATGTCTGCAGTACAAGGCGATACTGGCAGGGGTTAACCTTGTGGTTATGCCGCCGGCCTACACATTGCAGMCCTGCCACAAGTGTCTGCATATTCATCCTGACCGGAGCAAATCTTATCGGTCGGGTAAGATGTTCACGTGCGGTCATTGTGGCTGGCAGAGGGATGCAGACTTTAACGGTGCAACTGTGATTGCACTTTTGGGGCGGCCTGTAAACCAGCCTAGAGGTATGGCTGACGCCACCTACGGAGCGTGGTTGGCGTGCCAACTGCAGGGCTACCGAAAGCCCGCGCTCTGTCCGTAGGAGGAGCGTCGGGTAGTTTACCAACCTGTAACGAGCCAACACATCCGGTACAGTAAAAATAGCACATGTCCATTCCTTAACACGCTTGAATGCGGAGTATTCTACTATGCCCCCTCGCTGGCCCCGTAAACCGGATCGTCGAGATCCGCGCTACCGTCGTTTAGACGATCGCATGAATTTTGCCGTTCATGTGGCAGCATTTGCCGCAGTGAACTCGGGCGGTTGGTTTTGGCACCAAGTTCAGCCCCATGCTTTGCCCTTTTTACCCCTACTCACTTTGGGGTGGCTGGTGCTATTGCTGGGGCATGGGGCGTATATCTTTGCGATCGCCCGCTACGCCGATGGAGAGTTTACCCCATGAGTCGCACCCCCTTAATTGAACGATTGGCTGCTGCCATTGGTGGTGAAATTTACATTGATGTGGCCAAATGGCATCTGTACCTCAGGGATGCCAAGCTGCATACCCCCCTTGCGGAGGCATTTTTGCCCCTCCTAGAGCAGGGAGAGGTGAACCGTAGCCACGTACAAGCAGTGTTGCAGGAGGTGAGCGTGCCTCTGGGGGGTGGCCAAGAGTCTCTCTCCCTTGACCGGTTGGTTCCCAAAACGAATCAAGATAGCCTTTTAGAACTGCTCAACCGCTTCCGCCAAGACAACCTCTGATGGCAGACCTACACCTTTATGGTTGCGGTGGACACAGCCTGCGATCCCACTAAGAAGGGAGCCAAGTTGTATCCCTAGCTCCCTGATGTTCATCTACATTTGGCTAATGGGCTGCGCCCCTGATTGCCCTAGCTAAGGGCAACGTGGGAGCGATCGTAGGTGGCACCAAATACAGGATTGATTTTGCCTTGAATTTGGCTCCAGTAGTTGGCGGCAGTGGCGGGCATACCAATAGCAGCAGCAGTCCGTGCCAACAGGGTTTGCTCACGGCTTTTGATGGTAGCGTGATGAGCCATTGCCAATGAACGTGCCATTTCATTAATACCTGAAGGCATCGCTACAGACACCGTTGTATCGGCCATCCGTGCTGCCGGCACTCCCGCCAATTTTTTGCCTTTTTGGTACTTAACACCGCGATAGGTCATGATTTTCAGCGAGTCTTCCGGTGGATTCACTGCTGTGGCCACACGGTAGGTAGTGCCGCGATATTTGGCCACCACATCCGTGGCTTGTGTGTTGATTGCAGGAGGAACGTAGTTGTACTGAACGCCGCGATAGGTAAGAGTAGTCATAGTTGTCGCCCCATTTTTATTACAAGGTGGATCATTTGAGGCGCGTTCCTTCGGGATCACTTTCCCTACTTCCGTCTCTGACTACAGGAACAACGCTGACGAGTCACTAACGTCTTAAACGCGTTTTACTGATGTCCTGAGAGAGATGAACGATTCATTTCTGTATCTAATTTAACAATTTCTCCACCTTAACGCAAGTTGTTCACAAAACTTTACTATTGGCCTCCTTGAAGCTGTGCCAATAGCCATGGATCTACGGGCTGGCCATCACGCCGTTGCAGGTGAACCTGTACCACATAGACCAAGCCAGAATTGGGAGGGGCGGGATGTTGAGAAAAAGAGATGATGTAGTCGGCAGGATTTTGTTGATACTGTCTCAGCCAATCTTCTACTTTTGCTGTTGCAAAGAAGGACTGCCCTTGTTGGTACATTTGGCTAATTTGCAAATGTAAGTTGTAAGGTTTGACTTCTCCCCTCCTTGAAAGAGAGGGGATTCCCAAAGGATGCTACGCAACGGGCTGAAGCCGCGTTGCTTCGCTTTTCCCTTGAGCTGTCACCCACAACTTAATGCGGGTGGGGGCAGTCAAAGACCCCCTACTCACCTCAAGCATTTCTGCTATTGGGACTACGTTTATGTTTCGGWTCGTGGTTTCGCGCTTTTCAACACTAGCCAATTCGATACGCTCAACATCCTGCCATTGCTTGCAGTGGTTTAGGCTTGCCGCCAAAGCGTTAGTGACTTACTTGCCGGGATTTCTCCGTACTAGGATGTCTCTTGGCGTAGTTGATACGCCTACTTTCCACGTTTTTAGTTTAACACATAGAGAGGGCTAAAGCCCCCTGAGTTGGCTGTATCCCCTCGCTAAAGCGGAGCGCCCACATCACTCCTATAACCCTATACAACCCTATACAACAGTGTCGGATTGTATCTTTTCTTCCATATTCCGAGCGGTAAAGGAGAGTTTGTGGCAAGATAGGAGTCGTAGCTAGTGATACATTCATAACCTAGGAGCAACAACCTATGAGCCTAAAACTTGGGGATGTCGTACCGAACTTTACTCAAGCCTCCTCAATGGGGGAGATTAACTTCTACGATTGGGCGGGTGATAGCTGGGTTGTTTTGTTTTCGCACCCTGCAGATTACACCCCCGTCTGTACGACGGAACTGGGTGAGGTGGCACGGTTGCGCTCAGAGTTTGAGAAACGCAATGTGAAAACGCTTGCCCTGAGCGTTGATAGTGTTGAATCTCACTTGGGTTGGATCAAGGATATTGAAGAGGTCAATAACGTTAAGGTTGATTACCCGATCTTGGCAGACGAAGATAAAAAAGTCTCCGAGCTGTACGACATGATCCATCCTAACTCCCTCAACAACTTAACGGTGCGCACCGTTTTTATCATTGATCCCCAGAAAAAACTGCGCTTAACCCTCACCTATCCCGCGAGTACTGGCCGCAACTTTGCTGAAATTCTGCGGGTGATTGACTCACTGCAACTCACCGACAATTACAGTGTGGCAACCCCAGTGAATTGGCAAGACGGGCAGGAGTGTGTGATTGTGCCCTCAATCAACGATGAAGAAGCCAAGGAAAAATTTCCTAAGGGCTTCAATACTGTTAAGCCTTATTTGCGGCTGACTCCTCAGCCCAATAAATAGAGATAAAGGCGTTGCTGAATAGACGTATGATGTTCGGGTTTGAGTCTTTTGCCGCCCTCATCCTAGCCTTCTCGCAAAGGAGAGGGAACAAGACTCTTAGCTCCCTTCTCCCCAAGGAGACGGGTTGGGAATGAGGGAAACTCATAGCCACATTCAGCAATACTGAGATAAATAGAGGATCCTTTACTGTTAGCGGCACCCTACAACCCTGTGGGGTGCTTTTTTGATCTGCGCAGGAGCCTAAGCCTCATGCCCCAAAACACGAAACACCTGCTGTTGGGTAAAGAGTTCTACTAGGTCGGCATTAATTTTGAACTCGTCGGCTTCTTGACGCAAAATGCTTAAAGCGGTTTCAACGGGTAAGCTTTTTTTGTAGGGGCGATCGCTAGCAGTGAGGGCATCATAGATATCGGCGATCGCCAACATTTGGGTTTGTAACGGAATGTCTGCTGCTCCAATTCCCCGCGGATAGCCGCCGCCATCGAGCCGTTCATGGTGGCCATAGGCAATAATTGGCACGTTTTTGAGGTGCTGGGTCCAAGGAATGCGTGACAAAAACTCATAGGTATGGGTGACGTGAGACTCAATCATCTGACGCTCCGCTTGGGTCAAGCTGCCACGGCGCACCAGTAATTGTTCAAGTTCCGAGGCCGTAATCAGGGGGTACAGCTGGCCATCAATCCCCTTGTAGTAGAAATGGGTCATGTCCTGAAGGCGGGCAAGGGGTTCCTCGTCAAGCACTCGCGGTTCATTGGCCTGTTCGAGGGTATGCCAGTAAGATTCTAGGAGGTGCAGGCGCTGCTGTAATTCGCTGTCGAGGTGCCGGAAAAATGCACAGTGATCACAGGGATGCTCGCCGCTGTGGGGCGTGTGAGGATGCGAGATCAGATAGTTCACCTTTGCTTGAGCTGTTTCCATTTCCAAGGTGCGGCGAACCAAGGCAAATCGCTGCCGCATGACTTCAAGGTGTTCTGGAAAAATTTTCTTTTGTTTATTGAGGATCGCTTCGGGAACGCCTATCTTGCCAAAATCGTGGAGTAGCGCAGCGTAGCGAATTTCCTGAAGTTGGCGATCGCTAAAATAGCACTCCCGAAAGACCCCGTGGGTGGTTGCATTTGTGATTTCTGCTAGGCGCACGGTTAGTGCTGCTACGCGCTCTGAATGGCCTGCTGTCGTTGGATCTCGGGCTTCAATTGCCTGTACTGAGGCAGTCACAAAGCCTTCAAATAACTGTTCAATACTTTTAAGAAGATGGTTGCGCTCAATAATCACCGCAGCTTGACTGGCCAGTGCCCGGACAATATGTTCTTCCCATGGGCTGTAAGGCTGAGTGAGGTCTCGGGCAGTCGCAGGGGTTAAAATAGCGTTCTGCTGGCGTTTACGATTAATGAGCTGCAAAACCCCAATCACTTGGCCACTGATATTCTGCATCGGCACCACCAGAACCGAACAGGTGCGGTAGTTAAAGGACTCATCAAAAAAACGATTAAACTGGTAGGTTTCACTGCCTGACAGGGCATACACATCAGCAATATTCAGCGACTCTGCCTTCAGGGCGGCATAGCCCACCAAGCTTTGGGCTGTCAGAGGAACGGTGTACTGCTGGACATGGTCAGGGAGGACTACACTGTCATTTTGTGCCGCCTTGAATTCTAAGACCGCTGGCTCTGCCTCTGCCTTCACCAGAAAAATAGTGCCCGCATCACTGAAGCTTATCTCACGACTTTTCGTAAGAATCAAATGCAATAAATCGTCTAAGGATTCTGTGGCTGAGAGGGCAAGCCCAATCTCCAATAGTTGATCTACAAGTTGCTGAGTGTTTTTACCTAACGTTTCACGTTCAAAGGGCGTGGTAATCATTGGCAAAGGCTCGTTAGGAATGAGGCCATTATAGCTGTCCCACCTCAGTATCGTTACCGGCGTTGCTGAATAGATGTATGATTTTCGGGTTTGAGTCTTTTGCTGCCCTCACCCTAGCCCTCTCCCAAAGGAGAGGGAACAAGAACCTTAGCTCCCTTCTCCCTAGGGAGAAGCGTTGGGGATGAGGGCAATTCATAACTATATTCAGCAACACCCGACAAACGACCACATCTGGTCACACTGAATCATTAGCCGCCCTTTTTTCAGCTCGTACGCTCACTTGGCACGGCACGTTCTGATAGGGTTCATTGAAGTCAAACCAAGTTAGGCGGTACGGCGTTTTCAGACTTAGTTAGACGGATCCCTTTGCTGAAAAACCTCAAGCCAATGGCGTAACTTTTCAGCAGCCAATTCCCGGCCACCAAAACCAAACGCAATGGCAATAGCGACTGCTATAGAACCCATCAACAAACCAAAGGCTAGGTTAATAATATTTGGCGCAATTCCCATCTGTTGTAAAGACATCGCTGCCACCAAAATAATGATGGAGATGCGTGCAGCTTGGGCGAGAATGAGGCCACTACGTCCGCCGGTGTGCCGAATCACATTAAAGGCAAGATTAGCAAAATAGAGGCCAATCGCAAAAACCACTAACCCAGCAATGACCTGCCCCAAGATACGCATCAGATCAGTTACAATCTGTGTCAGCTCGACAAAGCCAAGTACATTAGTGGCTGCTACAGCCGCAAAGAGCATGATGCCAACCAAGGCTACCACCCCAACAAATTGGGAGGGGGTATAGGTCACCGTAGCCGAACTCTCTGGCGTGTCGGGAGCTGCCTCAGACCCAGCTGACCCTGCAACAGCGATGGGTAACCCCAACCACTGAAAAACATTGTCAAATCCTAGGCTTGTTAAAAAGTTAGTGACGAGAGATTGAACAAATTGACCCACAAGAAAGGCAATAATCAAAATTACGATAGCGGCAAAGATCTGGGGCACCGCAGCCAAAATTTGATTCAGCATATTGACTGCTGGAACTGTAATTGCCCGAATTTCTAAGGCTTCCAAAGCTGCAATCGCAGTTGGAATCAAAATCAAAACATAGGCCACAATTCCTAAGAGTCCCGAAATGGAATACTGACTTCCTTGGAGGGGGAGGCGGCGCACCAAGCGATCAGCACCAGCAGCGGCTAAAAGATTAGTCACTAAACCTTTGACAACCCGAGCAATCAACCAACCCACACCGGCAATGATGATTGCCTTGAGAACCTTAGGCAAAGCAGAGAGTAATTCATCTAGCAAGTTCTGGATGGGTGCAAGCGGGCCTTCTAGATTCAAAACGCCTAAAATAGTTGGCAAGAAAAATAAAAAGACAAACCAATAGAGCACGTTACCTAGAGTACGGCTGAGCTTAAAGACATTCTCTGGAGGAGTTGCCGCTGTAGTTGTTGTTTCTGTTAGCTTTTGATCTAGGTTTAGGGACTCAGCCAGACGAATCACAATAGTTTTGACAATGGTAGCAATGATCCAAGCCAAAATGCTAAGGCCAATGGCGGAACCAATCCGAGGTAAAAATCCCGTAATTTCTTCTAAGAACTTATTGAGAGGGCGAGAAACTTCGGTGAGATTGAGGGCATTGAGAGCAGCAATAATTGCCAAGAGCATGATCACCCAAAAGGTAATCCTGCTGATCCACACTTCAATTGGAATGGTAGGCCTCTCGTGTGCTTCGCCACTCACCCACTCTGTTAGGCGATTATCAAGACCAGTGCGATTCAGCAGTTGTTTAACCCCCGTTGCGACTAAGGTTGCAATTAGCCAGCCTAAAATTAAAAGGGCGATCGCACCGATCAATTGGCTTAAAAGCAGCCCCAGATCATCAGGAATCAGACGATCAACAAGACTAGTTTCCTGTCTCATATCTGTTGGAAATTGAGCTGGCGATATGACAATAAAATTAATACAACTTGAACAGCCTGCATAGATCATAATCAGTTCTCCATACCTTGGTCAGCTCGTAAAAACACTAACTCACTACAATAGCAAAAAATTAAAAGCCAATGATTAAAAAATATAGAAAATTATTGCAAAATATTAGTCAATACTTAAAGTAATAGACTCGGAATATGAGGACATAAACATGGCTAACAACAAATTGGCAATTCAATAGGTATCAATACCGAGGGTAGTTACGTGGGATTGGGGAACTAAACCCATAGACACTTCAGTAAAAATAAAAGACAAAAAAGACGTTAGCTTAAGTTGTCTGAAATTTTTAATACACCACATTTGGTAAGAGTAAAAATATTACGGATCACTCTAATTTTTACACCCACTCATTCTATCACCTGTTTTTCAGGCACAAGTATAACTGCTGTTATTAATTTTTGCAACAATATATTGATAAAATTTGCAAAGTTCAGACTTGCAAGTGCAGGGGTCAATCCAGTTCAGCCAGGTGTCAAACCCTGAGAGTCCTAGGCATAGGGTAACTTCTAAACCCTTCCCGATGTTTGGCTTGAGCCATCGTTAGACAACCGCTACACCAAGAAATACGGCTTAGGTCTTGTTACATATCTTTACGATTTGTCGAGCGCTAATTGATATTTTTTCTCATTAAATGCGCTAGACTGATTCCGGTGATTGTTGACATGAGCAATCAACAACAATCCTTCAATTGTCCAGACTATTTGTTTCTAGGAGGACTCTATGGCGATCGCCAGCGACCCCGTAGCCACGGTGAATACACCGCCTGCTAGCAGTGCAGGGCTACAAACCTACGGTCAAGCCAACGTCAAGTACGACTGGTGGGCCGGTAATTCACGCTTTGTTGGTCTTTCCGGCCTGTTTATTGCAGCCCATGTTGCTCAAGCTGCCCTGACGGTCTTCTGGGCAGGAGCTTTCACCCTTTATGAAATTTCTCAGTATCAACCCGATGTCCCCATGGGAGAACAAGGGCTGATTTTACTACCCCATCTTGCCACCCTTGGATTTGGGATTGGCGACGGCGGTCAAGTGGTTGACACCTATCCCTACTTTGTCATTGGTGCAGTTCACCTCATTGCTTCAGCCGTGTTGGCCGCTGGGGCTCTGTTTCATACCTTTCGTGCCCCTCAAGATCTCAGCACCGCCAAGGGTCGGGCACGACTCTTTCATTTTCGCTGGGATGATCCGAAACAATTGGGTCTCATCCTTGGGCACCACCTGCTCTTTTTGGGCTTGGGGGCGCTGTTACTGGTGCTTAAAGCCACCGTCTGGGGAGGGCTTTACGATGCCAACCTCCACGAAGTGCGCCTTGTAACTCAGCCCACCTTAGACCCATTTGTGATCTACGGTTATCAGACCCACTTTGCTAGCATCAATAATCTTGAAGACCTCGTCGGTGGGCATATTTACGTGGCAGTCCTCCTGATTGGGGGTGGTATTTGGCATATCGTTGTACCACCGCTGAACTGGGCACGGAAAGTCCTGATTTTCTCTGCTGAAGCCATCCTCTCCTACTCTTTGGGAGGAATTGCGCTGGCTGGTTTTGTTGCTGCCTACTTCTGCGCCGTCAATACCCTCGCTTATCCGGTGGAGTTCTATGGCCCACCCCTTGAAGTGAAATTAGGGATTGCGCCTTACTTTGCCGACACTATCCAACTCCCCCTCGGTCAACATACACCGCGGGCGTGGCTCGCCAATGCTCACTTTTTCCTCGCCTTTTTCTTCCTTCAAGGGCATTTATGGCATGCCCTGCGAGCCATGGGGTTTAACTTCAAGCAATTAGAAAATATTCTCAATCCAATTGCTGAGACTTAATCGCAATTAGTTCTTTATATCTCTTAGGCAGTCTCCCTCGATCCATGGCGATCGGGGGATTTTTATGGTGACGGTGGCTGATCTTCACTGCCTAAACTTGCAGGCGGCCCCAGTTCCACAATTGCCTTACTCGCCAGTGCTAAGTACAGGACAAAAGGGCAAAGTTGCACTCAGCAAGACGATAAGGTGTACTTAAAACTGTGGCTTCTCAATGAGGAAGCAGGCTGCCAGCACTGTTAGACGTCAAGTTCACAGTTGCATCAAGACCGACTGATTTTAATTCGAGATTTATCAATTTTTTGTCATCAAAAGGATGGCTAAATCATACACGAGCCGTTTACAATCAATGGCCAAAAATGATCTGTAAATAGTAAATAATTAAGAGAAACTTAAATTAGTAGTCTTTAGTATTGTCAGCTACAAAGAAAGCGTGAATTGCAGTTTATAATTCTTAAAATCATCAATTAAAACCTGACAAATTTTAGGATCCCTTGATGTCTCAAAAAACAACTCAAAAAACAAGGTGTACTCTATGATCAGCGTTTTAAGGCTGGGAATTGAGGAACTGTGGTTGCTGCTTTTAGGCAATTTTGCCCTGCTATCGCTATACATTCACCTAATGCTGGGATGCGCCAATAAGCTAGGATGGTACCATGGAAAGTCATAATTTTTTATCTACCCCAAGTTTGATCTTAAGGACATGGTTAGCTGTCAAGGCTATGGATTCGACTTTCCAGGGGGTGTAGACCCTTACGAGTTAATACGGCCAATTCTTGCACGGCTACCTCTATTAATGATTTTTTACGGGAACGAAGGCGACGTCCTTTCTATTAATCAAGAGGTGACGACGCATTTGGGGTGGGATACAGGAGATTTACTCTCACGCGATTTGTTGAGTCAGTGTTTCCCTGACCCCGAAACCCAGCGCCAATTTCGCTACTGGATGCTCCATCCCCCTCTTGGTTGGCAAGAGGTTCCCTGTCATTCTGCCCATGGCCAAGTGTTAGAGATGATCTGGGCGTTTGTGCGCTTTCCCAATGGTGAGGGCTTGGTCTGTGGCTACAACGTTACCGACGCAAAGCTCACCCAATCGGCACTGCTAGAAACCAGCGATCGCTATGCGTTGCTCACTCGGGGCATGAATGATGGCGTGTGGGACTGGAACCTCATCACCGATGAAACGTTCTACTCCTCACGCTGGAAAGCCCTGCTCGGGTATCAAGACCACGAAATTGGCAATCGCATTGATGACTGGCTACGGCTCATCCACCCTCAGGATGCAGAGCGGGTGAAGTTAAATTTAACCTTACATGTGCGCGGCCAAACTCCACATTTCCACCAAGAGTTTCGCATTCAGCATCGCAATGGCTCCTATCGCTGGGCGTTAGCGCGGGGGTTGGTCTTGCGGGATGCTTACGGCAAAGCCTATCGCGTGGCTGGCTCGTTAACCGATTTAACGGAACATCGCTTAGCAGAGGCGCAGTTACTTCACGATGCCCTTCACGATTCTTTAACGGGGCTAGCGAACCGCACGTTGCTATTTGATCGCATTGAGCAGGCAGTACGGCATGGTCGTCGCCGTCCCGACTATAAATTTGCCATTTTGTTTATTGATATTGACCGCTTTAAGGTCATTAACGATAGTTTGGGGCACAGTTGTGGGGATGTCATTCTAATTGAACTTGGACAGCGCCTTCAGCGCATCGTGCGTCCGGATGATACAGTTGCCCGCATTGGTGGCGATGAATTTGTCATTTTGCTGGATGATATTAATGGCAATAACGATGCTTTGGGGGTGTGCGATCGCATTCATTGTGAACTGAATACTCCCTTTATCCTCAAAGAGCAACAGATTATGCTACGGGTCAGCATTGGGGTGGCTACCCGTACTGCCAACGTTGAAAAGGCCGAAAATTACTTGCGCAATGCCGATATTGCCATGTATCGTGCCAAGCTGGCGGGGGGAAGTTGCTACCAAGTTTTTAGTGAAGAGATGCACCTAATGGCGCGCGATCGCCTGTCGTTAGAGGTGGGACTGCAGCAAGCCCTAGAAAGAGACGAGTTTACACTACACTATCAGCCCATTTACTGCCTTAAGGATAATCATCTCTACGGCTTTGAAGCCTTGATTCGCTGGCAGCATCCCACCGAAGGGTTACTCAGCCCCGAGCGGTTTATTCCCTTGGCTGAAGAAACGAGCTTAATTGTACCGATTGGGGATTGGGTATTGTGGCAAGTCTGTCGTGATCTGCAACGCTGGCAAGAGCAGTATCCCCAACACTCTTTCTGTGTCAATGTGAATCTTTCCAATCGCCAACTCATGCATCCTAGCCTTGTAGAACAGGTGCTAGCGGCGCTTGAGCAGACCCAAGTGCCCCCTGAGTCTCTCCACCTAGAGATTACAGAAAGCGTGGGTATGGATAAACCTGAGCAGGTGCGGGACATTTTGCTCGCCCTCAAGGCTCATGGCCTCAAACTGAGCATGGATGATTTTGGCACGGGGTACTCGTCCCTCAGCTATCTCACTAACTTACCCATTGACAGTCTCAAGGTGGATCGTTCGTTTGTGAAGTTAATTACCGAGACCAACCAACAGCACTCGGTCATTGATGCGATTCTAAGTTTGGCGAAGGGGCTAGATTTGGAGGTGGTTGCCGAGGGGGTTGAGCACGCCTATCAGGTCATTCGCCTGCGGGAATTGGGGTGTGACTATGCCCAAGGCTATTACTTTTCACGGCCTTTGACGCGAGAGCAGGTGGATCAGCTGCTGGCTGAACGCTATCGTGTTTGATCGCTACAGCAGCCATAGGCATCACTAAGGCAGTAAGGGCTAAAACCAAGGGGTTGTTTACCGATTTCTATCAACTGGATTGCACGAGCAATCGCTTCATGATTAAAACAATGGAGTGATTCTCGTCTTATCGAGGCATAGCAGGCGCTGTCCGGAGCATTGCCAGATGAGATGGGTCTTCAAATTATTCTTCAGCCTCAGCGTACTTTGATAGTAATTTCCATGAGCCAAGAGGGAATCATGGGTTTAGATGGAGCATAGTAAAGCCACCCTAGAACAAGCCATGCAACTTTCTGTTAGTAGCATATCCTCTAAACTCCCTATGGCAATTCTATGCCTTGGCATTGCAAGCTGTGACGGATCTGGTTCGGAGGCGTCAGTTCCCGACGCTGTTTTACAGGCATTCAATACAACCTACCCAAATGTATCTCCGAAATGGGGGCTAATGCCTTATGGGTATGAAGCGGTATTTGTTCAAGATGGACTGGAATATGAAGTGGAGTATTCGTCATCTGGAGAGTGGCTGGAGACAGAATATGAGGTTCAAGAACTCCAATTTCCCCAAGCCGTATTGCAAACGGTGAGGCAACAATATCCCAATTACACCATCACGAAGTATGAAATTGAGCTAACACCTCTAGGCACTTTCTATGAAGTAGAAGTGGAAGGGAATGACCAAGAGATCGAGCTTTATTTTGATGAACAGGGGCGGCCAACTGCCAATTCCAATGAGGATATATGAGAGACGCTTAAGCATCAATACTCCAGATTGTTATTGTGGGAGCGTATGACCCGTGCGTTTACCCCCAGCGGAACAGCGCCGCTCCCCACGTCAATCCTGCGCCAAAACCAGCTGTGGCAATAAGGTCGCCGCGTTCGATCTGCCGTTGCTGTAGGGGAGTGGTTAAGGCAATGGGAATGGAGGCCGCGGAGGTATTCCCGCAATGGCTGACATTGCTAATGACTTTGTGGGCGGGCACACCGAGGCGATCGGCAACGGCATCTAAAATGCGCTGATTGGCTTGGTGCAACACCAACCAGTCAATGTCGTCAGCACTGAGGTGGGCGCGGTACAAGGCTTTTTCAATAACTTCCGGCACTTGGGTAACAGCAAAGCGATAGACTTCGCGGCCGTTCATGGCAATGGGGGCAAAGCTCCCTTGGGCGATCGCCACCGCATCACAGAGAGGCTGGCTGTTGCCCTGAAAGCTAAGGGTTAAATGCTCGTTAAGGCGACCATCACTGCGTAACTCAAAACTCAGGAGCCGATCCACGTCACTGGCTTGGAGCACCATTGCCCCTGCTCCATCGCCAAAGAGAATGCAGGTGCGACGATCGCGCCAGTCCACCCAACGCGAGAGAATATCGGCCCCAATCACAATCGCATTGCGGTAAGTCCGGGTTTGTAGGTACTGAGCGGCAGTGACCAGCCCAAAGATAAACCCCGAACAGGCAGCGGTGAGGTCAAAAGCCACCGCATTCGTAGCGCCAATGCGAGTTTGCACTAAACACGCCGTGCCAAACAGATCATCGGGGGTTGATGTGGCTAAAATCACTAAATCCACGGCGGCCGGGTCTAGGTCTGCCATGGCTAGGGCAGATATCGCTGCCTCGGCAGCCAAATCCACAAGACCCTGATCGGGTGCAGCAATCAGCCGTTGCGTAATTCCGGTACGGGTGCGAATCCATTCGTCAGAGGTCTCCACCAAGGCACTGAGGTGCGCGTTTGTTAGTGTTTGGGTTGGGGTTGCGGCTCCTACCCCAGTAAATCGAACACCCACTAAGCGCGATCCTCAATGGTAACTGTGTGTTGGTAGCAGGCTTGAATCCGCTCTGAAACTCGATGATCCACCGCCTCTTTAGCAAGGCGAATTGCATTAAACATTGAAGGAGCCTGGGAGCTGCCATGGCTAATGATGCAGATGCCATCCMCCCCTAGCAGCAGCCCCCCGCCATGCTCGGCATGATCAATCCGCTGCTTAATTTGCCGCAAATTAGGGCGCAGCAGCGCCGTCCCCAGTTGTCCCCGCCAGCCTCGGGGCAGTTCTTCCCGCAGAATTTGCACCAGTACCCCCCCAAGGGACTCGGCAAATTTCAGCAACACATTTCCCACAAAGCCATCACAAACCACCACATCAAACTGACCAGACATGATGTCGCGGCCTTCGGCATTCCCTAAAAAGGAAATCTGGTCATTTTGGCGCAGCAGTTGGTGCGCTCTGAGGGCAACATCATTCCCTTTGCAGTCTTCTTCACCAATATTCAGCAGACCGACCTTGGGGTCATCAACATCCAGCACATACTTGCTATAGATGGAACCCATCACCGCAAACTGCTCTAGATATTTGGGGCGGCAGTCCACATTGGCACCAACGTCTAGCACCAAGACTGACTTACCGGCAATCAGAGTAGGTAGCACAGCACCAATGGCGGGGCGATCGATACCGGGGAGTCGTCCTAGCCGCAGCAGCGCCGCTGCCATCGCTGCCCCCGAGTGACCCGCTGAAACCACCGCATCTGCACGGCCTGATTTCACTAAGTCCATCGCCACGTTAATCGAGGCATTGGGTTTGCGCTTGAGAGCCACTAAGGGTTCTTCGTCCATATCCACCACATCCGTGGCCGCCACGATTTGGGGCTTGGCGCTGGGGGCGTGCTGATCGAGGTAATTCTGGATTTGAGTAGGGTCACCGACAAGAAAAATATCGGCATCTAATTCTTCACTAGCTCTGAGGGCACCGGCAACGATCTCATCAGGGGCATAGTCACCCCCCATGGCATCCACAGCAATCCGTGCACGAGTCATTGGCTGAACTCTTACGACAAAATCCTTCAGAATTTTAGCAGATGAACTGCCTTGCTACTCTATTACGGATCCCCGAAAGTGATGCAAAATCAGGCATAAAAACCAAGGTTCGTCCCTCGGCCACTGTGAACATAGGCCAATTGCTCATACTTTTGGGCATGGCTAATCAGCTCCGCTGCCTCTGTTTCACTGACCTCTCGCACTACTTTGGCGGGAACACCGACCACCAGCGATCGCGGCGGCACATCTTTACTGACGACTGCCCCTGCACCTACAATACTGCCGCTGCCGACTCGCACGCCGTTGAGCACCACCGCCCCAATGCCGATCAGGCAGCCCAATTCAATGGTGGCACCGTGAATCACCGCCCGATGCCCTACCGTTACATAGTCTCCTAAAATTGTGGGTTGCCCCGGATCCCCGTGGAGGATGGCACCATCCTGAAGGTTGGTGTGCTCGCCCACCTCGATATATTCCACATCCCCCCGCAAAACTGCCCCATACCAGAGGCTACAGCCTGTCCCTAGGCGGACATCGCCAACGAGGGTGGCATTGGGGGCAATAAAGGCGGCGCGATCGCCCACCACTGGCGGCCAAAAGGAACTGGGTGCAGAGATAGCCATAATATCCCTCGGAAAACTGTTTTAGCGGTGCAATTGTTTATTGCCCAAAGGTCAGCGATCGCCCTCGCACAGCGGTATTGACCTTGCCTTGGCGAAACACGATTTCGCCGTTGACAATGGTAACGACCGGCCAACCCGTGAGGGACCACCCCTCAAAAGGACTCCAACCGCACTTTGTCAGCAACTCCTCCCGCAGCACAGGACGATAGGTCTGCAAATCCACTAACACCAGATCGGCATCGTATCCAGGCATAATCTGGCCTTTGCGGGGAATTTGGTAAGCAGCGGCGGGGGCGGTTGCCATCCAGCGCACCACTTGGGGAACACTGCAGCGCCCAGCCATGGCTTGGGTGAGCATCAGCGGCAGTGAGGTTTCCACCCCCGGCATACCGGAGGGGCTTTGGGGGTAGGGCTGGGCTTTTTCCGTGAGGGTATGGGGGGCATGATCCGTCGCAATAAAGTCAATCACACCATCAAGCAACCCCTGCCAAAGCTTCTGGTTGTCTAGTTCTGTGCGCAAGGGGGGGTTCATTTGGGCAAGGGAGCCAATGGTCTCGTAGGCAGCGGTCGTCAGCAGGAGGTGCTGGGGCGTTACTTCCGTCGTCACCCACGGCGGTTTATTCTCCCGCAGAAAATCCACTTCAATCCCCGTTGACAGGTGGAGAATGTGCAGACGACGCTGGTACTTGCGCGATAGCTTAACGGCCAGCTGGGTGGCGTTGAGGGCGGCAATATCGTCTTGGATTTGCGAGTGAACCGCCACATCAGTGATGCCAGCAAACTCTTGACGGCGTGCCTGAATGCGGCCTTGATCCTCGGCATGAACCGCAATGAGGCGATCGCCCTCGCTAAAGATACGATCCAAAATCGGCTCTTCATCCACCAAGAGGGGGCCGTGCATTGACCCCATGAAAATCTTAATACCGCAGACCGGCTTCACGCTGTTGAGAACAGCAAGATTGTCTTTAGTGGCACCAATAAAAAAACCATAGTTGACGACTGACTTGGCCGCCGCCCGCGCTAACTTATCGTCTAAGCTGGTCTGGTCAATCGTGAGTGGACGGGTATTCGGCATCTCCAGAAACGAGGTGACCCCCCCCTTCGCACAGGCACAACTGGCCGTAAACAAATCCTCTTTGTGCTCAAGACCCGGTTCACGAAAATGCACCTGTGGGTCAATGACGCCCGGTAGGAGGGTTAACCCCGTCGCATCAATCACTGTATCCTCGGCGGTGACCGTGACCCTATCCGCCACCTCCACGATGCGATCGCCCTCTAGGCGCACCTCTTGTTGACGCAGTTCCCCCTCAGGGGTACAGATGACGGCATGTTGGATTGCGATCGCCACGGTGTGTTTTTGTCCTCATTGAGCTTTCCTCAATCCTAGTGGAACCCCGTGAGCCACCGCTAGAGGCAGCAAACTATAAAAATCAGTAATACTTATGGTGATAAAAATTTGCCGCAGATCTATCTTCGCAACGGAAATAAAACCCTTATACTGAAGAGCGTGTCTGTAGGTAGGGTGCGGCTCATCGCTATGGAATCCGGTATTGACTTACAGGGGCAGTTTATTGCTGCTCTTGAAACCTTGGGACTCAATCACGATCTGGCCAAGCTACTCTGGCTCCCCTTGCCAATGCTCATTATGCTTGTGGTGGCCACCGTGGGGGTATTAGTCGCGGTCTGGCTAGAGCGGAAAATTTCAGCCGCAGTGCAGCAGCGCATTGGGCCGGAATACATTGGGCCGTTGGGGATTTTAGCCCCTCTGGCGGATGGTCTAAAACTTCTATTTAAGGAAGATATTTTACCCGCTAACAGTGACCCGTGGCTGTTCACCCTTGGGCCAGCGGTGGTGGTGATTCCCGTCTTTTTGTCCTATATCATTGTCCCCTTTGGCCAAAACCTGCTGATCTCCAATTTGGCGATGGGGGTGTTCCTTTGGATTGCCCTCTCCAGCATTGCGCCGATTGGCTTACTGATGTCTGGCTACGCCTCCAACAATAAGTATTCACTGCTGGGGGGGCTACGGGCAGCAGCGCAGTCCATTAGCTATGAAATCCCCCTCGCCCTAGCGGTACTGGCGGTTGCCATGATGTCCAACGGCTTGGGCACCGTTGAAATTGTCCAGCAGCAGTCCGAGTACGGCATTCTCAGTTGGAATGTTTGGCGGCAGCCGATTGGCTTTCTCATTTTTTGGATTGCCGCCTTGGCAGAGTGCGAGCGCTTACCGTTTGACTTACCGGAGGCCGAAGAGGAACTGGTGGCAGGGTATCAAACCGAGTATCCGGGGATGAAGTTTGCTCTATTTTACCTCGGAGCCTACGTCAATCTGGTACTGTCCGCCCTACTAGTCAGTGTCCTGTACTTTGGCGGTTGGGACTTCCCCATTCCGCTGCACTTTATTACCGATGCCCTTGGCGTGCTGGAAACAAACCCCTTTCTTCAGATTGCCTTTGCGGTTCTCGGTATTACAATGACCCTCCTGAAAGCCTATTTCTTTATCTTTTTGGCCATTCTCTTGCGCTGGACGGTGCCCCGGGTTCGCATTGACCAACTCTTGGATTTGGGATGGAAATTCCTCTTGCCCGTTGGCCTTGTCAACCTTTTGCTCACCGCTGGCCTCAAGTTAGCCTTTCCCGTCGCCTTTGGCGGTTAGTCGTTTACCTTCTGCGATGAGGTACAACCATGAAATTCCTCAACAAAATTAGCAACTACGCCAAAGAAGCCGTACAGTCAGCCAAATACATTGGTCAGGGATTATCGGTCACCTTTGACCATATGCGCCGCCGACCAGTGACTGTGCAGTATCCCTACGAAAAGCTCATTCCGTCAGAGCGTTTCCGAGGACGCATTCACTTTGAGTTTGATAAGTGTATTGCCTGCGAAGTGTGTGTGCGGGTGTGCCCTATTAACCTGCCTGTGGTGGATTGGGTCTTTAACAAGGAAATTAAAAAGAAAGAACTCAAGCACTACAGTATTGACTTTGGGGTGTGCATCTTCTGTGCGAACTGTGTTGAGTACTGCCCCACAAACTGCCTATCGGTTACGGAAGAGTACGAACTGGCCACCTACGATCGCCACGAGTTGAACTACGACAGTGTGGCCATGGGGCGGATTCCCTATAAAGTCACTGATGACCCAATGGTGACCCCAATCCGTGAATTTGCCTACTTACCTGCGGGTGTGCTCTCGGGGCACGATCTGCCCGCAGGTGCACAGCGGGCGAGCGAGACAGCGATCGCCGCTGCCAATGAATCAACTGAGAACTGAACTAGGAGCCGCTGCTGTGGACTTAGCCACCCTGACCCAAACAATAACCTTCTTTGCCCTCTCTGGTGCGGTGATTGTAGCCGCTTTGGGGGTTGTTCTCCTATCGAATGTTGTTTATTCTGCGTTTTTGCTCGCTGGTGTGTTCATCAGCATTTCCGGCTTATACATTCTCATGAACGCCGATTTTGTGTCGGCGGCGCAGATTTTAATTTACGTTGGCGCCGTGAATGTCCTGATTTTGTTTGCGATCATGCTAGTGAACAAGCGGGAAGAGTACACACCCGTAGCCGGGCGATGGCTGCGGCAGGGGGGAGCAGCAGTTGTGGCTCTAGGGGTCTTTGCGCTGTTAACTAAGACGATTTTGCAAACCCCCTGGCAAATTAGCGACCTGCCCCCCACCAGTGACAGCATTACAACCATTGGCCAGCACTTCTTCAGCGACTTCTTGCTGCCCTTTGAGCTAGCGTCGGTGTTGCTCTTGATGGCATTAATTGGTGCAGTGGTGCTAGCACGGCGCGAATTGGTGCTAGAGCCAGAGCCAATCTTTGGGGAAGAGGTCGTCCCGCCCTTGGAATTGCCGGAACGCCCGCGGGAACCAGTAGCTCTGTCTGAAAAGTAAGGGATTTAGTATGCAGTTAACCTATATCTTAATTTTGGCAGCACTCCTCTTTTGTATTGGTATCTACGGTCTGGTCACCAGCCGTAATGCCGTACGGGTGCTGATGTCGATTGAACTGTTGCTCAATGCTGTTAACCTGAACCTCATCGGCTTTGCCAACTATCTTGATGGCCAGCAAATTAAGGGTCAAGTGTTTGCAATCTTTGTGATTACCGTGGCGGCAGCGGAGGCAGCGGTAGGCTTGGCCATTATTTTGGCTATCTATCGCAACCGCGACACCGTCGATATGGAGAAGTTTAATCTCCTGAAATGGTAGTTGGGGAACTGTTGCATAACCTGCTGCGTCTATAACGAAAAACAGTTATCGATTGAAGGGCAGTAACCTATGACGGCGCGTCAACAGCTTGGAAAGTCTGTCACCTACTTGTCATTAATGGCACTGGGTGCAGCAGCAACAATGTTTGCGACTCAGTTTATGCCCTTGGGAACGTCTCTAGAGTCTCCCACCCTTGCCCAGCTACCAGCCCCGCTGCCGGCGGGAAACGATATTAACTTTATTKCCCGCGCGGTCGAGCAGGTGGGGCCAGCGGTAGTGCGAATTGATGCGTCGCGCACAGTGCAAAGCAGTGTCCCCCCCATATTTAATGATCCCTTTTTTCAAGAGTTTTTTGGGCCAATGATGCCACCGCGATCGCGCGAAGAGCGAGGTCTAGGGTCTGGTTTTATTATCAGTAGCGATGGGGTAATCCTCACCAATGCCCACGTCATTGACGGTGCTAACCGTGTCCGCGTCACCCTCAAGGATGGCCGCACCTACGACGGGCAAGTAATTGGCCAAGATCGCCTGACGGATGTGGCGGTGGTCAAGGTGAATGCCACCAATCTCCCCGTGGTGCGTTTGGGAAATTCTGATACTCTGCGCCCGGGAGAGTGGGCGATCGCCATTGGCAATCCCTTGGGGCTAGATAACACGGTTACCGCAGGGATTATCAGTGCCACGGGGCGTTCTAGCGGCGATGTGGGAGTGCCCGACAAGCGGGTTGGCTTTATCCAAACCGATGCGGCCATTAACCCCGGTAACTCCGGTGGGCCGCTCCTCAACCAGCGCGGGGAAGTCATTGGCATCAACACCGCTATTATTGGGGGTGCCCAAGGCTTAGGGTTTGCCATTCCCATCGCAACTGCCCAGCGCATTGCCAACCAACTTATTGCCAATGGGCGCGTGGATCATCCCTTCTTGGGCATTCGTATGACGAACTTAACCCCAGAGGTGCAGCAACGGCTGAACACAACCCCCAACAGTCCGGTGCGGGTTCAGGAAAGCTCAGGGGTGTTAATTTTTCAGGTGTTGCCCAACTCCCCAGCGGCTCGCTCTGGCCTGCAAGCGGGGGATGTGATTAAGCGTATTAACGGCCAGCCGATTGCCAAGGCGGATCAAGTGCAGCAAATGGTGGAAAGCACCGGCATTGGTCGCACGATGGATATGGAAATTCGCCGCCGTGGCCAAACCTTGACGGTGTCTGTGCAACCTGCTCCTCTGCCGGCTCAAGCCAGTCGCTAGGGTGCTCACAGCGGTTTTGCTAATTCCGACGGGAATTGGTGCAGCCATTGGCGGCTATGCCGGAGATGCGATTCCGGTGGTTCGCGCCATGGCTCAGGTGTGCGATCGCCTGATTACCCATCCCAACGTGCTCAACGGCGCCATGCTGTACTGGCCGTTGGCCAATGTTTGGTACGTTGAGGGCTATGCCTTAGATCAGTTTGCAGCGGGGGAGTGGGGGTTGCGATCGCCGCGCCCCAACCGCATTGGTTTAGTTTTGGATGCTGCCCTAGAGCCAGATCTAAAACTCCGCCATCTTCAAGCAGCGGCAGCCTGCCAAACGACCCTAGGCTTAACCCTGACAGAGAGCATCACTACCGATAGACCGCTGGGGGTCTGCTTACAAACCGCTGCGTCAGGCGCTACGTGGGGAACCCTCAAAGAACCTGGGAGCCTGCTGCGGGCGGCGGAACGCCTAGTCCAAGAGGCCAACGCCGAGGCGATCGCCATTGTCAGCCGTTTTCCTGACGATCTGGGTAGTGCTGCCCTCCACAACTACCGCAGCGGCCATGGGGTCGATCCCCTCGCAGGGGCAGAAGCCGTCATCAGCCATTTGGTCGTACAACACCTACAGGTGCCTGCCGCCCATGCCCCAGCACTACAACCCTTGCCCCTAGATGATAGTGTTCATCCCCGCGCCCTTGCCGAAGAAATTGGCTATACCTTTTTGCCCTCTGTTCTCGTTGGACTCAGCCATGCCCCCCGCTATACCCTTCAGCCTGAGGCTGATACGCTATGGCAAACTGCCGTTGATGCGGTGATTTCGCCAGCCACTGCCTTGGGTGGCCGCGGCCTGCTCGCCTTGGCACGGCAGGGCACCCCGATTCTCAGCATTGCCAATAATACAACCACATTGGCGGTCACTGCAGAGGGCTTGGGTCTGGACACCATTCCCTGCCAGTCCTACGCCGAAGCCATTGGCTTCCTCGCGGCCTTAAAAGCAGGGGTTAACTGGCAGACCTTACTCAATCAAATCTCAATCAAATCTAAGGGGCAGCAGCCAAATTCCTAAGCCGCTCAATGGCCTCATCCAACAGTGCCAGCCCCCCTGCCACGGTTTCAATGCGGCAGAGTTGACTCCGCAGTTCTGCCGCCGCCGCAAACCCCTTGGCATACCATGTCAAATGCTTACGGGCTTGGCGAATCCCCCGCTCGCCCTTGTCCTCCCACAGGGCAATAAGGTGATCTCGGGCGCATTGGAGTCGCTCGATCACCGTAGGGGCGGGCCGCTGTTGGCCAGTTTTCAAAAAATGATCAATTTCCCCCACCAAGAAGGGATACCCCATCGTCCCCCGGGAGCACATCACCCCGTCGGCACCGGTTTGCTCAAGGCACTGTACCGCTGCCTCTACCGAGAAAATATCACCATTGGCAATGACCGGAATTCGCAGATGCTGTTTAACGCGGCCAATCCACTCCCAGCGCGCAGCACCATTGAAGCCTTGGGCACGGGTACGGGCATGAATGGTGATCATGGCGGCTCCTGCATCTTCCATAGCCTTGGCAAAGTCAAGAATGTTAATCTCCTGATCACTCCAGCCTAGGCGGGTTTTCACCGTCACTGGCACGGAAACTGCCGCCGATACGGTGCGCACGATCGCCGCTGCGGTGGGAACATCTCGCAACAGGGAGGAACCTCCGCCATTCTTTGTGATTTTATTGACTGGACAGCCCATGTTGATGTCCACGGTGTCTGCCCCTTCCGCCACCGCCTTGATGGCTGCTTCCGCCAAAAAATCGGGGCGACAGTCAAACAGTTGAATACTGATGGGGTGCTCGTTGGCATCCACTTCCATGATGCGGGGCAGCGTTTTCAGGTAGTGCAGGCCAGAGGCACTCACCATTTCGGTGTACATCATTGAGTCTGGCGCATACCGCCGCACCAATCGCCGAAACACTAAATCGGTAACCCCAGCAAGGGGAGACTGAAATACACGACTGTTGAGGGTAACCGTGCCAATTTGTAGGGGGGTTGCCAACCGTGACCTTAGCTCTGGAGAGAGTGCCAGCATGAGCAGTGCAATGAACGGTGCTCTGGAACTTCGGATCTCTATTGTCCGCCAAGGAGTTCCGGTTCGGCAATGCTGCTTTGGCGTACCCCTTGGACAATGTACCAGTTCAAAAACACACTACAGCACTGTAGCGCCAGTTCGGAGTATCCCCGCTCGATCAGCCACTGCAAGAAGGGTGCCATCGTTTTTTCGTTTAGCTGCCCCCACAAGGACAAGATCCCCCAAAGCCACCAATGGAAAACCGTGCGTTGCACCATCAGTCGCACCGCAAAGGTGGGATGCTTTTTATAAAAAAGGGCACCGGTTTTTCCGCGCTGAATGGCTTTGCTGACCAAGTAGGGCAATTGCTCTAGGGTAAAGGGCGGATGGACATGGTAACCGATGGCTTGGGGGGCTTTAGCTAAGCGAACACCAATATTTTTGAGCCGCAGCCCAAGTTCTAGATCATGCCACCCATACCCTTTGAAGTCTGTGTCAAAGAGGCCGACCTCGAACAGCAGGTGCTTGGCGATCGCCACATTTTTGGTATCAAAGAATGCCGCTGAAAAATCGGTGATTTTGGCTGGGGTGCGGGTTGGGTCTTCTAGGTTACAGGTTTCAATGCAGTGGCCGTAGGTAAATACTTTGTCGTCGCCGTACTGAGCGTAGGCGCGGTGTAGTGCTTCGGCATGACCTTGGAGAAAGTGGGGCGTGGCAATGAGGTCACTATCGACAAAAAGGATAATGTCTCCCGTTGCCTTTTCGACCCCAAGGTTACGGGCAGCGGCCGGGCCTGTATTCTCTTTCGTGAACCAGCGCACATGGGGCAAGTCTTTTTGGTTGGCCTCTAGCCACGAAAGGGTGTCATCCGTTGAGCCATCATCGACGACAATAATTTCATAGCCCTCTAGCAGTTCAGTATTGTAAGTTTGCTGCTCGAGAGCTTGTAGCGCTTTGGCCAACAGCGATCGCCGATTGTAGGTAGGAATAACAACACTAAAAAACATTCTGATTGCTGAATGGGTTCCCAACACTAATTATCCTAGGTCAGCCCCAACAGTGGGGCAGTAACGGTCAGCATAAGCACCGCCAGTAGTGCGCCTGTGGTGGTATTAATACCATTCACTACCTCGTTACTCAGCCAAGTATAACGCTCTTGGAGGGTTGCCCCAACGACGCTTTCCACAAGATTCGCAAGAAAGGCCGCCAATATGCAGATCGGCACCGCGATCGCCGCCATTAATCCCAGCTCCCACCCCAGCCCAGCAATGAGCGCCGCCCCTAGGAATCCCGCCAGCGTTCCCTCTAGACTGACAGCCCCCTCTGTTCCCCGCGGCACGGGTTGCAGGGTTGTAATCAAAAACGTCCGCTGACCGTAGGCTTTCCCCACTTCACTGGCACAGGTATCGAAGAGTTTAGTACTAAAGCTGGCAACAAAGGCCACGAGTAATAGGTCGTGCCCCTTTGGCAGTAGCGGGATCAACAGGGCACACACTGCCCCCGTCAAGGCTGACCCCCACACATTCTCTGGTCCCCGGGCACCCTGCCGTTTTTCAGCAATGCCCGCCGCTTGTTTTTGCGCCATGCCAACCCGCGTCACCGCTGAACCCACTAAAAAGTAAACTATAACCACCAGATACCCTCGCCAGCCAAGGGTGCCCCAGATCAGCACCCCCAGTAGCCATGCATGAAGCAGTCCGGCAAGGGTGAGCAAGGTTTGGCGGCTCAAGAGGCCAAGGCCCGCTAAGGCTGTGTTGAGGAGAATTCCCACCAGCCACGGCGGTGTGGCCACCATAATATCCAGTAGTTGATTCACCGTGGTGTGCAATGCTTCGAGCTTCAGCCAGTCCTTATCATACCCTGCGGCTGCAAGAGTGCCACAATAGCAAGGGGGCGCAGGGTATGGGAGGTATCGATCTGCCACGGTGTTGTTTGGGAGGTTATACAGCGTGTCCCCACTCTCGACGTTGAATGGATCGGATGCCACCTCGGCAACGGTGCTGCTGCGGGTGTCTGGCTTGCGTTGCGCAGGCTGTGTGCGCTCCCTAGAGCGACAGTTAGAGCAGTTGCCCGGAGTCACTGCGGCGGCGGTCAATTTAGTGACGGGCACGGCCATTGTTACCTACGGGTCAAGCCTGACAAGTCCAGACGCGATTGTTCAGCACATCAATCAGGGGACGTTTCAAGCCGCACTGGTGGCACCGAATGCACCGCTGCAACTGCCACCCCCTTCAGACGGTAAACCTCTCGCCGCCTTGGCGATTGGGCTGTTGATTCTCTCTAGCCTCGGCCATGGTATTCACCTGTTGCCCGGCCACTGGCCGATGTTGGAAACGATGGTGTTGCATTGGGGGTTGGCTACCCTAGCGTTGCTGCTGCCAGGGCGCGATATTGTCCGAGAAGGGATCAAGGGGCTGTGGCACGGTCGCCCGAATATGAATACCCTTGTGGCCTTGGGGGCGTTGGCTGCCTATGGTACGAGTACGGTGGCGTGGCTATGGCCGCAATTGGGGTGGGACTGTTTTTTTGATGAGCCGGTGATGATCTTGGGGTTTATCCTCTTGGGGCGCACCCTAGAGCAGGGGGTGCGGCAACGGGCGCAGCAGGGGTTGCGATCGCTTCTGGCATTGCAGCCCCTTGAAGCCACATGGTTGCCCAGTTTAGAGTGCCGGGAACCGTGGCCCATTCCAGTGAGCCAAATTCAGGTGGGAGACTGGCTCTGGGTGGCCGCAGGGGACACCTTTCCTGCGGATGGCACCATTGTGGCGGGCGAAACCTTAGTGGATGAGTCCATGCTCACCGGGGAAGCCACACCTGTCCTCAAGGGACTAGGCGCAACAGTTTTGGCGGGCAGTCGTAATCAAGCTGCCGCCGTGACGATTCGGGTCGAGCGGTGTGGGCAAGCCGCCTTTCTTGGTCAAATTTTAGAGTTGGTACTACAGGCTCAAAACCGCAAGGCTCCTGTCCAGAGAGTGGCCGATAGGGTTGCGGGCTATTTTGGCTATGGGGTTTTGGCCTTGGCTGCTGCTACAGGGCTGTTTTGGTGGGCGATCGCGCCCCATTTTTGGCCAAATCTCACAACACCACTGTTACCCTTGAAACTGGCCTTGAGTGTGTTAGTCATTGCCTGTCCTTGCGCCTTGGGGTTAGCCACCCCCATTGCCCTCTTGGTGGGCACCAGTCGCGCGGCGGCCAACGGTGTGGTTATCCGGGGGGGCGATGTCCTTGAGCGTAGCCAACACCTGACCACCATTGTCTTCGATAAAACGGGCACCCTAACCAGCGGTCAACTCGAGCTAGAGGCTGTGACCCGCTACGGTTCCCTTGAGGAAGAGGAGGTGCTCACGGTGCTTGCTAGCCTAGAGCAAGAGAGTTCCCATCCCCTTGCCCGTGCCATTCAGCGCGCCCATGGTTGCGCTGAGCTACTAGCCGTA
The DNA here is from genome assembly GCF_022698185.1 of Synechococcus sp. PCC 6717. Lineage (NCBI taxonomy): Bacteria > Bacillati > Cyanobacteriota > Cyanophyceae > Synechococcales > Synechococcaceae > Synechococcus > Synechococcus sp. PCC 6717. Next base: position 13,291 of record NZ_JAKLTV010000024.1, on the reverse strand, counting down.
ACCGATCTCACCACTGAGTTGGGGCTAGGGGTCTGCGGTTGGATTGGCGAGCACTACTACCAAGCCGGGCGCTTAGCATGGCTCGAGCGCCAAGGAATTGACTGCCGTGATGCCCACCCAAGCACAACCCACGTTGCCTTAGCCTGCGATCGCCAGTTGGTTGCTGTGTGCACCTTTCGCGATCGCCTGCGCAGCGATGCCATCGAAACCGTAAAAGCCCTAAAAAACCAAGGTTTCGCCGTGCACGTCCTGACAGGGGATACCGCACATGCCACCCAGCCGTTACTGGCCCCCTTGAACCTGCCAGCAGATGCCATTCACACCGATCTACAACCCCATGAGAAGTTAGCCTTAATTGAGGCATGGCAAGCAGCGGGAGAAACCGTTGCCATGGTGGGGGATGGCCTGAATGATGCCCCTGCCCTCACCACTGCCGCCGTTGGCATTAGCTTGGCCAGTGGTACAGAGGTCGCCATTGAAGCAGCGGATGTGATTCTTGTCCGTAACCAGCTTAGTGATCTGCTAACGGTGTTGTCCCTGAGCCGTGCCACCTTTGCTAAAATTCAACAAAATTTGCTCTGGGCGGTAGCCTACAATCTGGTGGGGTTACCCGTTGCGGCTGGTGCCTTGCTCCCCTTGTGGGGGGKGAGCTTGACACCAGCGGTGGCAGCCGCTTGCATGGCGTTTAGTTCCATTGCGGTTGTTGTCAACTCACTTTGGGGTATCAATGCCTTTACTCGTTCATATTCTTATAGGTCGCTACTGCGGACGGTGAAATCTGATTCAAGTATCGGAAAATCCAATACTTAAAGACAGTATCGAGCATAACCGGAAAAGTGGCAATGAACATATTGATAAAATCCTCATTACGGGGAAAGCCAAAATGTTCAAGAGTGTTATTCACTAAAACCTCCCAGCCATGGGGGGAGTGAAAACCGACAAAAACATCAGTAAATAAAATAATCACAAAGGCTTTGGCACTATCACTCAGACCATAGACAACTTCATCTAAAAAGGCTTTAACAATAGCCAGTTGCCGCTGTCCTGTAAACACCAGCGTTAAGAACACTGAAAAACCCAGCGCATCGGACAGAATATTTTTTAGGGGTTCAATAAGTTCTTTTTGGTACTCTGTCGATAGCTCAATCGCTTTCTCACGAATACGAGCCTGAATCTCTGCGGATGAAACCGCTACATTACCAACAAGACTTTCAAAACGAATCTTGTTTTCAAACCGTGCTAGCTCATCGAGAATATTATCTTCAAGTTGAGAGTTAATAATGCGCTCAATTTGCCCCACTGCCTTAAAGTGATTCACGAGGGGGCTAACAATTAGTGCTTTAGAAATCTGCTGTGTCAGCAAGGGCAAAATGATGAGAAGTAATAGAAATCGAACAGCTAAGCGAGTTCGTAATTTTGACGTGCGAAAATCCCGCACAACTTCGGTTTCAGTGGTTTCATCAGAGTTGAGTTCACGACGAAAACGATCGGCGGTTCGTAAAATTGAGCGGGGAATAAAGCTACTGCTGTCAAGCTTAGAGTCGTCGGTTAAATCATCATTAATATATTCCGATAGATACAGTGAATCATCCTCGACACGATCTAGCGCTGCCGATCGCTGTCGTTGGTCAGGGTCTTGGTGACTAAGGCTGGGACGGGCAAGGGCATTCAGTTCTCGTTCCCGCTGTCGGCGATAGCGGTTAAGAGTGGCATCAATCACTCGTAGTTTTTCATAGACGGTTGGTTCTGGGGTATCCTCGCTGGCGGTGGCTGTAACCGTGTAGGTTGCTGCTGAACCATTGCGCTCTACACCAGAAACTGGGCGACGACGCTCAGGGCTGGGGGACAGGGGCAAAAACTGACGGCTGGCGCGGAATTCTGTCATCCGCATCCGAATGGTCTTCAAACGTTGTTTTAGCTCTGTTTCAAAGTAGTTGGAGACTTCCCCAAGGGGCAAATTGAGCGGACTAATGGGTTGCCCATCGAAGTGTTCGAGCTCAATTTTACGAATGCTGAGAGCAGCCTCGTAGGCTTCTTGCAGTGCCCGCTCCGGAGTTGTTAGGTACCACTGTTCTGCACGCTTAATCCATTGTCCAAGGCGGGCAAGGGGGTTACTGGACATTGTTCCTCTCGGCAGTTGTTCAACACGCCACGTACGAAGTTATGTAAAAGCTATGTAGTAGGATCGTACCAACTTAATTTTAGTGAGTGTCGTCTTGCGTGTTGCGGTGGATTAGTGGCGGCAGCCGCAGTGGTAAAACCCACACCCTCGTTGGCTACATTGCCGAATGGCTACAGGCGCAGCAGATCCCAGAGCAGCCAAAATGTCCGCCCTACATTTCCTGTGAGCGATCGCTCCTGTTGTTAACCGATACTGGCGAAGGACGAGACCATCTCAGCACCCAACTTGAGCGCAAACTCGGTGCCGGTTACTTTCCCTATATCACGACACCGCTTGGCTTTATGCAGGATGAGGTGATGCTGTTTTGGCCCCTGTTAGTCAAGCTCAACGCAGTGGCTGCCCGTCCACCCCTACGGTTGGCAACGGAACTGGAACTTCTTTGGGCGAAGGCACTGTGGCACTCAGACTTAGAGCAAAACACCTTTGCCGCACTCAGTAACAATCGCGATCGCGCCGTGCGCCATTTGCTGGATATTTTCCAGTTAGCGGCCTTTGCGGGTATGGATCTGCCAGAGATTCCCACCGTCATGGCCGATCACGGGGTGGCCGTTGCCCCAGAAACGATGGCAGCCATTGTGGCGGTGCTGAGTCGGTGGCGACATTGGTGTACCCAACATAGCCTGCTGACCTATGGCATCATCGCGGATTTATTTGGCCGGGTACTCCTGCGGCAGCAAGACTATCAACTTTCGCTGCGGCGGCGGTTTCGTGGCATTGTGGCCGATAACATCCACAACTACCCTGCCCTTGTTGCTGATCTATTGGGGCTGCTGGCCAGTGGCATTCCTCCTGAGATCCCTGTCCCGCCAGATATTCCCAGACAGGCGGTCACCATGGTTCTGAGCCACCAACCCACTGGTGTAGTGCGCCTAGGGCTTGGGGCGGATCCCGATGCGTTTTTGGCCTTGAAGGCAAGGGCGACGGTGGAGGAACTGCCGCCCCCCCAGCAAACAATCCTCGGTATTGGCGACCCTAGGATTCGTGTTGCCGAACTCCTGACAACCCCACAGCCACAGTTGCCGCCGCAAATTGTAACGCTGCAAACCACCTCCCGCATGCAGTTACTCAGCCAAATCTGCGCGACAGTGACCCAGGCAGTGCGCAGCCAGCAGGTCATGCCGCAGGAGATTGCCATCCTTGGTCCGGGGATCGATACCATTGCCCGCTATGTCCTCACCACGGAGCTAGGCCAGCAGGGGATTCCCGTCGTTGTTCTCAACGATCAACGGCCGTTAATTCAATCACCCTACGTGCGTGCCCTCTTAACAGTGCTGATGTTGGTCTATCCGGGGATCAGTCTGGAGTGCTCAGCGGGGGCGATCGCCGAACTATTGGAGGTGTTCCACGCCAAAAACCATGAGATTGATGCGGTGCGGGCAGGTCTGTTAGCCGCCCATTGTTTGCAGCCACGCCCCCTCAAACTCTTAGCCGCTAGCCACTATAGTCGCTGGGATCGCTTGGGGCATCGAGCCAGCACTGCCTACGAAACCTTTCGCACGTGGCTCAGTAGCCTACCGACAACCCAGCCCCCCACAGCTGTGATGGATGCTGCCATTCAGCGCTACCTCTGGCCACAAAATTTACCGGCAACCGAATTGGCTGCCCTACGGTCTCTCCTAGAGAGCGCCGCGGACTACTGGCAGGTCTGCGAGCACCTGCATACCCTGACCCCCCCTGAGCAGCGGCTGGAGGAATGGATTCGCTTGCTGCGACGGGGCACCGTAACGGCTGATCCGCCCCCCTTGCACCCCCCACCCCAAGGGGTTCTATTGGCAACGACATTTCAGTATCGCAGCACACAGCAAGCCCATCGTTGGCATTTTTGGCTAGACGCTAGCAGCCCTCGCTGGCAAGATGGTGGCCTGCAAACCCTGTGGCAAGCCCCTATGTTTCTACGTCAAGGCACCGCCAGTCCCAGTGCCTTGGTATGGCAGTCTGAATCAGAGCGATTGCAGCAGCTACTGGTTGATCTGTGCTTGCGGGTGGGCGATCGCCTCTACCTGTGCCATAGTGACCTTGCAGCCAACGGCAAAGAACAGGACGGTCCACTGCTGGCATTCGTCGATTTGGCGGCAGGTTCCATGGATGGGAGTATGATAGATACAGCCAATTCCCAACTCGGCAAGCCGAAACAGCAATAGCCACCGGACGTTACGTGCGCTTGCTGATAGGGTGCTGTAACGCCATCGGGCAAACCAACTAGGGAGACCACTGCTTGTCGCCACGCTTTTCACTGACTACACCGCTTTACTATGTCAATGCCTTACCCCACATTGGCAGCGCCTACACAACCATTGCTGCCGATGTCGTTGCTCGCTTTTATCGTCTCCAAGGGTATCATGTGCGCTTTATCACCGGTACGGATGAGCACGGCCAGAAAATTGAGCGCACCGCCCAGCAGCGCGGCCTCACGCCCCAAGATCACTGCGATGAAATTGCCGCTGGCTTTGAAGCCCTGTGGCAGCAGTTACACATTACCTACGACCGCTTTAGTCGCACCACCAGTCCGCGCCACCATGCCATTGTTCGGGAGTTCTTCCAGCGGGTGTGGGACAACGGCGACATTTATCTAGGGCAACAACAGGGGTGGTACTGCGTTGAGTGCGAAGAATTCAAAGAAGAGCGGGAATTACTCGAGGGACAGCGCTGTCCCATTCATGTCAATCGGCCAGTGGAGTGGCGCGATGAACGGAACTACTTTTTCCGTTTGTCGACGTACCAAGATGCACTGCTGACCTACTACGCCACCCATCCTGACTTTGTGCAGCCCCGCAGCCGCCGCAATGAAGTCCTGAGTTTCATAGAGCAGGGGTTGCAAGATTTTTCGATTTCGCGGGTGAACCTTGACTGGGGCTTTCCGGTACCCACCGATCCAGAGCATACCCTTTACGTTTGGTTTGATGCCCTCCTAGGGTATGTCACCGCACTGTTAGAGCCGGAACAGGAACCCACCCTAGCAAATGCACTAAGCACATGGTGGCCGATTAACTTGCACATTATTGGCAAGGATATTTTGCGCTTCCATGCCATTTCCTGGCCGGCTATGCTCATGTCGGCAGGGTTACCGTTGCCCGAGCAAATTTTTGTCCATGGGTTCCTCACGAAAAACGGTCAGAAAATGGGGAAAAGTTTGGGGAATACCCTCGATCCCGTTGCCCTAGTGCAGCAGTATAGTGCGGATGCCGTTCGCTATTACTTCATGAAAGAAGTAGAATTTGGCCGCGATGGTGACTTTAGCGAAACTCGCTTTGTGAATATCCTCAATGCCGACTTGGCCAACGATATTGGTAACTTGCTCAACCGCACCCTMAAAATGGCATGGAAATATACTGGCGGCGAGGTGCCCGCCATTGACATCCATGCCATTGCGCCAGAGCATCCTCTCCGGCAATTGGCAGAGCACGTGAGCCAGTCCTACGGGACGGCTTATCGGCGCTTAGCCTTCCACGAGGTCTGCCAACTCGCCTTGGGGTTGGCGCGATCGGGAAATAAATTCTTAGATGAAGAAGCACCGTGGAAGCGGGCAAAAGCTGGGGAGATGAATGCCGTGGCAGAAATTCTCTATTGTGTTCTAGAGGCCGTACGTTTACTAGCCTACGTACTTGCGCCCATTATCCCCCACTTGAGTGAAGCTATCTATCAACAGTTAGGTTATAGTGTTAATTTTAATGGATCAGTGATCGACTCAGCATTGTTGGCCGATAGTCAGGCGCACTGGGGGGTTCTGCCTGCCGGTCAGCCCTTGTCTCAGCCAGCGCCAGTATTTCAAAAGCTCTCAGTCCTAGCTCCAGTCCCCAGTGACCCGAACTAGGCTAGAGTAATACCTTTATTTACATAAAACATTTTTTTGAGATGGTTTTTGCATGGTTACATCTTCTACATCTGTGATTTACAGTCCTGAACACGTGCTGCAAAATCGGGGTCGGATTGCCATTTTTATTGATGGTTCAAATCTATTTTATGCAGCATTGCAATTGGGTATTGAAATTGACTACTCAAAGCTGCTTTGCCATCTGACCCAAGGCTCTCGTTTGTTTCGTTCCTTTTTCTATACTGGAGTTGATCCCTCCAACGAGAAACAGCAAGGGTTCCTCTTATGGATGCGGCGCAATGGCTACCGGGTTGTCTCTAAGGAACTTGTGCAGTTACCCGATGGCTCTAAAAAAGCCAACCTAGATGTTGAAATTGCCGTTGATATGATGGCCTTAGTGGGGTGTTATGACACAGCCATTCTAGTCAGTGGCGATGGAGATTTGGCCTATGCGGTTGATGCAGTCAGTTATCGGGGAGCACGGGTCGAGGTGGTCAGTTTGCGCTCGATGACCAGCGATAGCCTTATTAACGTTGCCGATCGCTACATTGACCTTGAAAGTATTCGCGAAGACATCCAAAAAGCACCGCGGACAACCTATACCTACCGCCCTTTAACCGGTGGATTGACACCTCCGGAGCTATCGAGTACATCATGGGAAGACAATGTCTCTGAGTCTGCGAATGCTGGAACATCGCCGCTGGAACCGTTGGACAATTTGGACAATAATGCCCCTGCTTAGGCTTGTCCTCCTCGGCAGTTTGGCGGGGTGTGGCTGGGTCGATGCTTGGATTGGCGACGAACCCACCCCAGAGCCAGAAGTGACCGGAGCAGTTCGCTTGCAAAACCTGACCCTGCAGCAGACGGATGATCAAGGGCAGATTCTCTGGTTACTACAGGCAGACGGTGCTCGCTACAGTGATGGGGGTCTCCAGCAAATTGAGATCGACAATTTGCGCGGGGATCTGCGGGTGGCGGGCAAGCCCACTTACACCCTAGAGGCGAAAGCCGTCAAGGTTCGGCAGCGCAATGACCAACTCTGGATTGAGGGGCGAACCACGGTGACCGATGTTGCGGCTAGGGGAACGATTGTTGCGGATCAGTTTGTGTGGCGGGGCGATCGCGCCCTACTGCAAGCGCAGAAAAACCTACAAATTCGCTATCCGCAAGTGGCTATCACAGCGCAACGGTTAGAAGCAGACAGTCAACGCCAAGAACTGCGAGCACTGAGGGCGGTGCAGGTCACGTCCAGCCTGCCTGAAGCACAAGATCTGCGCCTCAGCACCGATGTCCTCGTGTGGCAACAGGAGCAGGAGCGCCTCTTGGCCGGTGTGGGGGGGGCTGGAGGGGTTACAGTCGTAGGCGTTGCTGGCGATCGCCTCCGTGCCCAAGAAGCCGAATGGTCAATTCCGCAGCAGCAGGTCGCCCTACGGCGATCGGTACAGGTGGACTTGCAGGAACCTAGGCTCTTGGCTCGGGGAGAGCTGATCCAGTGGCGGATCGACCGTCAGCAAATCATCAGTGATGCCCCCCTCACCGTCGAATACCCCTCCCAAGGGATCACAGGCCAAGCCCGTCGCGGTGTTCTCTTTTTAGACGATAATCGCGCCATCTTTGAGAATGCACGCTTACAAAGTCAGCCCCAAGCGGCGCAACTACGGGCACAACGCCTGACGTGGCGGATTCCTCAACAACAGGTGGAGGCCAGCGGCCACGTCGAAATCCAGCGGCCTAATGCCACCCTGCGCACGGCGCAACTGGTGTGGCGCATGCCCCAGCAGGAAGTCGAAGCCCAAGGCGGCGTGTTTTATCACCAAGCCAACCCGCGTATTCAGGTGCGCGGCCAGCAAGCTAAAGGCTGGCTCGATCGCCAAGAAGTCATTGTTACGGGTCGGGTGCAAACCCAAGTCCCGGTTCAGTTGCGATTGCCCTAAAAGTGATTTCATAATGTCTAAATCCTAGAAACGATTTATTACTAACCGCAATGATTATTGGGCGCAATTGCTAGAATCGCAACACCATCGTTCCTTAGGTCAAGGAGTTATTCATAATGCTGCGCCCTTCCTTTGCCCTCCTCGGAGCCGCTACCCTCGGTTTGACAGTAGCGATCGCCCCCCCGGTTCTAGCAGAGCGGGAAGTTGAAGTTGCCCGCGATAGCCGGGGCCGCGTTTATACTGCAGACATGGATTCGCGCCGCTTTTACACCAACAGTAATGGCATCACCCAAGTGGACTTTAGCCTTTCCACCCGTGGGGATGACTATTGGCATAAGGCAACAGCCTCCTGTAATCCCTACGATGTCAAAAGTGAGTACTACAGTTGGGATTGGAGCGGTACCAAGAGCTATCCCCCCGGTACCGTTGGCGGTGATATTGCCCGCGCTGTTTGCCGTCGCTAAATTGCTAACTAGTAAGAATCCTAGGGTGTATAGATCCCACACTGTCGAACTACCAAGTGTTGGGATTGGGTGGTTCTGGAGCAGGCATCGGATCAACTGGAGCCATACGTGAAGGACTGGTAGCTCCCTGAGCCTGGATTGGCCCATTGTAGTCAATCCGGATCATCGGGTTTGCCGAATCTGGATTCACCGTCACAATACTTTCAATGGTGGGCGGTGCTGCTGGCGGCCCCCCTAAAAACCGAAAGGTAAAGGAGCCATCGCCATTCTCAACAAAAGGCGACTGACTGGCAGGCCCAAACATCGACTCTTCAGCACGGTAGCGACTAAGCCCCCCGTTGGCGCGTTCTGCGGCTTGTCGCGCCCAGTTCCGTGCTCGCTGTAGAACTGGGTTGTCAACCCCAAAGGGATTGAAGGTCTGTGACGGAGGGGCTGGCGAGAGTTGTGCAAAGGCAGAGGAGATCCCCATCAATGTGCCACACAGGATCAGACTAGGTATGACTGGACGCAGTAACATGATCAACCTCTCACCATTCAAATATATTTTTGGACATTTTTATCGTATGTCTTGGACGGAGGAGGTAAGTGCGCAGTTCCATCCCATGCAGCCAATGCCAATAGCTGCTATAGCGTAAAAGCTACAAAACTTACAAGCTGTGGCCAGTAACATTGGGGGTGAAGTCAAGATGTCCGAAATTATTACACTTTGATACAATAGTTAAATGCTAGGCTAATTAAGATCGCACCGTGCAATATCTTCACGTTGCGGTAGGCTTTTTTATTTGTAACCGTAGGGGCATGATTTGAGTCAACCTATGAGTGATGAAACCATAACCAATTCTGTCACTGATGCTTCGGAGCCACTGGCTACCGATACAGCGATCGCTAACGAAGCAGAGACTGAAACGGCAGACACAGCAGAAACCGTTGAAACGCCTGACGCTGTAGCGGCAGACACCACTGCTGCTGACTCAGCAGACGATCGCGCAGACTTGCTCGAAAAAATTGCCGCCCTAGAAGCCGCGCAAGCAAGTCTCTCCCAGCTTGTTGAAGAGCGGAACACTCAGTACATGCGCCTAGCCGCTGACTTTGAAAACTTTCGCAAGCGGACACAGCGGGAAAAGGAAGAGCTAGAGGTGCAAATTAAATGTAAAACCATCTCGGAGCTACTGCCTGTCGTCGATAGTTTTGAGTTAGCGCGTACCCATATTCAGACGGCCACGGAAGCAGAGGAAAAAATCCACCGCAGCTATCAAGGGGTGTATAAGCAGTTAGTGGACTGCCTGAAGCGTATTGGGGTTTCTGCCATGCGACCGGAAGGAAAACCCTTTGACCCCAACCACCACGAAGCGGTGATGCGAGAACCCACCAGCGAGCACCCTGAAGGAACAGTCCTAGAAGAATTGAAGCGGGGGTATATGCTCGGAGACCGCGTGCTGCGACACGCCATGGTTAAAGTGGCAGCAACGCCAGAAGAGGACGGTGGCAGCGAGATGAATCCGACCAATGATGTCACGGATGTGTAAGCAAAATGCCGCGCCGCTACTACATCACGACGTTTGGCTGTCAAATGAACAAGGCCGACTCCGAGCGGATGGCCGGCGTTTTAGAGGCTATGGGCTTAGAGCCGGTTGCTGAGCCAGATCAGGCAGATGTGTTACTCTACAACACCTGCACGATTCGCGATAACGCAGAGCAAAAACTCTACTCCTACCTTGGCCGCCAAGCAAAGCGTAAGCACCAAAACCCCAATCTAACGCTGGTGGTGGCAGGCTGCGTTGCACAGCAGGAAGGAGAGCAGCTCCTACGGCGCGTGCCGGAAGTCGATTTGGTGATGGGGCCACAGTACGCCAATCGCCTTGGTGAACTTCTAGAGCAGGTGTGGAGCGGCAGCCAAGTCGTGGCTACGGAACCTCTGCACATTGTCGAAGACATTACCAAGCCCCGTCGCGACAGTACGGTAACGGCGTGGGTGAATGTCATCTACGGCTGTAACGAGCGCTGCACCTACTGTGTGGTGCCGGGGGTTCGGGGTCAGGAACAGTCCCGTACACCCGCTGCCATCCGTGCAGAAATTGAGGAACTGGCTGCGCAAGGGTATCGCGAGGTAACGCTCTTGGGGCAAAATATCGATGCCTACGGTCGAGATTTGCCCGGAATTACGCCGGAGGGTCGCCGCCAGCATACGTTTACGGATTTGCTCTACTACATTCATGATGTGGCCGGCATTGAGCGCATCCGCTTTGCCACCAGTCACCCCCGCTATTTTACAGAGCGGTTGATCCGAGCCTGTGCCGAGTTGCCCAAGGTGTGCAAGCATTTTCACATTCCCTTTCAATCGGGCAATAATGACATCCTCAAGGCAATGGGGCGGGGCTATACGCGGGAGCGCTATCTGCACATTATTGACACCATTCGCCGCTATATGCCCGATGCAGCAATCAGTGCCGATGCCATTGTGGGCTTTCCGGCAGAAACAGAGGCGCAGTTTGCCGACACCCTTGATTTAGTCGCAACGGTGGGGTTTGATCAGTTAAACACCGCGGCCTACTCCCCCCGTCCGAATACGCCGGCGGCCACTTGGCCGGACCAAGTGCCGGAGGCGGTGAAAGAGGATCGCCTTCAGCGGCTCAATCATCTTGTAGCAACTGTGGCGGCTGACCGCTCCCAGCGCTATCTGGGACGCACAGAAGTGGTTTTAGTGGAGGGGGTGAACCCCAAAGACCCCACGCAGGTCTATGGCCGCACGGATGGCAATCGTCTCACCTATTTACAGGGAGAGATCGAAGCGTTGCGGGGGCAGTTGGTGCGTGTCCAGATTACGGAGGCTCGTGCTTTTAGTTTGAGTGGGGAACCTTTAGAGCCATTGCCACGGACGCCAGCACCTCTTGCCGCCACTGGGCATTAAGTTTGCGATCGCTGTGGAACTCTAGCAGCTGTACCTTGGCAGCCGACCCATCTTGGAGGTGCTTCTCAAGGTCTAGGGTGTCCTCAAGGGTGTGGTAGGGCACACCATAGGCCGCGGCAAGATGGCTTAAGGTAGCGGTTTGGGGAGTGGCAAAGAAGGTTTCAAAGGGTGGCTCAAACGCATGGATAGGTAGGTGCTCAAAAATGCCGCCCCCCTGATTGTTGATGACGACAACTGTGAGGGAGCCGTGGAACTGTGGTGTAATGAGCCAGCCATTGGTATCGTGAAGACAGGCCAGATCGCCGGTAATCAGAACCGTGGGCTGGCCGCGGTGGGCGGCTCCTAAGGCACTAGAAAGGGTGCCATCAATGCCATTGGCACCGCGATTAAAGTAAAAGCGATAGTGGCGATCGCTAGCGACCCAAACACTTTCAACATCCCGAACCGGCATACTACTGGCCACAAACACTGCTGTATTGCTGGGAAGAATCTGGCTGAGGCGGTGAATTAGTTTGACATCGCAGTGCCAGTCAATGGCATCTAGGGTTGCCGCCAATGCGTTGGCGATGCTCTTGTCAAGATAGAGCCACTGATCTAGGTAGGCGGAGGAAGGGGTGGGTGAGCGGCGCTCAGGCGACACCACTGGCGATAAGTGCACTGGATCCACCGCTAGGGTAACACTGCGACCGTGGAGGGGATTATTGTTATCGGCAACTGCATCCAAACACCAAATCAACGGATCTGCTTGCTTGAGCCACGCCCGTAGGGGCTTACTGGTGGGAAGAGGCCCCAATTGCAGAACAGCGGTTGGGCATAGTGCGTCTTGCACGTGGGGCGATCGCAACAATAGATCGTAGTGGGCAATCACATTTGGGCAGCCGTAGTGCCGTAAGGGGGAGAGGGCATCGGCGAGAATCGGCCACTGTAAGTAATCACTCAGGCGTGCAACAGCGGTGGCATAAGTGTGGGGCTGCGGCGTATGACTAGGCCCGGCAATAATGAGTCCCTTGGGATGACGTTGCCAGTCTGACCACGGTAAGGCAGTCGGAATAGGCACAAGTGGGCAAGGTGGTTTGAGGGCGCGAAAAAACCCCATTTCTTCTAGGGTTGGAGCGATAAAGCTGGCATCCACCACTGGTGCTAGGGGTTCGGCGAAGGGAATATTCAGGTGCACAGGCCCCGGATCCGGCCACAGGCAGCGCTGCCAACAGTGGCTGAGGGTTTGGCGCAGGTAAGGCATAAGAGTTAGTTCTGGCAGACTCAGTTCCCGAAACTCGCGCACATAGCAGCCGTACAGACGCACTTGATCGATGGTTTGTCCGGCTTGGCAGCCTCGCAACTCCGGTGGGCGATCGGCGCTCAGAACAACAAGGGGCAGATGACTCAGGCTAGCTTCAATGATGGCTGGGTAAACGTTCGCCGCTGCTGTGCCCGAGGTACACACTAAGGCCACAGGGGTTCCTTGCTGCTGAGCCAGCCCTAGGGCAAAAAAGGCAGCAGAGCGCTCATCCAAAATGGGAATGGCCTCTAACTGGGCATGAGCCGCCGCTGCAACGGCCAACGGCCCCGATCGCGATCCTGGGCAGACCACAACAGTACCCAATCCCAGTCGATAGAGGGTTTCAAAAAGAACACTGGCCCAAAAAACATTCAGATTTTGCGTCAGGAGCATGGGCTACTCCAAAGTTGACTTCTCCCCTCCTTGAAAGAGAGGGGATTCCCAAAGGATGCTACGCAACGGGCTGAAGCCGCGTTGCTTCGCTTTTCCCTTGAGCTGTCACCCACAACTTAATGCGGGTGGGGGCAGTCAAAGACCCCCTACTCACCTCAAGCATTTCTGCTATTGGGACTACGTTTATGTTTCGGTCCGTGGTTTCGCTCTTCCGATCTCACTAGCCAATTCGATACGCTCAACATCCTGCCATTGCTTGCAGTGGTTTAGGCTTGCCGCCAAAGCGGTAGTGACTTACTTGCCGGGATTTAGATCGGAAG
>NZ_JAKLTV010000023.1:0-6532 GCF_022698185.1 Synechococcus sp. PCC 6717 | reverse complement strand
CGATCTCTTGCCGCCAAAGCGGTAGTGACTTACTTGCCGGGATCTCTCCGTACTAGGATGTTTCTTCGCGTAGTTGATACGCCTACTTTCCACGTCTCTAGTTTAACACATAGAGAGGGCTAAAGCCCCCTGAGTTGGCTGTATCCCCTCGCTAAAGCGGAGGGGTTTTAGCCCGCCCACATCACTACTATAAGCAACTGCACTGAATTCAACTGCGCTGGCTCTACTATGGCACTGGCTGACCAAATGTAACTGTGATGGCAGCCACACGCAGGAGTGATTCCCGTCACACAGACCGTGCCATTTGGAGAGGGGAAACCGCTAAAAACCGCTAAAATAGTAAGGCTTTAGCGACTGGCCATTAGATTATCACTTGGGGTTTATGCGAACGCACTACTGCGGCAATGTCCGCGTCAGCGATGTTGAGTCCACCGTTACGCTCTACGGCTGGGTCGATCGGCGTCGGGATCACGGCGGGGTGATTTTTATCGACTTGCGCGATCGCTCCGGCATTGTCCAGATTGTCAGCGATCCTCAGCGTACCCCTGAGTCGTATCAACAGGCCGATCGCCTACGCAGTGAGTACGTCATTAAGGTGGTGGGTCGCGTCAGCCAACGGCCTGTCGATTCGTTGAACCCTAAACTGGCAACGGGTGACATCGAAGTGTATGCCGATCACATCGAACTCCTCAATCCGGTGCGGCAACAATTGCCCTTTAGCATCTCCGCCGCTGAACAGGAGCCGGTGCGCGAAGAGGTGCGGCTGCGCTATCGCTACCTCGATTTGCGACGGGAGCGTATGGCCCACAACCTACAGTTACGCCATCGCGTGGTGCAGGCAATGCGCCGTTTCCTTGAAGACGAGGCAGGCTTTATTGAAGTTGAAACCCCCATCCTGACCCGCTCAACCCCGGAGGGTGCCCGCGATTATTTAGTGCCCAGCCGCGTCAACCCTGGGGAATGGTTTGCCCTACCCCAATCGCCACAGTTATTTAAGCAATTGCTGATGGTGGCAGGGTGCGATCGCTACTACCAGATTGCCCGCTGCTTCCGGGATGAAGATCTCAGAGCCGATCGCCAGCCAGAATTTACCCAACTGGACATGGAAATGAGCTTCATGGGGCAAGATGAGATCCTCGCTCTTAACGAAGCCTTAGTGTGCCACATCTTCAAGACCGTCAAAGGCATTGRGCTGCCCCGGCCGTTTCCCCGCCTCAGCTACCATGAAGCCATGGATCGCTATGGCACCGACAAACCGGACACCCGCTATGGCTTGGAACTTGTCGATGTCTCAGATTTACTCAAAGACTGTGGCTTCAAGGTCTTTAGTGGGGCGATCGCCCAAGGGGGGATTGTCAAAATTCTGCCCATTCCCAACGGCAACGATCGCATCTCCAACGTGCGGATTAAACCCGGCGGCGATCTGTTCCAAGAGGCAACCGCCGCAGGAGCTAAGGGCTTAGCCTATATCCGTGTGCGCGACAACGGCGACATCGATACCATTGGTGCCATTAAAGACAATCTTTCGCCAGAGCAAAAGGCTGAATTACTGAAGCGCACCGGCGCACAGCCAGGCCACCTATTGTTATTTGGGGCAGGGGAAGTAGCCACGGTCAACAAAACCTTAGATCGCTTGCGGCAGACCATTGCCCGCGAGTTTGCCCTGATTGACCCAGCGGCCATCAACCTCCTTTGGATTGTGGACTTCCCAATGTTTGAGTGGAACGCCGAGGAAAAGCGCCTCGAAGCACTGCACCATCCCTTCACCGCGCCCCATCCCCACGATTTAGACAACCTGAAAACCGCCCGTGCCCAAGCCTACGATCTGATCTACAACGGCTACGAAGTAGGGGGAGGAAGCCTGCGCATTCACCAGCCCGAACTACAACGCCAAGTATTTGAAACCATTGGCTTGGATGAGACTGCGGCACAGGAAAAATTTGGCTTCTTACTAGAAGCGTTTGAGTTTGGCACGCCTCCCCACGGCGGCATTGCCTACGGCCTCGATCGCTTGGTGATGCTCTTGGCAGGGGAAGACTCTATTCGCGACACGATCGCCTTCCCCAAAACCCAGCAGGCTCGCTGTCTGCTCACGGGGGCACCCAGTGGTGTGGAGCCACAACAACTCAAGGAACTGCATGTCGTGCCTGCGAAGCCACCGCGGCGTAACCCCTAAGCTCGCAGATCCGTTTGCCGATTCCATACCCCTTGCGGCAACCATTCGCCACGCACCTGTTGTACCATGGCCACCGACATAATGTAGCCCCACGCTGTGGTCAAGGGGGTTCGATCCAGATCATAAACAGGAATACGCTGCCGCTGGTACGCGCTACGATCCGGTGGCAACTGAGGGTAATATCCTTCAAAGTTATCCAAGCGCTCTAATAGGGTGTCGGGTGGGTTCCTAAAGATGAGGAGTTCACCATGTACCCATCCTTCCTCTAGGGTCATAGCGGGGTAGCCCATGGGTAAATGGTAAAGACGACCTTGAGCTAAGGCAGGCTGGTGGGAGTGTAACCATGGTTGGCAGAGTTTCGTATGGGGATCATAGCCGGTCTTGAGGGTGCCATAGACAAAGAGGTAGAGAGTGTCCGGTGGTGTCATCTTGTGCCCCTAGAAAACTCGTCTGACATACCGCGCTCCGGCAAAGACACCTCGGCTAGATCGCAGATACCAGTTGCGAAACGCAGATCGTTTGAGTAACGGTTGAGTGCACTCACTACCCCCCTTGAGAACGTAATGCTCCCCATCAAAATAGGGTGTGGAATAGCCTCGGTAGGGATAGCTTTGAAATCCGGCATAGGGTGCAAAGGGGGTTTGAACCCACTCCCAAACCAAGCCAGTGTAGGGTAAACCGTGTTGGCAGGCAATTTCCCATTCCTGTTCGCTGGGTAAACGCTTCCCTTGCGAGTAACCGTAAGCTTCAGCTTCGTAAAAACTCAAGCCCCACACCGGAGCGTGCAAATGATCATCGGGAATGGGGTAGAAGGGGGCTGTGATGCCATGGCTTTCGCGCCACTGCCACCCCGCTGCTGACCACCATTCTGGCCGCTGGTAGCCGCCATTCTCAACAAAGTTGCGGTATTGCCCCCACGTCACGGGTGCCGCATCTATGACAAAGGGGGGACTCAGCACCAGATGAGAGGGCTGTTCATTATCTAAGGCCAGCAGATCATCTCGGCCAAGACGATACTCGCCTGCAGGTACAGCAAAGGGTGTCGTGACATCACCGATAGGCGGTGGATACCTGTTCAGCCGCCCCTGCATAGCCAAGACCATTTGCAGGGTTTCCGTGTGCTGGGYTTCGTGCTGCAATATCCACCMCCACAGACGAGCCTCTTCCTGCCATTGGGACTCCGATAGCCGCCACAGGCGATCGCCCACCTCTTGGCGAATGTCTGCCAGATAGCTGAGTAACTCTGCCCGATCCGGTAGTTGCTGCCGCTCTGCTTTCGGACGACCATCCGCCGCAAACCAGTAGCGATGGCGATCGCTCACAGCGGGATGCGTGGGCTGATCCAAAAGCCACAGGGCTTCAGTAAAGCCAATATGCCCTAGATGCCAGCCCACCGGACTGTACAGGGGGTGAGGTTGGGTTCGCAGGGCTGAGTCTGGTAGATCCGCGATGAGCGCTAGGGTCTGTTGCCGCTGGTGTTGCCAAGCCTGCCAAAAGATCTCTCGCTGGTGCACGGCTAGGACTGTGCTAGAAGCAGAAATGTTGAATCCAGACATAAAACTTTACGTTTCAAGGTACACGACTCATACCCGTGTCTCCAGCCGCAAATCGCAACTCCAAGGCACGATTGAGCAACGATGACTCAGTTCCAGTTGTAAATACCGCTGTCTTCATCCGACCTCAGACTGTAGGGTCGCTTCCACTTGGTATTGCTCCCACAGCGATTGGTACAGTCCGGAGACAGCCGCTAACTCACTATGGGTGCCCTGCTGCACAATCCGCCCCCGATCCATGACAAGAATGCGATCGCAGGTGGCGGCAGCCGCCAGTTGGTGGGAGATAAACAGTACGGTTTGGCGGCGATCGTGCAATGCCCGCAGAATTTGACTGGCGGTTTGGTTATCGACACTGGCAAGGGCATCATCCAGCACTAAAATTGGCGCATTGACGAGTAGGGCACGGGCAAGGGCAGTGCGTTGTCGCTGTCCTCCAGAGAGGGTAATCCCCCGCTCCCCCACAAGGGTCTCGTACTGTTTGGGGAAGTTCAAGATTTCGTGGTGAATTTGTGCTTGGCTGGCGGCAGCAATTACTTTCAGTTCACTGGCCTCTGGTTCCCCATAGCGAATGTTGTTCTTGATGGTGGTGCTAAATAAAAAGCTTTCCTGAGGAACGTAGGCGATCGCCCCGCGCAGATCCGCTAGGCGTAGTCGGGTAATATCAATACCATCCAGGAAAATTTGGTTAGGGGCAATGTCCAACAAACGGGGTAAGGCACTGGCCAAGGTCGATTTGCCACAGCCAATGGGGCCAACAATGGCTACCATCTCGCCGGGCTGCACCTCAAAGGTCAGCCGATCTAAAACAGGGGTGCGGCGATTGGGATAGGTGTAGCTAAACTCCTGAAAGCGCAGATGCCCCTTCACCTGGGGCAATGACAGAGCATCGGGAGCATCCTTAATCCGTGGCTCTACACTCAAGATGGCCTCCACCCGATCGATGCTGACTTCTCCTCGCTGGTAGGTGGTAATCGTAAAGCCCAGCAGTGCCGTCGGAAAAATGAGGCGCTCTATATACAGCAGTAACGCTACAAAATCCCCGACCTGAATGGTGTTGTCGGCAATCATACGGCTGCCAAACCACAGCAAAATCAGCAGGCTAAAGCTGACCATGCCCCCTAACAGCGGAAATAAAATATTACGGGTTTTGGCGAGGACTAGGTTATTGGCTAGCAGTTCTGCGTTTAGGCGATCAAATTGGCGTTGTTCATTGGCTTCTTGGCCATAAATTTTAATTAGGGCAATGCCGCTCATGTCCTCTTGGATCAGATCACTGAGATCCGACAGGCTTTGCTGTACCTCCAGTTGCTCTGAGCGCAGGCGATCGCTAAAGGTTTGGACAATGAACAATACCGCCGGATAGACGGCGATCGCCCCTAAACTCAACCCCGGATGAATCGCCAGCATCACGGGTAGGGTGAAACCATAGGCAAAGAGAGTATTGACCGCACTCAGGAGGGCAAACCCCACTAAGCGGCGGATATTATCCACATCACTAGTGGCGCGGTTAATGAGGTCTCCAGCGGTATTTTCAGCAAAATAACTCGGCTCTAGCCGCAGTAGGTGCTCAAAGATGCGCTGCTTGAGGTCAAACTCAACCAAGCGACCCGCCCCAAAGATCCACAGCCGCGAAGCCATGCGAATCAACCACATCAACGAGGCCAAGCCAATCAATAGCAGGGCATAGAACACCACCCGCTGAAATTGAAATTGAGCCTGCAGCTCATCAATTGCTGTGCCAATCAGCAGCGGCAGGTACGTACCAAGCAGGTTCACCACCAATAGGGCAACCACCCCCGCCCAGATTTTAGTTTGATGGGGGCGCAGGTAATGCAGGAGACGGCGGAAGCGACTGGAACGGCCAGACTTAGGGGCAGCAATCATCACACGTGGCTCAGTGCCCTAGGGGGCGTCGATAAAGGCATTGAGGTCTTCAATCAACCGGCTGAGTTCCGCCTCCGTTGTCAGGCGAATGGACTCATCCCGCACCGTTAAAAGCACCTTGGCGGCGTAGGGATTGGGCCAAATATTGGGGTTACAAAACACTTCCAAAAACACCTCGCCAACGTGTTGGTATTCCATAACGGCTTGGGGGCTGATTTGACTACCGCTGGCCTTGGCGGTGGCGATCGCCCGCATGCCTTCCATGAGATCGTCAATTGCTGTCCGTAGGGACTGAGCCGCATCGCGGGAAAAACAGAATGCAACCGACCCCTCTACCAGATTAATGCGAATGCGATCGCTCATAGGTGTTGCCTTTTCACAGGGAGTTGACAGCAAAAGCACCAAGTAAAATTGACGCGCCCTAATATTGGGGGGACACTCCTCCAGCAGTGACTGCAAGGAAGACAGGGCAAGCGCTGTAGGTATCACCTCGCGGTTGGACATCCCTGCAATCTGGCCAGTCGTTCGTGCACATAGCTATTCTGCCATAGGTTGAACCTGAGGTTTTGGGAACAGCGGTTACTATCTGCCTCTGCGGCGCACTGGGTTTGACATACTTCTTGCCCTAAAAGCGGGGCGTTAGACCCGGTTTTCTTGGTAATTGACTTCTCTCCTCCTTGAAAGAGAGGGGATTCCCAAAGGATGCTACGCAACGGGCTGAAGCCGCGTTGCTTCGCTTTTCCCTTGAGCTGTCACCCACAACTTAATGCGGGTGGGGGCAGTCAAAGACCCCCTACCAACTCCGCTCAGACTCAATCCAAGCATCGTCGCTACTTTACGCAGGATGTTGGCAGCGCCATTACAATCCGCGTTGATGTACCAATTCTGAGCAGTCCTGAACAAACCTCGCTTCGTC
>NZ_JAKLTV010000022.1:0-38046 GCF_022698185.1 Synechococcus sp. PCC 6717 | reverse complement strand
TCTTAGAGGCAAAGCCCCAAGGTTCTGCTTACTTGTAGCAACTGTCGCCGATTGGGTTTTTCACCAAGGATGGCGACCAAGTATAGTTTAGCACAGAGCGACTAAAGTCGCTTGCGGGCTTTTCCACCCCGTACTTTAGTACGGGGCTACCAAGCTATCCCTCTGTGTGCCTTACCGCTAAAATTGCTATATCACGTGGATGTGAACTAGAGATTAAAGCCATCGGGGCGCTTGTAAACCGTCCTGTAGGCTTCTAGTTCTCTGGCAAGATGACTGAAGTGCTGTTGCAAGCCCCTACTCTCTGTGTCAGGCAGGTTACGCAAATGTTCCTAGCAGTTGCAGACAGTGATGGCTGAGCCTCATTCCTTCTCTCACATTAAGCGAGACATCCGATCCCCGTCGGGGGGGAAGTGGTTCGGTGCGGAGACCCCTCGAACCCTTCTGTTACTCCTCAGTGATCTTCTTGCCCTTGTGCTCGCTTGGACAATTGGGTTGCAACTGAATCGTCTCTATGCCCCCATTCCACCGGAACTGGTCTGGTGGCAGTTTCTGGGGCTTCCCAGCATTTTCTGGGTGTTGGCAGCGGCACTGTTGCTACTGGTGGCGCTGAGTGGCCTGTACCATCCCCACGGCCATTGGAAAAACTATTTGCGATTGGCCAAAGTAGTGAGCTTGGGGTATCTGCTGATTTTGGCGATCGGCTACTTTTACGATCCCAAGTTGGACTTGCCCCGGTCTCTTTTTTTTAGCGCGTGGGGCATGAGTGTTGTGTTTGCTGTGGGTCTGCGCCTAGTGGTTAGCCTTATGTTTAAGGTATTGCGTTCACGGCAACAGGTGCGAGTCTTCTTAATTGCGCCGGAGCACCGCCAAGGCGTGCTAAGCAATATGCTACAGCGCAAGGAAAATTACAGGATTGTCGGTATGGCCGCTGCGGCGACGGCACACGATGCTGAGACGCTGCAACAGATTCTTGATAGTCACGCCCAAGAAGTGGTGGTGGAGGGGCTACCACCTACCCACTTGGCCTCAACACTGTACTGGCAACTACGGCAGTATGGTATTCCGCTGCGGCTGGTTCCCTCTAGCCTAGAAATGCTCTACCGCCGTGGCACGCCAGAAATTGTGGCGGCGTTGCCCACCCTGCGGGTCGATATGACCTACCTCAATGGCTGGGAATACCGCCTCAAGCGCTACCTCGATGTTGTCCTTGCGTTGGTAGGGGTGTTGCTGCTGGCTCCCTTATTCATAGGGGTGGCGATCGCCATTAAGCTGACATCTCCAGGGCCTGTGTTTTTTCGCCAAGAGCGGGTAGGCTTGCACGGTCGTGTCTTTCAAATGTGGAAGTTTCGCACTATGCGTGCCGATGCTGCCAAGCTTCAGGCAGAACTAGAAGCCCAAAACGAATCGGCGGATGGAGTGCTCTTCAAGCTCAAAAACGAYCCCCGCCGCACTCCTTTAGGGGCATTTCTGCGCAAAACCAGCATTGATGAGTTGCCACAACTGTTTAACGTTCTCTGGGGCGACATGAGTTTAGTGGGGCCGCGCCCTCTGCCGTTGCGGGATGTGGCTCGTTTTAACTCGTGGCACCACATTCGTCACCACGTTATAGTAGTGATGTGGGCGGGCTAAAACCCCTCCGCTTTAGCGAGGGGATACAGCCAACTCAGGGGGCTTTAGCCCTCTCTATGTGTTAAACTAAAGACGTGGAAAGTAGGCGTATCAACTACGCGAAGAAACATCCTAGTACGGAGAAATCCCGGCAAGTAAGTCACTACCGCTTTGGCGGCAAGCCTAAACCACTGCAAGCAATGGCAGGATGTTGAGCGTATCGAATTGGCTAGTGTTGAAAAGCGCGAAACCACGAACCGAAACATAAACGTAGTCCCAATAGCAGAAATGCTTGAGGTGAGTAGGGGGTCTTTGACTGCCCCCACCCGCATTAAGTTGTGGGTGACAGCTCAAGGGAAAAGGGAAGCAACGCGGCTTCAGCCCGTTGCGTAGCATCCTTTGGGAATCCCCTCTCTTTCAAGGAGGAGAGAAGTCAAAGTTAAAGGTCGCGGTGCTGAAAGGGTTTTGCGCCGTCACCGCTATAACTGGCAACGATATGGCCATCCCCCACCAGTTGATATTTATAGGTCACCAGACCCTCTAGACCCACAGGCCCACGGGGCGGCAGTTTATGGGTGCTAATCCCCACTTCAGCACCAAAGCCATAGCGAAATCCATCCGCAAAGCGGGTGGAGCAGTTATGAAACACATTAGCGGCATCCACATCCTGTAAAAAACGCTCGGCAGTGGCAGGGTTCTCGGTGACAATGGCTTCGGTGTGGCCAGAGCCATAGGTGGCAATGTGCTCGAGGGCGGCCTCTAGGTTAGCCACTACTTTAATGGCAAGGATGAGGTCGCAGTATTCCGTTGTCCAATCAGCTTCGCTGGCCAAGGTCATTGGCACAAGGTGGCAGGCAAGGGCATCGCCGCGCAATTCAACCCCCGCTTGGCTCAGGGCGGCGGCAACCTTGGGTAAAAATTCATCGGCAATACCACGATGCACCAGTAGGGTTTCAATGGCATTGCAGGCGGCGGGGTACTGGGTTTTGGCATCTACGGTGATGGCGATCGCCTTGTCGAGATCAGCGGCCACATCCACGTAAAGATGGCAGAGGCCATCGGCATGACCCAGGACGGGAATACGGGTATTGTTTTGAATGTAGCGGACAAACTCGTTCGACCCCCGCGGAATGATCAGATCGACCCACTCCTCCAACTGCAATAGCTCTGTGATCTCGGCGCGGCGCATTAACAGGGCGATCGCCCCGGCGGGTACCGCAGAGGTTGCCAATCCCTGCTGAATCGCCTGCATAATGGCTTGGCAGGAGCGGCTCGCCTCCTGACCCCCCTTGAGAATAGCGCCATTGCCCGATTTAATAGCCAGTGCGGCAATTTGCATCACCGCATCTGGGCGGGCTTCAAAGATTACCCCCAGCACACCGAGGGGGCAGGTAACCCGACTGAGAATGAGGCCATCATCTAACTGGCGATGCAGTTGCCGTTGCCCTAGGGGATCCGGCAGTGCCGCCACTTGGCGCACCCCGGCGATCGCGGCTGCCAATTTACTAGGACTGAGTTCTAAGCGCGCGTAAAGGGAGGGAGTTAGACCATTTGCTCGCGCCTGTTCGCAGTCAGTGCGGTTTGCCGCTAAAATCTCAGGGGTTGCGGCCTCCAGCGCCACCGCGACAGCTTCTAGCGCCTGATTCCGAGCCGCAGCATCAAGGCTTGCCAATAGGCGAGCGCATTCGTGAACCGCTTTCACCCGCTGGACAAGGGAAGATTCTGTAACTGGCATAGGTTAAGAAAGCATCAGAAGAGTCTAGAGGGATCCTACGCTAAATTGCCCCATAGGTATGGTAGGGTAACGGCAATTAGGTTGCCCTAGGGTGACCTCCAAGGGATAAGTTTAGGAGGATCATGCGGATTTTATTTGTTGCTGCCGAAGCTGCCCCCTTAGCGAAAGTGGGGGGAATGGGGGATGTTGTTGGTTCCCTGCCGAAAGTATTACGGCGGATGGGTCATGATGTGCGAATCTTTATGCCCTACTACGGTTTTTTGCCCGATAAGATCGAGATTCCCAAAGACCCTATTTGGACTGGCTTTGCCATGTTTCAAACATTCCATGTCTATGAAACGGTGTTACCCGGTTCAGACGTGCCGCTGTATCTCTTTGGCCATCCCAGCTTTAATCCCCGCCGTGTGTATTACGGTGAAGACGAGGACTGGCGGTTTACCTTGTTTGCCAATGGGGCGGCAGAGTTTGCGTGGAATTACTGGAAACCCCAGATTATTCACTGCCATGACTGGCACACGGGCATGATTCCGGTTTGGATGCACCAAGACCCAGATATTACGACGGTGTTCACCATCCATAACCTCGCCTACCAAGGGCCGTGGCGGTGGCGGCTCGAGCAAATGACGTGGTGCCCATGGTACATGCAAGGGCACAATACAATGGCGGCAGCGGTGCAGTACGCCGATCGCGTCAATACAGTTTCGCCGACCTACGCTGAGCAAATTAAGACCCCAGAGTACGGTGAAAAGCTAGAAGGACTGCTCTCGTTTATTAGTGGTAAGCTGTCGGGCATTCTGAACGGGATTGATCCGGAGGTGTTTGACCCCAGTAGCGATCGCGCCTTGGTACAAAACTTCTCGGTGGATACCCTAGACAAGCGCAAAGCCAACAAAATTGCCCTCCAAGAAGAGCTAGGGTTAGAGGTCAATGCGGGGCGATTTCTGGTGGGGATGGTCACCCGCCTAGTGGAGCAAAAGGGGCTGGACTTACTTCTGCAAGTACTGGATCGCTTCTTGGCCTACACCGATAGCCAGTTTGTGCTCCTCGGCACCGGCGATCGCTACTACGAAACCCAGATGTGGCAGATCGCGTCGCGCTTTCCTGGTCGCTGTAGCGTTCAGTTGCTCTACAGCGATGTGCTGTCGCGGCGGATTTATGCTGGCTCCGATGCGTTTACCATGCCCAGCCGCTTTGAGCCGTGCGGTATTGCCCAGATGATTGCCCTGCGCTACGGCTGTGTGCCAATTGTCCGGCGCACCGGCGGGTTGGTGGATACCGTATCCCACCACGATCCCGAGGCAAAAACCGGCACCGGCTACTGCTTTGATCGCTACGAACCCCTCGACTTTTACACCTGCTTAGTGCGGGCGTGGGAAGGGTTCCGCTATAAGCCGGAGTGGCAGGCACTGCAACAGCGAGGGATGCGCGAGGACTTTAGCTGGACAAAATCAGCGTTGGCCTACAACGCCCTCTACAACTCAATTTATGGTTTGCCGCCGGAGGCCATGCCCACCCCGCCATTGCATCTACCGACAGGAGCGCTTACGTCGTAGTACTTGCCAACAGTGGTCATTATTGCCTACGAGTACATTGACCCCCTCTGGCAACCCCTACCAGAGGCATATCCGTGGGGAAGCGAGATTGATCGCTGGGTTTTGGATGTGGAACCCCATCGCCCCCAATTGCGGCAGTTGCTTGCCCACCTGCAACCGGGCTATTGGTTACTGCCCAGCTTGAGTGTGTTGGGCACGTCTATTCCTGAGGTGAACGATCGCCTCAAGCACCTCGAAGCAGCAGGGGTGACGGTCATTGCCTTGGCCGAGGGCTACGTGAGCGATCGCCCTGTCCCTGCCGATCGCTTGTTAAACCTCTGGCAGCACGTCAAAGAGCAGCTCCATCGCCAAACTCTACGCCATGGCCATGCCCGCAATCGCCTCAAACATCAGCCGCCCCCCGGGCGTGCCCCCTACGGCTACCGGCGTGGTAAAGACCATTACGTGGTGGATCGCGCCGCGGCGGTGGTGGTCAAAGATTTTGTCGAGCACTTTTTGCTGTACGGCTCCTTAAGTGCGGCGGTTCGCTTTWTTGCGGCTGCCCATCAAAAAACCATTAGCGTTACCACGGCTCGGCGCTGGCTGACGCATCCTGTGTATCGCGGTCATCTGCGCTACCAAGGCCAGACGGTTATCCGCAATACCCACACTCCCCTGATCTCTGCGGATGAAGCAGCGCAAGTGGATCGCCTCTTGCGGCGTAACCGTGGGTTGCCCCGCCGCAGTGCTAGCGCCCCCCACCCCCTTGCTGGCTTAGTGGTGTGTGGGCAATGCCACCACCGCTTTGGCCGTATCCAAGTGAGTGGCTATCGCCAAGCACCCCAGTACTGCTATCTGCGGCCCCTGCACTGCCCCCAGCGGCCAAAATGCCGCAGTATTCCCTACCAGAGGGCACTGGAAACGGTCATTGCGCAAATTTGTCAGTGCTTGCCGCCGGCGATCGCCCAACTGGCGCAGCCCCCCTCTCACCTACCAGAGGCCATCGGCCAAATCCAGCAGCACCTTGACCAATTGCAAGACCTAGAAGCAATGGGTCTTTTAGATGCCGAGACGGCGCAACTCCGCCGCTATAAATTGCAGGCACAGCTCTCGCAGCTACAGGATCAGCAAGCTCAACTCCCCCCCAGAAATCTGATGCAGTTAGTGGTCACCCTCAGCCAACCCCAGTTTTGGTACCAGCTTTCCGCGGCAGAGCAGCGGTTTTACTTTCGTGAATTTTTGCGAGGGATTGAAGTACGGAGTCCGCCGCAGGAACAATGGCAAATACACCTTCAGTTCATTTTCTAGATTCTAGAGTTTCTAGCGCTGTGCAGTGGCAGTGGTTTGTTTATACTGAGCCGTTACGGGAACCCCTAGCAACCGCACAAGGCGTGTGGCGATCGCGCCAAGGCATTTACCTACGGCTGCAAAATGAGCAGGGTCAGATAGGCTACGGCGAAATTGCCCCCCTGCCGAGGTGGGGCACAGAATCCCTAGGGGCAGCTATTGCCCTTTGTCAGGAACTGCCACCCCAGTTAACCCCTGAGATCATTGCCGCCATTCCCGATGACTTGCCCGCTGCCCAGTTTGGGTTTGCGACCGCTTGGCAGAGTGTTGGCCGCTTACCCTATACCCTAGGGAACTGGCCGCTGTGTGGGTTGCTCAGCAATGGCTCCCGGGCACTACAGGAGTGGCACCTAGGGTGGCAACAGGGCTACCGCACCTTTAAGTGGAAAGTGGGGGTGGATTCCCCAGCCCACGAACAGGCCATCCTTACAGAGCTGTTAGCACAACTGCCGGCTGGGGTAACGCTGCGGCTGGATGCCAATGGCAGTTGGGACTGGCACACCGCTGTGCAGTGGTTACGGTGGCTAGACCGATGGCCAGTAGAGCGGATTGAATGGGTGGAACAACCCTTGCCAGCCGCTGACTGGGAGAGCCTAGAGAGGTTAGCCCAAGGGTTTGCAATTCCTGTCGCCCTCGATGAAAGTGTGGTGAGCTGGCGGCAACTCCAGCAGTGGCACGCGCGGCAATGGCCGGGGCTGTACGTCATCAAACCCGCTCTATTCGGTGCGCCAGCACGGTTAAACCAGTTGCTGGCCGAGGGGCTACCCTTGACACAATTGGTGTTTTCCTCCGCTCTGGAAGGGGCGATCGCCCGCACGGCTATTTTTAACCTCTTACAAATATGGCAACCCCAGCACGCCCTTGGCTTTGGCGTGGATCGCTGGCGACCCGTTACTCTCCTGACCTCCTTGGCAGACTACGCCAGTGAGTGGCAACGCCTTGACAA
The DNA here is from genome assembly GCF_022698185.1 of Synechococcus sp. PCC 6717. Classification (NCBI taxonomy): domain Bacteria; kingdom Bacillati; phylum Cyanobacteriota; class Cyanophyceae; order Synechococcales; family Synechococcaceae; genus Synechococcus; species Synechococcus sp. PCC 6717. The sequence goes on along the minus strand of NZ_JAKLTV010000022.1, from coordinate 30,878 downwards.
TTATGGTAAAAATTACTATAAATGAACTAGCCTCTTTCTCCCCAGCACCATGACCAGTTTCACCGTTGCTGCCAGTGACTACAGCCTCCTAACGGATTTGTACCAAGTGACGATGGCAGCAGCTTACGCGGGGGAGGGCTTGGCCATGCTGCCCGCTAGCTTTGAGGTAACGGTGCGCCGCCTGCCGCGGGGGCATACCTACTTGGTGGCGATGGGGTTAGCCCAAGTGCTGGACTACCTCAGCCAGTTTTGCCTTACCCCCGAGCAGATCGAGTATTTGCAAGGTTTAGCCGTCTTTGAGCGGGCACCAGCAGCGTTTTGGGAACTGCTGCACGACAGTCGCTTTCAAGGCACCGTGTGGGCTGTGCCGGAAGGAACCGTTGTGTTTGCCCAAGAGCCGCTCCTGCGCATCGAAGCCCCACTATGGCAGGCGCAGTGGGTGGAAACCTTTATCCTCAATACCCTCAACTACCAAACCTTGATTGCCACCCGTGCCTCGCGGTTGCGGCAACTGGTGGGAGACACCGTGGCACTGCTAGAGTTTGGGACGCGGCGTGCCTTTAGCCCCCAAGCCTCCCTTTGGGCAGCGCGGGCGGCCTTAGCCGCAGGATTTAATGCCACCTCCAATGTGTTGGCCGCGCAGCAATTGGGCGTTGCCCCCACCGGTACCATGGCGCACTCGCTGGTGATGGCGATCGCCACCACTATAGGAACCGAGCAAGATGCGTTTACTGTATTTTTGCGCTACTACCCCGATGCTGCTCTCCTAGTGGATACCTACGATACCTTAAGTGCTGTGGCCACCTTGGCCAACCGTGAAGCGGCTGGCGAACTGCAAGTGCAAGCCGTGCGCATTGACTCCGGCGATCTGGTGAGCCTCTCTCAAAAAATTCGCCAGTTGTTGCCCCACGCCAAAATTGTGGCCAGTGGTGATTTAGACGAAGCAGAAATTCGGCGACTGCTGACGGCGGGTGCCACCATTGATGCCTACGGCATTGGCACGAAGCTCGTTACGGGTGATCCGGTGAATGGGGTCTATAAACTTGTGGAGATCAATGGCCATGGTGTGATGAAACGCTCCAGTGGCAAAGGGACACTGCCCGGTCGCAAGCAAATTTATCGCCGCCCCAGCGGTGATTACCTCGCTCTTGCAGATGAAGCCGATGTCTGGGGTACACCCCTGCTTGAGCAAGTGATGCAAGATGGTCAGCCCTTAATCCCCGTAGAGTCTGTCCGTACGATTGGCGATCGCCATCGAAGTAGCCTGAGTGCCCTCCCCCCCACCGTGCAGGAAACCCCCCAGCCAGTGGTCTATTCACCGGCACTAGACGCCCTAGTCCAGCAGTTGCGGAGCCAGCCATGAGGATTGCGCTGTTTGGCACCAGTGCCGATCCGCCAACCACTGCCCATGGTGATATTTTGCAGTGGCTGAGCGATCGCTACGACCGCGTCCTTGTTTGGGCAGCGGACAACCCCTTTAAGGTTCAGCAAACCCCCTTACCCCTACGCCAAACCATGCTGGGTCTGCTCGTGCAGCATCTGAATTGCCCCAACATTGAGCACCGTGCTGAACTCAGCCATCGTTACACTCTGCACTCTGTAGAGGCAGCGCGCGCCCAGTGGCCCCAAGGCTCCTTCACCTTGGTCGTGGGCAGTGATGTCTTGCCTAAACTCCGCCACTGGTATCGGGTGGAAGACCTGTTACGGCAGGTCAGCCTGCTGGTTTTGCAACGCCCCGGGGKGGTGATTGATCGTGAGGACTGGCAAGCCTTGCAGACGCTTTGCCACCACTTGGAGCTGGCCAACTATCGTGGCCCACAGGTCTCCTCAACAACCTATCGCCAAGAGGGCGACCCCCAGCAACTCCTACCCGCGATCGCGCAGTATATCCAACAGCAAGGACTCTACTCTTAGCATATGACCTCCGCCTTAGCCGAATTTGTTGTTGGTGTTGACAACGTAATTTTCTCGGTGGATACCGATGCAAATCGCCTGTTGGTGCTGTTGGTGCAGCGACAACACTGGCCGTTTGCTGGCGAGTGGAGCCTACCGGGCACCCTTGTCCGGCACGGAGAGTCCTTAGAAGCCGCCGCCTACCGCACCCTAGCGGAAAAAATTTGTGTCAATAACCTCTACCTTGAGCAGCTTTATACCTTTGGCGGCCCTGGGCGGGATCCCCGCGAAGCAGACACCGCCTACGGAACACGCTATCTCTCTGTGAGTTACTTTGCCTTGGTGCGTTTTGCCGATGCCCAACTCATTGCCACTGGCGAGTCCCGTGTGCAGTGGTTTACGGTGCACAGCTGTCCCCCCTTAGCCTTTGACCACAGCATGATTCTGGCCTATGGTCACCGCCGCCTGTGCAACAAACTAGAGTACAGCCCCGTCGCTTTTGACGTACTGCCAGAGTACTTTACCCTCAATGATCTGTACCAGCTCTATAGCACAGTCCTTGGTCCCAATTTTTCCGATTATTCTAACTTCCGCTCGCGGCTACTTAAATTGGGCATTTTGCAGGATACACAGCAAAAAGTCATTCGGGGTGCGGGTCGTCCGGCTACCCTCTACCGCTTCGATCGCGAGGCCTTTGCCCCCCTCAAAGATAAGCCCTTAGTGTTTGTATAGCTGTTTAGGAGGTTGTATGGCAGTGCATCTGTGGATGGCCCAGCTTAACCCCATCGTTGGCGACCTCAGCGGGAATGCTCGGGCGATCGCCCAAGGGGTAAAAGCACTGCATCATCGCCAGCCGGTGGACGTGGTCATTACCTCAGAGCTAGCACTGTGTGGTTACCCGCCCAAGGATCTCTTACTAAACCGCTATTTCATTGACAATATCCAAAAAGAGCTAGACGCACTGGCCCAAGCCTTGCCCCCCAACGTAGCGGTGCTCGTGGGAACCGTACTGCCCAATCCGGCAGCCAGCCGTAACGGCGAAAAGCCGCTATACAATGGTGCGGCGCTGTTGCAGGGGGGAACGGTACAGCGGGTCTTTGCCAAGCAACTGCTGCCCACCTACGATGTATTTGATGAAAGCCGCTATTTTGCCCCCGGCGATACCAATAATCTATGGCGGTTGCAAACCAGTAGCGACTGCCTCACCATTGGTGTCACCATCTGTGAAGACCTTTGGAATAACGAAGCCTTTTGGGGAGAGCGGCACTACCAGAAAAATCCGGTCGCAGAGTTGGCGGCCCAAGGAGCAGAGTTGATTGTCAACCTGTCTGCCTCTCCCTACTGTGTGGCTAAACCCAAGTTGCGGCAGGCCTTAATTGAGCATACGGTCCAGCAGTACGGCTGTCCCCTGATATATGTAAACCAAGTAGGGGGAAATGATGATCTGATTTTTGATGGCACCAGCCTTGCGGTGAGCCGTACGGGGGCAGTGGTGAGCCAAGCCCATAGTTTTCAAGAGGATTGGTTGCCGGTGGTGTGGGACAACGGAGATTTACAACCCACCACGGTTGCCCCGCGGCCAGCCACAGAAGCCGCAGAAATTTGGCAAGCCTTAGTCCTAGGTGTCAGGGACTATGCCCGCAAGTGTAGCTTTGAGCGGGTGGTGATTGGCCTCAGTGGCGGTATTGACTCTGCCTTGGTGGCGGCGATCGCCACGGCAGCAGTGGGTCACGAGAACGTTTTAGGGGTGTTGATGCCCTCTCCTTACAGTTCTGTACACTCCATTACCGATGCCAAGGATCTGGCGCTCAACTTGGGGATCCAGACCGCACAGTTACCCATTGCCCCCCTGATGGAAACCTATCACCACGTCCTAACACCCCTGTTTGCCCAGACCACTCCGGGGGTGGCCGAGGAAAATATCCAAGCCCGCATCCGCGGTACCCTGCTGATGGCGATCGCCAACAAATTTGGCCACCTCCTCATTTCTACAGGGAATAAGTCCGAATTGGCGGTGGGCTACTGCACCCTTTACGGGGACATGAGTGGCGGCCTGGCGGCCATTGCCGATGTCCCCAAAACCCGTGTTTATGAACTTTGCCACTGGCTCAACCAGCAGGCGAGCCAAGGGACACCGATTCCCGAACTCACCCCTCGGGGCAATGGGGTCATTCCCGTCGCCATTCTGACGAAGGCTCCTAGCGCCGAACTCAAGCCCAATCAAACCGATCAAGATACGCTGCCCCCCTACGATGTGCTAGATGGCATCCTCGCGCTGATGATCGATCGCCACTACTCAGACAGCGACATTGCTGACCAAGGCTATGACCTTGCTCTTGTGCAGCGGGTGCGGCAGATGGTGCAGCGGGCTGAATTTAAGCGGCAACAGGCAGCTCCGGGTCTAAAAATTACCGATCGCGCCTTTGGTTCAGGCTGGCGGATGCCCATTGCTGCGCGTTGGTAAGAGTAAGGAGTGCTATCATAAGCGGGTGCCTCGCAACATTAAACGATTTGACTGAGCCGCATTACCCATGGCTGACCTGACCCCGAATCCTAGTTTTAGCCTCACCTTACGCCTTGAAATTCCCCAACAACCCGGTATGTTGGCGAGTGTCTTGCAAGTCATTGGTCAAGAAAAGGGACATGTAGGGCAAATTAGCCTGATTCAGCATACTCGCAGTGCGCTTGTCCGCGATATTACAGTAGCCGCCGCCAGTACTGAACATGCCGCCGCCATTGTGAATGCCGTCAAGCAAGAGACTGCAGCGAAGGTGTTGGACGTTTTTGACCGCACTTTCCGGCTCCATGAGGGGGGTAAAATTACCGTCACCAGCAAACTTCCCCTTCACGATCAAGATGATTTGGCCATGGCCTACACCCCCGGGGTAGGACGGATTTCGCGGGCAATCGCCGAAGAGCCAGCCCTTGTCCATCGCCTCACCATCAAGAACCATACCGTTGCCATTGTCACCGATGGCAGTGCCGTCTTAGGCTTGGGCAACATCGGTCCAGAGGCAGCACTGCCGGTGATGGAGGGCAAAGCGATGCTCTTCCAAGAGTTTGCCAGTCTGGATGCCTTTCCCATTTGTTTGGCGACCCAGGATGTTGATGAAATTGTAGCAACAGTCAAGCGCATTGCCCCCGTCTTTGGCGGTGTGAATCTTGAGGATATTAGTGCGCCGCGCTGCTTTGAAATTGAGCAACGGCTGCAGGCAGAGCTGGATATTCCCGTCTTCCACGATGACCAGCACGGTACCGCCATTGTCACCCTTGCGGCTCTCAACAATGCCCTTAAGGTGGTCAAAAAATCCTTGGCAGACGTGCGCATTGTCATCAATGGCGCCGGGGCTGCTGGCATTGCCATTGCGCGTCTTCTCAAAAAAGCAGGCGCGATAACCATTTTGTTGTGCGACTCCCAAGGAATTGTTTCCCACGATCGCCCCCACCTCAGCGGGGCAAAGCAGGAATTTGCAGTTGCAACAACAGGAACCTTGGCCGATGCCCTCCAAGGAGCAGACGTGTTCTTGGGGGTGAGTGTCCCGGGCGTAGTCACCCTAGACATGATTCAATCGATGGCCAAGGATGCCATTGTTTTTGCGATGGCCAACCCCATTCCAGAAATTCAACCAGAATTGATCTATAACCATGTGGCCGTTGTGGCCACAGGTCGGAGTGATTATCCCAATCAGATCAACAACGTACTGGCCTTTCCGGGGGTGTTTAAGGGCGCCCTTGCCTGTCGTGCCGCTGCTATGACAACAACAATGTACCTTGAAGCTGCTCAGGCGATCGCCGCGTTGATTAGTCCTAACGAGCTGCAGCCAGACTACATCATTCCCTCCGTTTTTGATCGTCGCGTTGCCAATGTCGTTGCTACCGCGGTTGAACAGTGTGCGCGATCGCAGGGGTTGGCGCGCTGTTAAGCAGCTCCTCCAAGGCTGCCTCTGTAAAATCCTGAATACAGACCTCGGCACCCGCCTGCCGTAGCGCCGATTCCGCTTCGGTGGTGAGCACGCCCCAACAGGTCATCCCTGCCCGTACAGCCGCCATCACTCCCGAGACCGCATCCTCAAACACCACACACTGCTGCGGTGGCACCCCCAACCGTTGTGCTACTAACAGATAGCATTCCGGATCCGGTTTGCCCCGCCGCACATCCTGCTCCATCACCACCGTGTCGAAAAACGCCCCGACCCCCTCGCACGAGAGCACCAATTCCACATTGGCTGCACAGGCGGAGGTGCCCACCCCCAAGCGGTAGCCCCGAGCCTTAGCTGCGTTGAGAAAGGAGAGCAAGCCAGGCAACAACTGCAGATGCGGCGCCAGCAGCTCCCGAAACACCGCTTCCTTTCCCGCGCCCCAGCGCTGTACTTCCTCGGTACTCGGGGATCGCCCCAGGAGTTCCGGCAATAGTTCGGCATTGCGCTTTCCTCCCATCTGGCGCAATTGTCCTAAATCAACGTGCCCCCGCAGTTCTGGGGTACGTTCCACATAAACCTCCCATGCCTTCATGTGGTAAGGCATGGTGTGACAAATCACCCCGTCCATGTCAAAAATGAGGGCACGGGGACTCGACAACAAGACATCATGACTGCGCATTTATACTCAGCGTGGTTAAGGCAACACCTGTAGTCTATCCTGAGTGACCCCGTTGAATGCCGATACGGGCAACCGAACCTGCAAAGAAATGGAGTCAACGTCTACAGTAGTGGTAAGTTTGCACACAAAAACGGGTCAAAATGAACGTGTTAATATTAGTGTTACCAGCACGCAGGAGCCATTAGGGGAAGGGTCATGTTTGAGCGGTTCACAGAAAAAGCCATTAAAGTCATCATGCTGGCACAGGAAGAGGCACGCCGCCTTGGTCATAACTTTGTCGGCACTGAACAAATCCTCCTCGGTCTGATTGGCGAAGGTACCGGTGTTGCGGCTAAAGTCTTGCGATCTATGGGGGTTAACCTCAAAGATGCCCGCATTGAAGTGGAAAAAATCATTGGCCGGGGGTCGGGCTTCGTAGCCGTGGAAATTCCCTTTACCCCCCGTGCCAAACGTGTTTTAGAACTATCCCTTGAAGAAGCTCGCCAACTAGGGCACAACTACATTGGCACTGAGCACCTGCTACTAGGCTTAATCCGCGAAGGCGAAGGCGTTGCAGCGCGGGTGCTGGAAAACTTGGGGGTTGATCTGTCTAAGGTGCGCACCCAAGTCATTCGGATGCTTGGAGAAACTGCCGAAGTTGCCGCTGGTGCCAGTCAAGGCCGGACAAAAACCCCAACCCTCGACGAGTTTGGTGCCAATCTCACCCAGATGGCCATCGATGGCAAGCTCGATCCCGTGGTGGGTCGTCAGAAAGAAATTGAGCGGGTGATTCAGATTCTGGGTCGCCGCACTAAAAATAACCCTGTTCTGATCGGGGAACCCGGTGTCGGCAAAACTGCCATTGCCGAAGGCTTAGCCCAACGAATTGCCAACAACGACGTGCCGGATATTCTCAATGAAAAGCGCGTCGTCACCCTCGATATTGGCCTCTTGGTGGCGGGCACTAAGTATCGTGGCGAGTTTGAAGAGCGGCTCAAGAAAATTATGGACGAAATTCGCCAAGCGGGTAACGTCATCCTCGTGATTGATGAGGTGCACACCCTCATTGGTGCTGGCGCTGCCGAAGGTGCCATTGATGCTGCCAACATTCTCAAACCTGCGCTTGCCCGCGGTGAATTACAGTGCATTGGTGCCACAACCCTGGATGAGTACCGCAAGCATATTGAGCGGGATGCAGCTCTAGAGCGACGCTTTCAGCCGGTGATGGTGGGTGAACCTTCAGTGGAGGAAACCATCGAGATTCTCTATGGTTTGCGCGAGCGCTACGAGAAGCACCACAAGTTAAAAATCTCCGATGAAGCGCTTGAAGCGGCAGCAAAACTCTCTGACCGCTACATTAGCGATCGCTACTTGCCGGACAAAGCCATTGACCTCATTGACGAAGCCGGCTCGCGGGTACGGTTAATTAACTCCCAACTGCCGCCTGCGGCAAAAGATCTGGACAAAGAACTGCGGCAAGTGCTCAAAGAAAAAGACGATGCCGTACGGGCACAAAACTTTGACAAAGCCGGGGAGCTGCGCGATCGCGAGATGGAGCTGAAAGCCCAAATTCGCGCCATTGCCCAGCAGAAAAAAACCGAAGCAACCACCGGTGAAGAAGAGACCCCAGTGGTCACCGAAGAGGACATTGCCCACATTGTGGCCTCTTGGACCGGTGTGCCCGTGAGCAAACTCACCGAAACCGAGTCGGAAAAACTGCTGCACATGGAGGATACCCTGCACCAGCGGGTGATTGGCCAAGACGAAGCGGTGAAGGCCATCTCTCGCGCCATTCGCCGGGCGCGCGTGGGGCTGAAAAACCCAAACCGTCCCATTGCCAGCTTTATCTTTTCCGGGCCCACGGGCGTGGGTAAGACCGAGTTGACCAAAGCCTTGGCTGCCTACTTCTTTGGCTCGGAAGAGGCCATGATTCGCCTCGATATGTCTGAGTACATGGAGCGGCATACAGTTTCTAAGCTCATTGGTTCGCCTCCGGGGTATGTAGGCTACAACGAAGGGGGTCAACTCACCGAAGCCGTGCGGCGGCGGCCCTACACCGTGGTGCTTTTTGATGAAATTGAAAAAGCCCACCCCGATGTCTTTAACTTGCTGCTGCAAATTCTCGAAGATGGGCGGCTCACTGACTCTAAAGGGCGCACCGTAGATTTCAAAAACACCCTGTTGATCATGACCTCAAACATTGGTTCCAAGGTCATTGAAAAAGGAGCAGGGGGTCTTGGCTTTGAGTTGGGCACTGAAGATGCTGCCGAATCTCAGTACAACCGCATCCGCTCCCTCGTCAACGAAGAACTCAAGCAGTACTTCCGCCCTGAGTTCCTCAACCGGCTAGATGAAATTATTGTCTTCCGTCAACTCACGAAAGACGAAGTCAAGCAGATTGCCGATATTCTGCTCAAGGAAGTGTTCTCGCGACTGACCGAGAAGGGGATTACCCTCGAAGTCACCGATCGCTTCAAGGAGCGGCTCATTGATGAGGGCTACAACCCCAGTTACGGAGCACGACCCCTACGGCGGGCAATTATGCGGTTACTGGAAGATACCCTTGCCGAGGAAATGCTCTCCGGTCGCATCCGCGAAGGGGATACAGCCCTGATTGATATCAACGAGTCAGGACAAGTGAGCATTCAGCCGCAACAACGCCGTGAGCTTTTACCCCAATCAGTTGAATAATTGCGGCGAGATCTGCCATGCCTGATGCTACGGATACCCTTGAGGTCGAGTCAACATCGCCCTTAATCGACAGTGGTTGGCGAACGATTCGCCCGTTGGGTGCCTACCAGCTTCAGGGGCTGGCATGGGTTGATCCCCAAGCGTTGTGGTTACGCCAACTTCCCCGCTTACCCTTTTGCCAAGCAACCTTGGGTGCCAGCTTCTTGGCATTGGATCGGGTGCGGGGATTTATTTTGCTCATCAACGCTGAAAATGACCACAGTGAGATTCTCAACCCCTATGCCCTTGAGCCATTTTTAGATGCTGCGGGGTTATGCCTGTTCCAAGACTCGCTCTGGTTCTGTCGTGAAGAGACCCTTTACCGCTGCTATTTACCGGATTGGCAGGTGGAGCAGGTGCTGCGCTGTAGTTACCCGATTTACGGTGTTGCCGTGGATGAAGGGGGTATTTACGTTGCCTGCCAAAAGTCTGGCTACATCCATTGCTTTGAGCACACGACGGGTAAAGAGGCATTTCGCTTACCGGCTCCTGGAATTGGCGAAGAAAATTTGGCCTTGCACGGGGGCGATCTGTGGGTCAGCGATCGCCTCGAGCAGTCGGTGTATTGCCTGAATCGCCAAACCGGTGACATTAAAGGGGTCGCCCTGACTCCCTTTGCCCAGCCCACCGCCTTGACCTTTGATAAGGCGGGTCAGCCATGGGTGGCCTATGGGGGCGACGAACCCTATTTGCGCGATAACCCCAACAACCGTGATACCCCCCTTGAGATTGCCCACCGCGATATTTGTGTGATTCATCCCCTTGTTTTTAGCTCTGGGCAACACTACACCCTCTCCAATGGCTATCTACTAGAGATGGCTTATTTGGAAGAGATTTCTCCCCTAGATGCGTGCCAACTGGATAACTTGGAGTGGCGCATTGCCTTGCCTGCTAACTCTCTACGCCAAAAACTGTTGCGAGTAGAGCCACTGGGCACGCCATTTCGGCTAGAGACGGTCGCTGATCAGCAGGTCGCCATCTTTGATTTTCCGGAGTTACGTCCCTACGAAGCCCGCTTTTTTGGCTGGCGAGCATGGTTAGAAGTACGGGGGATCAAGTATCACCTCACCCCAGCGGATATTGATGAGTCTTTGCCGCTGCCAGAGGGGTTTGCCGAGCAATACCTTGTGGACAATGATGAGCTGGCAATGGATAAGCCCATTGTGCAGGAGGCGGCGCGAGTGGCGGTAGGGACTGAAACCAACATTCTGCGCAAGATGCTGAAAATTCGCAACTATGTTTACGATCGCCTCAGCTATGCCCTGCGCCCAAAAATTGAAACCCCAGATTTAGTGCTAGAGCGCGGAGTTGGCTCCTGTGGCGAATACGTAGGGGTGCTCTTGGCTCTGGCTCGCCTAAACGGCATTGCCTGCCGTACCGTAGGACGTTATAAGTGCCCGCCGCATCCCGAACAGCGCGGTATTCCCTTGGAACCTACCTACAACCATGTTTGGCTGGAGTTTTATGTCCCTGGAATCGGTTGGCTACCTATGGAGTCAAACCCTGATGATGTGGTGGAACGAGGCCCTTACCCTACCCGATTTTTTATGGGTCTGCCCTGGTACCACGTCGAAGCCAGTAAAGGGATGCGTTTTGAAACCACAAACTATCGCGATCGCGGTGTGCGTCTGGGCGACTTAGCCCTGAATCATGTTCGCTTTACCATTCATGGGGAATTAGGGGCACCATCCACACCCCAAAGGCACAGCAGCGAGGCTTAGGGTACCCTAGAAGATAGCCTGCTAGCTAATTTTGTATGTCCCTCCATCCTGATGATCCCCTTGATCATGACCTCGCAGATTTAGATGCCGTTGTTCTCAGGCCAGAAGAAGAGCGGACTGAGCCGGTTAATATCCTAATTCGCGAGATGGATATTGACGACATTGCCCCTGTGTTTCATCTGGGTGAAGCCCTATTCACCAGTGATCTTTACCCCTCCCTGTACCGTATTTGGGATGAGTGGGAGGTGATTGGCTTTTACAATACGGACCCTGAATACTGCTTAGTGGCAGAAGCAGACACCCACGTTGCGGGATTTGTCCTAGGAACCATCATTAGTAAAGCGCCGTGGGTCTATGGGTATATCAACTGGCTAGGGGTACACCCTGACTACCAGCGGCGAGGGGTGGCCGATAAACTGGTGGATAAGCTCATTGAGCGGATGATTGAAGAGGGGGCACGGTTTATGCTGGTGGATACTGACCCGGCCAATACTCCAGCAGTTAAGTTTTTTACGCGCAAAGGGTTTGGCAATCCCCGTCGGCATGTCTTCTTTTCCCTGAATTTAACCAAGCATGAGATTTACGGTCGCTTGATTGCCTACGAGCGCGATCGCTCAGAGCGGCTCACCTATCGGCGGCCACGACGGCGTTGAGCAAACTTGTGCTTGGCGCATTCAAGATTTTATTGTTCTAGTTCCCTTGGAGGTTCGTTGTAGCGTGACTCGTTTTCCCTTCACTCGTTCCACAGTGCCAGTGCCCTCCCATATTCACTATGAATCGCTGCTGCAGATTTTAGAGCAGGCTTCACTCACATCGCTCCCTCCCTCATCCCCTGCCTACCAGCAACTACATGCAGCCGTAATTCATTTGCGCAAAGCGCTGCGCCTGCAAAAACAGTTTGAAGAGGAGTGGCAACTGACCGGCGGCACCGTAGATTATCAATGGTCTGTGAACCGCCATCTCCCTAAGGATTACAACACGTAGCCCAACCCCAACAGTAAACTACTCCAAAAATGAAGTTGTACAGCAATAAATTTCGACTCTTTGATCTGCTCTGGTACAGCGTGAAAGTGGTGTAACCGCTGGCATAAATAAATCGCCCACGGCAGGGAGCTAAGGGCAAGAAGGGTTGGCCATGGCACCTCCAGCCACACGACACTCGCTACCAACCAAGCATAGAAGACAATGCAGCCTCCATAGACGAACTGAGCACTGCGAGCCGTTCCCAGCCGTACCACGGGCGATCGCTTCCCTGCGGCAATATCATCGGCCACTTGGTGAAAGTGAGAGCAAAACAGGATGAGGGTTGTTGTCAAGCCATTCAACACGGCTACCGGCAGAATGCTGCTGGACCATGTTTGGGTCTGGCTATAGTAGGCTGCGGCGATCGCCAGCGGACCAAAGCACACAAAACAAATCGGTTCACCAAGGCCAAGGTATCCTAAGCGAAAGGGTGGCCCTTGATAGCTGTAGCCCAAAGCGCAGCATAGCAGAACCATGACGAATACCGTTGCATCCTGTTGCCACCAGCTAATCGCCATAATCGCCACTAGCCCTAGCCCGAGGCAGAGGTTGCTCAAGCCAAAAATGACCTCCTTTTTACCCGTTAAATTGACCACTGAGTGGTACTTGTGGCGGTCAATTCCTGTCTCAGCGTCAAACACATCATTACTGAGATTCAGCCAGACAAGAATAAGAACTGCGGCACTCAAAAATAGGCCAAAGGGGAGTAATTGTAAGTGTCCCGTTTGCCGCCACGCAATGGCACTGCCTAACCAAATGGGCATCACCGCCACACTATACATCGGCAGCTTAATCGCCGCCCACCACAAACGGAAACGATCCTTGCTGTTTGCCTCAATCACACGCTTCACAGTGTCAGACTGCACCAAAACAGCATACCACCCAACCTAATGCCCATAGATTTCCCGCTTGGCCGCAAGAATGGCTTGCCGCAGCGCTGGGTTACTGAGTTTGTAACTATAAACCCCCAAATCTCGGGCGATCGCCACCAATTGCGATCGGTTGAGCGCCTCCAAATCCGCCAACGTCAAACACGCGATCTCTGGTTGCGGAGGTTGCAGTTGAGCTTGCAGAGCCACCACCTGCTTTTCCAACGTCGTTAAGCGTTGTAGAACTGTTGGGCAAGTGAGTTGTGGTGGCTGAAAATGCTGCTGCAGAATAACGCGGATAGCTTGACTCAACGAGCCGTACCCCTGCTGTGCTTGCCAACACTGTAGAGCCGCGTAAAGCTCCGGATCAAGACTAAGGGCAACTTTCTTACGAGACATAGACAAAACCTAAAAAAAACCGACAAACTTACTTGCAGTCTGTCGGCTCGTTGTGTGTTCCCTGTTGATGACTCGGATAGTACTGAGTCATATTCTAGTATTACTGATGTCGCAGCAAAATGCCAGTGACGGTGATCACAACTTAAGATGAATCCTTTGTGCTCTCAAAACTAGTTTACTAAGGGTTGCCACCGTACCCCTTAATAAAAAATATAAATATAAATATAATCTTTTCAATAATCCTGAATAATTAATGCTTACCCATCTACCCCAACCTCGATACATCCTATCAGAGTGGGACGCAATTCAAGGGCCACACTCTATGCGCTAGCATGAGCGTTGGATAATTTACTGAGGAACATGAGATGGATTCGCTTTGGAGTAGTGCTGCGATCGCCTACCTACACTACCTCAGCTTTATGGTTGCCTTTGCGGCATTAGTGGTTGAGCACCTGACGTTGCGCAAAGAGTTGGAACTCAAGCAAGCATGGCGCCTCGTCATTACGGATGGTCTTTACGGCATTGCTGCCATTACCGTACTGGTGACCGGAATTTTACGAGTGTTGTACTTTGGCAAAGGCACAGCCTACTACCTCAGCAATCCTGTGTTTCATCTGAAGGTTGGCTTTTTTATCCTTGTAGGGCTTCTCTCCCTCTACCCAACCATTTCCTTTTTGTTATGGCTCAAACCACTTCGGCAAGGGCAAGTGCCCACCCTTGAGTTAGCGGCGGTGCAACGCCTAACTTGGGTTATCCGCGCTGAACTGGCATTTCTCAGTGGTATTCCCCTTTTGGCAGCTATGATGGCACGGGGGATTGGTCTCGATTGGGTTCAGGGCTGAATGGGTAATTGATAGCCCAATCTTAGTGCTAAATTAGCGCAGAGCCTTAACGGGAGCGATATTGGGCGTAGCGATCGCCAAGCCAAGGCCAATTGACCACCTGCCACCACGCTTCTAAGTACTGATCGCGGCGATTGCGGTAGGTGAGGTAGTAGGCGTGCTCCCACAAATCATTTCCCAACAGGGGTATATCCCCCCGCATCAGGGGCGAGTCTTGGTTAGGAGTGGTATAAATTTTCAGGCGGTTTTCGGGGGTCAACACCAGCCAGACCCAACCACTGCCAAACTGGCGCAGGCCAGCCGTCTGAAACTGGTCTTGAAATTCGCTAAAGGAGCCAAAGGTGGCCGCAATGTCGTCAGCTAAGGCACCTGTGGGTTCGCCGCCCCCTGCGGGACTCATGCTCTGCCAGAAGAGGGAATGGTTGGCATGGCCACCCCCATGGTTACGCACGGTGGTTTGAATCGCAGCGGGGAGTTGCCCAATGTGCCTCAGCAGGTCTTCAATTGGTAGTTGCTGCCATTGGCGGTAGGGGGCAAGGGCACGATTCAGGGTTTTCACGTAGGCGGCATGATGCTTGTCATGGTGCAATTCCATGGTTTCAGCATCAATGTACGGCTCTAGGGCATCGTAGGGGTAGGGCAAGGGCGGCAGGGTGTAAGGTTCAGGACTGTCTTGCGCCCAGGCAGGCGAGGTCGGTAGCAGGGTGAGGGTCGTGGCGCTGAAGAATAACCGTAGGGTTTGACGACGACTGAGAAGCATAACAGAATACAACTCTTTTTTTCAGATTAAACTGCGCTGAGTCGCTGGAGAAGGGCATGGGCAATTCGCGCACCAGCACCCGCCCTGCCCATGCGCTCTACGCCATTGTTGTAAGCCTGTTGACGTTGGGTCGCATCTTGCCAGATTCGGTAGAGGGTAGGCATCGCATCACGCGGATCCTCAAGGTAATAAAGGGAGGAGCCAAGTAATTGCCGCTGACGGCGGGCAAAGGCGCGGGKAAATTGAGGCCCCTGCCCCGCAAAGGTGATCACGGGCTTTCCTAAGCCCACGGCTTGCTCTGTGGCTGTTCCGGCTAGGGCAATGCCACCATCGGCCCAGTGCAAAAACTCCCGAAAGTGGTGCTGGCTCAGTATCAGTTGTAGGTGGCCATACTGCCGTGCTTGGGCAGCTGCTAACGGACTGGGCATCCCCTGCCACTGGCCAAGGCTCTCCTCAAAAACGCCAATCTCTAAACCGGGACTGATGGCCGCTAGAAGCACGATCGCCTCATCGGCATAGGGGATGAGACTATTGAGAATTAGTTGCCAGTTGCGGTAGGCTTCAGGGGCGCGGGAGCCGGGCAATAGCACAATGGTCTTGGGGTGAAAGGGGGACGGCTCCGGAGGTGGCATCACCAAGTCCAGCATGGGGTTACCACAATCATTGGCGGCAATACCTAAGCGCTGCAACCCCTGAGCAGTACGCGAATCTCGCGGAAAGACTCCCCAGCAGCGCCGCGATCGCAACAGCCACTGCTCCCAAGGCAAGTAATCACTGCCCGCCCAGCCTGCGCCCCACCAAGCGGCACCGTCAAGGTAATAGTCTGATTTCGCTGTGCCCACAAAGCTGTAGGGACAGCCGCTGAGGTAGGCAAAGAGCAGCGGCACCACATCGCCTACAGCTAAGACATGCCCCCCGTCCTTAGACCATTGTTGCAGGGCACTGAATTGCTGGCCTAAAAGGGAGACCAAACCCGCCCGCAGATCCTGCCACAGTTGCCGCCAATCCATGTAGATAAACCCACCGGAGGGCAGAGTTTTGCCCGTTTGCAGGAGTGGAATGCCGCAGCGTTGGTACGCCAGACCTTCGCCCACTAAGGGGAGTGCCGTCATCTCCATCTCGGGGCAACCTTGTTGCAACGGTTGCAAAATAGCGGTGGCGATCGCATCTTCGCCGTGGCCATTACTCACACACAACAGTCGTCGGCGGGACGCACTCATGCCTTCATTGCTGCCAAGGTAGCGTTGAACAACGCCCAATCGTTCTCGGTGTCAATAGCCTGCCAAATGGTCTCAATGCGAGGTTGCGTCAGGATCACGAGAGGATTGGCTGCCGCTAGGGTGGCGGGGATGGCGTTGCGCTCTTCTGGCGTAGCCTCCTGTAACAGTTGCACGTACGTCGCCTTCCATGGCCCCAGTAGGGTCTGATCAGCGCTAGACAGGGTCGGACTCTCCCGGAAAATATGCCCAGCATCCACAACCCACTGCGCTGAAAACTCCTGCCGCAGGCTGACAAAAAACTGTGGATAGCTGATGGTGCTACGGCTGAGAAACTCTTGCGTCTGCTCCACTAGCAGGGAGCCGCGCTCCACGGGTAGCGTCTGCCAGCCGAGACGGCGCAGCATTTGTTTGAGGTAGGTGTGGCGGCAGCGATCGCCAAAGGATTGCAGAGCTGCTTGCATGGCCTCAAGGGGCATCACAAACGACAGGGGGGCTTGCAGCTTTTCTAAATTCCAAACACAAATAGCCGGCTGATTGCCGTAGGCATAGCGACCGTAGTAATCAAAATAGGCCGCCGTAAAGCCCAGATCGTAGCGCTCTAAAAACCTGTAGGGGCCATAGTCAAAACTCTCGCCGGTAATGGCCATGTTGTCGGTGTTGAGTACGCCATGGCAAAACCCCGCTGCCAGCCATGTTGCCGCCAAGTCCGCCGTGGCTGCCACGAGTTCCCGATAGAATTGGCCATACCGCTCTTTAGGATCAGAGATCTCCCCCAGATGGGGATAGTAGTAGTGAATAACATGATCTAGTAACTGGCGAATTAAGTCTGGTCGCTTCAAGTAGTGCAGGCGTTCAAAGGTGCCAAAGCGAATATGGGAGCGACCCAAGCGTACCAAAACACTAGAGCGGGTTGGCGATGGCTCATCTCCCCGCCACAGGGACTCCCCCGTTTCAATGAGGCTGAGACTGCGAAATGTGGGCACCCCCAGCCGATGGAGTAGTTCACTGGCCAGTACCTCGCGCACGCCTCCTTTGAGGGTCAGCCGCCCATCCCCTCCTCGAGAATAGGGGGTTGTGCCCGATCCTTTGGTTCCTAGATCGTACAGGCAACCATCGACACCGCGAAATTGGCCGTAGAGAAACCCTCGCCCATCGCCTAAGCGGGGGTTGTACTCCCCAAATTGGTAGCCGTGGTAGCGCATGGCCAACAATGGCTCTCGTCCCTGAAACTGGCCAAAGGCTGCAATGAAGTCACTATTCGTAACGCTGGCAGGATTTAACCCCATCAAAGGCAGCAGATCATCATTGCGAAACCGCAGCCAGTGCTCCGGAAAACTCGCTGCTTGGACTTCGTCCCAATACTCAGCCCCAAGGGAGAGAAAGGCAGGCTCGTAGGCAAGGGTTTGAAAGGCGTGGAGGGGCATAGCGTGTTTTGACACTCCCACCGACTAAAGTCGGGGGATTCTTACGTAGTCCACAAACGAACTCGTAAAGGCGTGAGCAAACCGCCCCTACACAGTTCCTTGAGGCAAAGCCCCAAAGTTCTGCTTACTTGTAACGACTGTCGCCGATTGGGTTTTTCACCAAGGATGGCGATTAAGTATAGATTAGCACAGAGTAACTAAAGTTGCTAGGTAGCTTTTCCTCCCCGTACTAAAGTACGGAGCTACCAAGCTAACCCTCTGTGTTTCAGGATAGGTTGGGAACAGTGTGCTATGGAGCAACGATACCCTTGGCAAAAACAGCGGTTGGTATTCGTTACTGCCACGGTGGTGAGCCTACTGTGCGGGTACCTTAGGCCGCTTGTGGCCAACCCAACCCCCTTGATAACAGACCCAATAGTTGCCCCCCTGCGCCTAGAGATTAGCTTATCGCGGCGACAAATGGTGCTATATCAGGGGCAAACTCGCCTGCGTACCTACCCAGTGGCGGTTGGCCGACCGGGCTGGGAAACGCCGCTGGGGCAGTTTCAAATTCAGGAGATGATTCGGGATCCGGCATGGAAAAACCCCTTCAATGGCTCAGTGATTCCTGGTGGCCATCCTCGTAATCCCTTGGGGCGGCGCTGGATTGGTTTTTGGAGCGATGGCAAAAATTGGATCGGGTTGCACGGCACCCCTAATCCTGACTCTATTGGGCAGGCAATTTCCCATGGCTGTGTGCGCATGCACAACCGCGATATTGAAGAACTGTTTGAAAAAGTTCGCCCCGGAATGCCAGTGATTGTGGTGCGTTAGAACGGTGCGGTCAGGGTGGCACCGAAGGAGACCACTGCAAGGGCATCCACTAAGCCGTGGAGGACGACTCCACCCCACAGGCGCTGAGTACAGGCAAACATAAGACAGTAAAACAAGGAGGCAAGGGTTGCCAAGGCAATGTAGATCAGGCGATAGGCCACCACCGGCAACTCAACGCCACTGCCGGGGGTATTACCCATGTGCGCCACTCCGAACAGAAGGGCACAGATGAGAATCGCTCCCCAAGCGATCCAAAACGGGTCGTGGCGATCGCCCCCCCGCTGCTGTAGGGTATCGCGGATTAGAATCATTAAGCCACTGCGAAACAGGACTTCCTCAAAAATGCCAACGCGCATTGAAAAAAGAACAATATACACGAGCAACTTAGAGAAGGGGGGCGCAAGGTTAAATTCTTCAAGGGGAAGAAAACCTAACAGGCTACCGAGGGGCACTAGGGTGGCCAAGGCAACAATAACCATGATCCCTAGCAAGCGAGCGTCTCCCCAGCGAGGTTCAAAGCTATAGCCAAAGTGCTGCCGCCCTAAGCCGCTGCCAAAAATAACAGCCAGAATAAAGAGTTGCAGGGCAATAAATGAACCAAAGCGAAAGTGAGGTGTAGAAAACCAGTAGAGAGTAAAGATGCATACTGCCGCTAGGAGGGCATCCTTACCCTGTAGTCCCACAGGGCGGGGTGAGGTCGGCGATCGCCCGTGTTGCCAATCGCACCACGCGCACAGCAGTAAATAGAGCGGTGTGATGATGAACCCTTCGGTTCGGTACGTGGCAAAAGCCGGTGAAATCAGCGAACTATGGCTCAATAGCAAATACACGGCGGCAGTACTCACCCATCCCCAGCGCTCAAGACCAGAAAGGGTGCGATCGCGCAGTAAAAAAGGCACCCGCAGTGCCGCAACAGAACCCACGAGAAAGAAAATAAAATTCAACCACCAAGGATCAGCCACAATGAGATGGCTTAGCACGCGTCGCCACGGAAATAGTGACGCATGGGGTAAATGGTAAGCCACCGCCACGTAGAGGCTCAAACCTAAGACGAACTGCCACTGCCAGCGACTCGCCATAGCGGTCAAGGATCGCCAGCGATCGCCTTTGGGAGTGGCCCACCACAGTACCGGAACGCCACCAATGACAACCACTGCGGCTGCTTCAACGAGGCTTTCCAGCCATGGCCAGGGCTGCTGTGCCCAGTAATGGAGGTAGAGAAATTGCGCCCAAAACCAAAGGAGACCAGCTAACAGAGCCGTGTATTGCTCTCGCGTGCCATTGAAGCGCGCTAACGCTAAAAAGGACTGGGGTGCTCTGTAGAGCCAATGGTAGAACTGAAGGAGAGGATTGGGGGTCATGAAAGACTACAGTAACCGATGACGACTGGAGTAGAGTTATAATCAAGGCTCATCAAAAAATCACTCAATTTCTTTGCCCTAAGCGCAACCGTTGATCTTTATTCTTTCTTGACACTGTATTGGCTGGTGTTTACCATGACCACCCCCACTCTCGACCGTACTGTGTTGACCGCCCAGCTCACTGACCTTGAAACCAAGGCATTAGAGGCGATCGCCCACGCTGCCGACCTCGACAGCCTTGAGCAACTACGGGTTGCTTACCTAGGCAAAAAAGGAGAACTGTCCCAAATTCTAGCCTTAATGGGGAAACTTCCCGCTAGCGATCGCCCCCACATTGGCAGCTTAGCGAACACCCTCAAAGAAAAACTGCTGCACACCCTTGAGGAGCGCCGCCACACCCTCCACACTGCTAACATTGCTGCCCAGCTTGCTGCAGAAAGCCTTGATGTGACAATGCCAGCGGTCTTTCGCCCCCAAGGGCACATTCATCCCCTCAACAGCACCATAGACCGCATTATTGATATTTTCGTGGGCTTGGGCTACACCGTGGACGATGGGCCTGAAATGGAGAGCGACTACTACAATTTTGAGGCGCTGAACACCCCTGCCGATCACCCCGCACGGGATATGCAAGACACATTCTACTTACCGGATGGCAATCTCCTGCGAACCCATACCTCTTCGGTGCAAATTCGTCACATGGAGCTAAACGATCCGCCCATTCGCATTGTTGCCCCCGGCCGTTGCTACCGCCGCGATACCGAAGATGCCACCCATGCCGCCGTCTTCCATCAAATTGAAATTTTAGCCATTGACGAGGGACTCACGTTTACTGACCTTAAGGGCACTGTCAGTACCTTTTTGGCGGAGCTCTTTGGCGATGTGCCGATTCGCTTTCGCGCTAGCTATTTCCCCTTCACGGAACCCTCAGCAGAGGTGGATGTGCAGTGGCAAGGACGTTGGCTGGAAGTCATGGGCTGTGGCATGGTAGATCCAGCAGTGCTCAAAAATGTCGGCTACGATCCGGAAATTTACACCGGCTTTGCGGCAGGTTTTGGTGTCGAGCGGTTTGCGATGGTGTTACACCAAATTGATGATATTCGCCGCTTTTACACCAGCGATCTGCGCTTTCTGCGTCAGTTTTAGGGGGGAGCCTTGACGGAACCACGCCTATTAGCAGTTCTCAATGGCAAAGGTGGCGTAGGCAAAACCACCACGGCCATTAATTTGGCCGCCACCTACGCCGAGCAGTACAAGGTGCTACTAGTCGATACCGACCCCCAAGCCTCGGCAACTTGGTGGTTTCAGCGCCATGGTCAAGGAATGGGGTTTGATCTGGCACAAGAAGTTAACCCCAAGCTCCTCAGTAATGTGCGCAAGCTGTCAGGCTACGAGTTAATTGTGGTGGATACTCCCCCTGCTTTAGCCTCTAGTGCCTTGGCGGCGGTGGTGCCGATCGCCGACTATGTCGTGCTGCCGACCCCCCCTGCCCCCATTGATTTAGCTGCTCTCATTGAAACGGTGAAACAAGTGGTTCAGCCCGCCAACGTGCCCCACCGCGTCCTCCTCACCCGGGTCGATCCCCGCTGTGTGGCCGAGGCACTTGAAGCTCAAAATACGCTGTTGCAGTTGGGGGTTGCGGCCTGCCACTCCTTTATTCGCGCCTACAAAGCCCACGAGCGGGCAGCTCTTGATGGGGTTCCCATTACCCAGTGGAAGGGAAAGCAAGCTAAGGAAGCGCAAGCAGACTACCGCCGCGTTGCCGAAGAACTACAGCGAGATTGGAGATAGACTCCTTGGAACACCACAACCTCAGCGATTTGCTGCGGGCAGAAGCAGCCAAGCAACCCCGCCCTCGCCCCAAGCGCAGTAGCCAGCCCACCAAGGCAGAGTTGACCGCTCAATTGGCGACGATGGCGGAGGCATTAAACGCGGCTCAAGCCGAAGCGGCAAGCTACGGGGCAGAACGTGACCAGTTACGGCAAGAGGTACACGACTGGCGCGATCGCTATGCCCAATTACAGGCGGAACTCGAGCAGCTACAGGCCACCCATCGGGAGCTACAGGCAGAGTTTGAGGAAGCCAAACAGGTTATTCGCGAGCTAACGGCACCGCACCCCTACCGGTTTGAAGATGTTGGCTTTAAGCCCCTTGTGAACGAAATCCCCACCCCCAATCCCGAGGCTGCGCGGCTAGGGGATGCAGAAATCGGTTGGTTTGATTAGAGGGTAGTCCTAAAGATGTAAGGATAGGGAAGACGACGTTACCTCAATTACATCCTAGCAACGACTCCGCCGACCCGCCCTCGCTGTCACTCCACTCATATCGTCAAGAACCGCAACATCCACAATGGGAAGCAGACCTGTAAGTGCCGTAAGTGCGCTAGACAGTTTGTGGGAGTGTCAGAACCTTGACTCCAGAGTGACGTCAATGAAAACTATCAGAACGTGCCGCGCTAAGTGAACGTCCGAGCTAAGGTGTTGCTGAATGTGGCCATGAATTCCCCTCATCCTCAACCTTTCTCCCTAGGGAGACCCTCATCCCCAACCCTTCTCCTTGGGGAGAAGGGAGCTAAGAGTCTTGTTCCCTCTCCTCTGGGAGAGGGCTAGGGTGAGGGCGGCAAAAGACTCAAATCCGATGCAACCATACGCGAACTGCGGTTATGAAGAACCGTGAAAATACGCATACAATCCTTGTGAAAGTTATTGCTACTATAGTAGGCAAGCCATCCAGCCCCCAGACAAAACCTATGGTCAACACATCATCTTCTTCTGCCCGCAAGGCGATCGCCCTGCGGAAAGCCGGTAACCCTACTGAGCGTTCCCTTGTTGCCTCTGGCTATGCCAGCCTTGAGCAAGTACGCGAAGCCATGAATACCGCCCGCAAAACGGGCAAATCCCTTGTGGTTGCCTTGCAAGAGATTACTGGCACCACCATGCCACCCGATGTGTTGCGTCAGTACCACAAACAACAACTCTTTGAACTCAAGGTCATCTACGGCGTTGACTGTCTTGATCCGGAACTCAACCGCTTTCCCACTGAGCAAATTGAAGAGTTAGTGAATACAATTTTGCCGGTAGATACCTGCCGAACCTATCAAGCTATTCCCATTGCCAAGTACCCCAACGCCGATCCCCCCTATGTACTCGTGGCAATGGTCGATCCCGACAACCTACAAGCCATCGATAACATCAGTCGTATTCTCCGCGGCCATAACTTTACCTTGAAGCGGATGGTGATTACCCTTGAAGACTACCAGCGACTCATTGATCCAATTCTCAACAAGCAAGTAGCAGAAACTGCTGCCAGCAAACATGCTCCAGCCGCCCTAGGTGATATTAACATCGAAGAAGACATTGAGGCCATTGGCGGCTTAGATGACGTTCAAGAGGGTCAAGAAGTTGACCTTGCCGATGCCCTACGGGGTGCTGAGGATGCGCCAATCATTGCCCTTGTCAATAAAATTCTGGCTAAAGCCCTCAACGACGGGATTTCCGATATTCACATCGAACCCCAAGAAGAGTACCTGCGGGTGCGCTTCCGTAAAGATGGCGTTCTCCATCAGGCCTTTGACCCTCTTCCTAAAAAAATTGTGCCTGCGGTCGTCTCGCGCTTCAAGATTTTGGCGGATCTCGACATTGCCGAGCGTCGTGCCCCCCAAGATGGCCGCATCCGCAAAATGTTCCAAGGTCGCCGCGTGGACTTTCGGGTCAACACCCTGCCCAGCCGCTGGGGTGAAAAGGTCGTCCTGCGGATTCTGGATAACTCAGCCACCCAATTGGGGCTTGACAAACTCATTACCGATCCTGAAAGCCTAGCAATTGTCCGCGAAATGACGAAGCGACCCTTCGGCTTGATCTTGGTGACGGGGCCCACAGGGTCTGGGAAAACCACCACCCTCTACTCTGCCCTAGCGGAGTGTAATAGTCCGGGGGTAAACATCAGCACCGCTGAAGACCCCATTGAATACTCCCTGCCCGGCCTAACGCAGGTACAGGTCATCCGTGAAAAAGGGATGGACTTTGCCTCCATTCTGCGTGCCTTCCTCCGTCAGGATCCGGATGTCATTCTGGTGGGGGAAACCCGCGACAAAGAAACCGCTAAAACCGCCATTGAAGCAGCCTTGACTGGTCACTTAGTCTTGACAACGCTGCACACCAATGATGCAGCCAGTGCAGTGGCGCGCCTCTCGGAAATGGGTGTAGAGCCTTTTATGGTTTCAGCGTCCTTGATTGGCGTGGTCGCCCAGCGGCTGATGCGGCGGGTGTGCTCAGAATGCCGTATTCCCTACACCCCTACTCCCGAAGAGCTAGCGCGGTTTGGTCTATCGGCCTCCAAAGGAGTGAATCTGACACTCTATAAAGCCAATAAACTCACTCCCGAGCAACTCCAAGCCGCCAAAGCCAGTGGCCAGCCAGTCTGCAGCAAGTGTGGTGGAGTTGGTTACAAAGGCCGCTGCGGGGTCTATGAAATTATGCGGGTTACCGAACGCCTACAGACCCTAATTACCGAAGGTGCCCCTACCGAGCGCATTAAAGAAGTGGCTGTCGAAGAGGGGATGAAAACCCTCTTGGCCTATAGCCTAAACCTTGTCAAAGAGGGGGTAACCACCCTTGAAGAAGTGGAGCGGGTAACCTTTACAGATACCGGTCTCGAATCAGAACTCAAAGCAAAACGTAAAAGTTCATTAACTTGCCGTACCTGTGGTGCCGAGGCTCAGCCCGAATGGTTAGAATGCCCCTATTGCCTGACGCCCCGCTTTATCGATTAGTTGCCCCTGAAATTGCAACCCTATTCTTACCCCAGTGACCTAAAACGAGGAATGGTGTTATGGATTTAATGATTGAAGACTTAATGGAGCAAGTGGTCGCCAATGGTGGCTCAGACTTGCACATTTCGGCAGGGCTGCCCCCTTACATTCGCATCAGTGGTAAGTTAACCCCCACGGACTATGAACCCCTCACACCGGAGCAGTGCCAACGGCTGATCTTCAGTATGCTCAATAACACCCAGCGCAAAAACCTAGAACAGAACTGGGAACTGGACTGCTCCTATGGTGTGCGCGGCTTAGCCCGTTTCCGGGTCAATGTCTATAAAGATCGCGGTACCTACGCTGCCTGCTTGCGCGCCCTGAGCTCTAAAATTCCTACCTTTGAGCAGCTCGGCCTACCCAACATTGTCCGCGAAATGAGTGAGCGACCCCGGGGGCTAATTTTGGTGACCGGTCCCACAGGCTCAGGGAAAACCACCACCCTAGCGGCCATGATTGACCTGATCAATAAAACCCGTGCTGAGCATATTCTCACGATTGAAGACCCCATTGAATTTGTCTATGAGCCGATCAAGAGCCTGATCCACCAGCGTCAAGTGGGCGAAGATACCAAGAGCTTCTCCAATGCGTTGCGGGCCGCTCTCCGGGAAGACCCCGATATTATTCTGGTGGGTGAGATGCGGGACCTGGAAACAATTCAGCTTGCCATCTCAGCCGCAGAAACTGGTCACTTAGTTTTTGGTACCTTGCACACCAGTTCGGCCTCGCAAACCGTTGACCGGATGGTGGATGTGTTCCCACCAGAGCAACAGCAACAAATTCGGGTGCAGCTCTCGAACTCCTTAGTGGCGGTCTTTWKTCAGACCTTGGTGCCGAAAAAGAACCCCAAGCCCGGTGAGTTTGGCCGTATTATGGCGCAGGAGATCATGGTGGTCACCCCAGCCATTTCTAACCTTATTCGTGAAGGTAAAACCTCACAAATTTATTCCGCCATTCAAACGGGGGGTAAGCTAGGAATGCAAACCCTAGAGAAGGTCTTAGCCGACTACTACCGTGCTGGGATCATTAGTTATGAAGCGGCAATGTCGAAGTCGTCACGGCAGGATGAGTTGCAACGTCTCATTGGCACTGGCACTCCTGCTGCTGCTGTTCGTTAGTTGGTAAGTACACGTAGGGTCAATAGGGAACTGGGTTATGGCAACCTATGAAGTTCGGGTACGGGATGCCCAAGGCAAATATAAAACCGTACGGGAAGAAGCAACAACGCCGCGCGAAGCTCGCATGGCCTTGCAGCTACAGGGGGTTCAGGTTCTCGAAGTAAAGGAGGCCAAAAAACTCTCCCTTAAGTCCGATCTAGACCTGAGCTTTCTGTCTAAGATTACGGTGAAAGACCGCGCTATTTTCGCCCGCCAGTTTGCAGCCCTAGTGAATGCAGGGGTAGCCTTAGTGCGGGGGATTGGTGTGCTGGCGGATCAGGCAACCAACCCGAAAATGAAGAAGATTTTGATGGCGGTCAATAACGATATTCAACAGGGGAGTACCCTTGCGGATGCGATGCGACCTCATCCCGCTGCCTTTGATAGTTTGTTTGTGGCGATGATCCAAGCGGGGGAAACAGGGGGGGTGCTCGACGAAGTGTTGAATCGTCTCTCTAAGCTCCTTGAGGATCAAGCTCGGCTGAATAACCAAATTAAGTCTGCCTTGACCTATCCAGTGGTGGTGGGCGTGCTAGCGATAGGCATTTTCTTGGGGATGGTCATCTTTTTGATTCCAGTCTTTCAGGGAATTTTTACCCAGTTGGGAGGGGAACTGCCGCCCTTTACGGCTGCCATGGTGGCGTTGAGTGAATTTCTGCGCACGCCCCAATACATGGCGCTCTTAATTGTGACAGTGGTAGCAATTGTCTTTGGTATTCGGTTTTATTACAAGACGCCTAATGGACGTTTAACCATAGATGCCTTGCTGCTGAAGCTGCCTCTGTTTGGGGACTTGGTGGAAAAAACGGCAGTGGCTCGGTTTTGTCGAACGTTTGGGTCGCTCTCACGGTCGGGGGTTCCCATTTTGCGCTCCCTTGAGATTGTTAGTGCCACGGCTGGCAATCAAGTGATTTCCAATGCGATTGATCGGGCAGCCAAGGAAGTACAAACGGGGGGGATGCTGAGTATTGCTCTGCAACAGGAGCGGGTCTTTCCGGTGTTAGCCACCCAGATGATCAATGTGGGCGAAGAAACCGGTGAACTGGATAAGATGCTCATGAAGGTGGCTGACTTTTACGAGGATGAGGTCGAGCAGGCGGTAAAATCCTTAACTAGTGTGATGGAACCCTTGATGATTGCGGTGTTAGGGGGTATGGTAGGCTCAATTCTGGTAGCGATGTATCTACCCATGTTCAAAATCTTTGATTTGGTCAAATAGTCTGCGACTCATGGGGCATCTTGGGCAATCTCACTACGAGGTGTTGGATGTGCCGCCAAGTGCGTCGCTGGCGGATATTCGTCGTGCCTATCGGGAAAAGAGCAAGCTCTACCACCCGGATACCACCACACTGCCGGTGGCGATCGCTCGGGAAGAATTCCACCGTTTGAATGAAGCCTATGCGGTGCTCACCAATGCTGAGCAGCGGCAGTGGTATGACCTGCAATTACAGTTACGGTCTAGCCGTAGCGGTGGTGTTTCTAGCCCACCCAGTCAGCCGAGTCCACAGTTCTATAGGGCAGCGCGCCCCCAAGGCGATCGTCCCCTCTCTGCCGGAGAGCTGTT
This sequence comes from Synechococcus sp. PCC 6717, assembly GCF_022698185.1. Classification (NCBI taxonomy): domain Bacteria; kingdom Bacillati; phylum Cyanobacteriota; class Cyanophyceae; order Synechococcales; family Synechococcaceae; genus Synechococcus; species Synechococcus sp. PCC 6717. The sequence goes on along the minus strand of NZ_JAKLTV010000022.1, from coordinate 3,714 downwards.
TGCCCTATTCATTTTGGGGGTGACGTTTGTTGGCTGCTTGCTCCTTGCGGTGATTGTTGGGTTCTCGCAGCAGGGGCAAGAGTGGATTTTACAGATTGTTAACAACGTAGCAGCGTAACATGACGACTCTTCCCACTGCAAATACGCCTTTATACAATCATGCGTTGCCTCAGCTTGAAGAGTGGCTACGGCAAAAGGGATGTGTGCAGAATGACACCGATATTCATTGCTGGGATATTGATTATCCGCAATGGTCGGCACAAATTTGTTTGGATATTGAAGAACTGCAAGTGGTGTACCACGATCGCCTCGAAGGGACGACCATTCAGCGATCGTTTAAGTACTCCCTTGCCCGCTCTGATGTTGAAGACGCTATTTTTGCTGGCCCCTAGGGGGGATGCTGCCAAAACCAATCGGCGATCGTGGGGTCTGCTGTTTCGGCGGTGGKAGGGKTCAATAGGATAATTGCTTGGTGCAGGGGTTGAGACGACAGCCGCCGTTGCACCCGCTGGGGAATGCCATCACCGTAGTAGAGGTGCCCCCGTCCAGCCAGCACAACGATTAAGCGCTCAGGGTGCTGCTGATGATAGTCGGCAATGGCTGCGGCCATGGTTTCATCCCATAACACCTGTGCTTGATAAAAAAACTCTATATTCACGCTGTGGCTGCGACCTTCGTGAGCCGTGCCAAAAATCTCGGCAAGGCGATCGCGGTAGCGCGTGTTGCTTAGATCAATCTCTTCAAGGGGGGGAATATGGTGCAAATCGCCATGCTCTAAACTCTGCAACCCTGAGCGTGCCACTTGGCGGGTAATTTCCGTAGGGGTGTTGAGGGCAATCAGGGGAATGCGGTGCTCCTTAGCAAAGCGAAACATAGGCGCGTACAGTGACCATGGAAACCCCCAGCGCTGCGCGTACTCCGTTTGAGCAAGCAATTCCATTTCGGTTATTTCACCAGCAATATAGGCATCTAGGGCTGCTTGATAGGGACGCTGAATCATTTCAAGGGCGATCGCCAACGGGCGGCCACAGCGGTGTACTGCTTGCAAGATCGCTAACTGAGCATCATGATCCGCAGAGCTATCGTGGGTTTCGCCAAGGTAGAGAATGTGGCTGTGCTGCCACTCTCTCAACGCTGCTTCTGGTTGCACAACAGCAGCACCCTGCCAGACCTGTTGGGCTGTGGCCAAAGCTGGCACTCCTAGGAATAAGGTCAGAGCAAAGGGTACCATTAAGCGCCGCCACCGGAGCAAGTGGCACTGTGCTTGGATAGACTGTCTCAAGGGGGATGTCAAACGGTAGAATATCTGCCAAGATCGAAGTAGAATCGCTGCCGACACTAAGACAGCCATTTTACGTTCCGTGTTCCTCTCTGGATTATCACCTGCAAAAAAACGCTGAAGCAACTATGCAATCTCCCCATCCACTTGAACTGACGGATCCCGTCACTGTTGAGACCGGCAGCCATCACCCTGAAGTGAATGGTAACGCACTTGTCAAAACTGAGGCTGCTCCGTCAGAACTGGTGAAGCCAGATCCTCGCTTAAGCGATCCTCGGGCTGAGGCGCTTAGACAGATGTTGGAGCGTCATCGTGGCAACCGCCAGCTTGTGATTTTGCAAGATTTTCCGGATCCAGATGCACTCTCCTCCGCTTGGACCTATAAGCTTATCGCCGAGAAATTTGACATTCAGTGTGACATTGCCTACGCCGGTGCCCTCAGTCACCAAGAAAATATTACCCTTGTGCGCCTGACTGGTATGCCCTTGGTGCGTTGGAATGTTCAGGGGGCAAAAAATAAAGATCAGCGAGACTGCTCCTGCTATCAGGGCTACGTTTTGGTCGATAACCAAGGAACCACCAGCCAGTTATTACCCATTGTGCAAGAGGCCGGGCTACCGGCGATCGCGATCATTGATCACCACAACCTCCAAGAAACGATTCAAGCCGAATTTACCGATATTCGCCCCACCACCCGTGCAACCGCCACAATTCTGACCCAGTACCTCCAATCGGGACTCCTCCCCCTAGACAGCAGTAACCCTATTCACGTCAAGTGCGCCACTGCCCTGATGCATGGGTTGCGATCCGATACAGACTGCCTGAAGCAAGCAAAAGAGGAAGATTTCCTAGCGGCGGCCTTTTTGAGCCGCTACATCGACTATCAGCTCCTCAATACCATCCTGCAATCCCATCGCTCGAAGCAAGTGATGGACGTGATTGAGCGTTCTCTGAAAAATCGCTCCATTCACAATAACTTTTCTATTTCTGGGGTGGGATATATTCGCTACGAAGACCGCGATGCGATTCCCCAAGCAGCAGATTTCCTCGTTACGGAAGAGAATGTCCATACTGCCGTCGTGTATGGCCTCGTTCACGATGAAGATGAAGAGGTTGAACTGATTATTGGATCCTTGCGAACCACGAAAATTACCCTTGATCCGGATGAGTTTATCAAGGAAGCCTTTGGTAAAGATCGCCAAGGGCGTTTCTTTGGGGGGGGACGTTCCCAAGCGGGAGGGTTTGAAATTCCGGTAGGGTTCTTATCGGGTCTCAATGAGAATGCTGAATACGCTAAGCTCAAGTGGAATGTTTATGACACCCAAATCAAGCAGAAACTGCTCCACTTAGTGAATCCCAAAAATAACGTTCTCCATGGTACAGAGTAACTTCGTGCTAGGAGACCCTCAACAATACTATCAATAGGCTATATGTCAGAGCTAACTCTTTTGCTGGTTCGCCACGGCATTGCGGTAGAGCGTGATGTTTTTACAGGCACCGATGGCGATCGCCCCCTCACTGCTAAAGGGGAACGGAAAACGCTCCACGTGGCTCAACGCTTACTCGAAGTTGGCGTAGAAGGAGAACTCATCCTCAGTTCACCCCTGCTGCGAGCACGCCAAACCGCTGAAATTTTACTTGAGGCGGGGGTGGCCACTGAGCTGATGATCTCAGATCTGTTGACCCCTGTCGGTAGTTTTAATACGTGGCTAACTTGGTTAGCGCATTGGCGACACGATCACGATGGAACATTAATCCTTGTCGGTCATGAACCGAATCTCAGTCACTGGGCTGAGTTTCTTCTGTGGGGGAAAGCCTTGGGACATTTGCAACTCAAAAAGGCGGGCATTATTGGCCTCAAGGTACCGCAGACAGATCCTGTAGCAAATAGTCAGCTATTCTGGCTGACATCCCCAAAATTTTTCGTGACCAACAGGAGCGCCTCTTAACCCTCTTAACAGGGATCATCTTGTATAGCACCGTTTATAGGAGTGATGTGGGCGGGCTAAAACCCCTCCGCTTTAGCGAGGGGATACAGCCAACTCAGGGGGCTTTAGCCCTCTCTATGTGTTAAACTAGAGACGTGGAAAGTAGGCGTATCAACTACGCGAAGAAACATCCTAGTACGGAGAAATCCCGGCAAGTAAGTCACTACCGCTTTGGCGGCAAGCCTAAACCACTGCAAGCAATGGCAGGATGTTGAGCGTATCGAATTGGCTAGTGTTGAAAAGCGCGAAACCACGAACCGAAACATAAACGTAGTCCCAATAGCAGAAATGCTTGAGGTGAGTAGGGGGTCTTTGACTGCCCCCACCCGCATTAAGTTGTGGGTGACAGCTCAAGGGAAAAGCGAAGCAACGCGGCTTCGGCCCGTTGCGCAGCATCCGTTGGGAATCCCCTCTCTTTCAAGGAGGGGAGAAGTCAAACCCGGTATT
>NZ_JAKLTV010000021.1:0-25166 GCF_022698185.1 Synechococcus sp. PCC 6717 | reverse complement strand
TTACAGTCTGCATTGATGAGCCATCCTTGCGCAGTTCGGTACAGCCCTCTAAGAATTCGTTTTCCTGATGCCTTCCACCCTTCAGGTTTTTCGCCGAACGTAGGCAAGAAGTCATTATCAAAAAACGAGGCTTGAGACGTATACGATTCTTCGGTTTCGACTAATCGAATCCCGACAATTAAACAAAGCTGCTTAATTCGTCCAAACAGCTTGTAGTGCGGAATTTGCACGAACTCCTGATTCGTTTTTGCACCCAAATTGATTTCATTTTTCTGCCCGTTGTTTCGACCGTAGATGATCGTATCGATGTCGTTTTCCAAGCAGAAGTTGACGACCCACCGTGCTGCTTTGTTGATGTAGTCTCGCACGTAGCAATTTCGCTTATGGGTATTAAGTTGGATTCGCTTCGAGGTCGCGCCCTTCATAGATGGCTTGCCATGAGTCAGAATCGATTTGAATTTGGCAACCTGCTTATTGAACCATTGGTTTCGAGATTTCAACCCTCTACCATCCAGCACAAAGGCAAGTCCAGTATTTGTCACGCCGGTCAAGAGGTTATTCAGTCCTGAGTCAAGCGCTAAAACGTTCTCAGGACACAATTTGCAGCATTGAGCAGTCTTGTCCATCGTGAAGTGAACATACTCAACAACCCACTGCCCATTCGTCGGAATGAATCGCAGTTCTCGGATCTGCACATCCTTTAATCGTTCTGGTAACGGGATGTAAAACGCATCTCTTCCAAATGCAGCTTTTCCACCGTTGCCCAAAGGAACTCGAATCAAGCCTTTCTCTACTTTCAGGGATTGCCCCGTGAATACGACCTGATACAACCCGCCTTTGGTGCGGTATCGCGGCAATTTTGGTTCATGTTCGAACTGCCCCAGTTTGAACAGTTTTGAGAGTGATTTGAAGCTTTTGAACGCCTCATTCACAGATTTCAACACTTGCTGTGCAGCCTGAGAATGTAACAGCTTCCCGTTTTCACTCTCCTTCAGTTTTGCGTAGAGGTTGACATACTTCAGAACCTTGAACGGGTTCCGTCCTTGTTCAAAGAAGTATTGCCGAGACTCATACACGCCTTGGTTGTAGAGATTGTTGGCAAGACGCGCTAACTCAGTAAGCAACTGAGCAAGCTGCTTGTCAGGTTGAAAAACATCTTTTTGGACGGCTAAAAACATCATTGGGTTAAGATGGTATGCAGTTATTATAGATGCTGATTTACTTGAATAGCAACCGTATGAGAGAAGATGGCATACAGCTAAAATCGACTCGTCATTGCAAGTATCAGTCAGGACATCACTTTGTCTGGAGAAGAATGTCAAGACTGATTCTGCCTACTGCCGTAGGCGCGGGAACCGTTCTGTATCCCCGTCGGGAACGAGCGAGGTTTTATCCGGTTCCCGAACCCTCCGGTTTCTATAAATGGAGTAGATACTAGGCGTGAACTACCGCTCATCATCGCTACGCAATAGATAAGCGGCTTCCTTGTTCAACGGGGACAGCATCTAACAAAACCGACGTTTTACCAGATGACTTACGTTCCCTCCCAAAGGCAGTAGAGCGAGTTCCTAACTCCGATATCCGCAAGGCTTCATTTCTGATGTTGATCGCAGCGTTCACGTCTCGGTCATGCTCTGTAGTGCAAACCTCGCACCTCCAATTGCGAACCTCAAGCGATAGGCTACTCACTTGATTCAGGCAAACATGGCAGGTTTTTGAAGAAGGAAAGAAACGATTGACTTCGATCCACGATTCACCTGCGGTAGCATCGGGGACTTCTTGCGACATGTCGTTAAACTCGGGTGAATAGGGAGGCAGACAAACAAGGTTGCCCTCGCCGCTGCTAACAGCTGCTAACATTGCATTGCCCGCATGCCAGACACTCTGTGTGCCCTCAGATGATCCATGACTAACACGGCGCCGGATCAGAGCTTGGGAATTCATTCATCCCGTAGCAATTCCTTGAACTGTTCACCATTGAACTGCTTCCGCCAACCAGACCTCTAATGACAAACCTAGACCTGCATGGTTTTGGCTGCTAACCAATCCAGCAGGCGATGAATTCCCCAACAGTAGTCGGGATCCCCCCAGAGCCTTTGACATGTCGGGGCACTCACAAACCCCACATGCCCACCATACTCACACAGAACCACTTCAAGGGCAGGGTTACGATCGGCGATCGCCACCAGTTCTGGCATCAAGGCAGGATCAAACAGTGGATCATCGGCAGCGTAAAGTATCCAAGTCGGCAAGCGCAACTGCGGCAAAAAATGGAGCGGGCTGCTGGCATGGTAGTAGGCCTCAACCGATGGAAAGCCAAGGCGTTCAATCACCAGTGTCCGATCAAAACCCGCAATGGTGTTGATGCCTGCAATTGCTGCCAAATCAATGCTGGTGGGATGCGCGGCGTGGAGTTGCTGAGCCAAGCGTTGGAGTTCACGACTAATGGCGCGTTCAAATTGCCGCCCCCAAAACGTCTGGCCAAGGTGAGCTAAGGAGCGGTTCGAGTCTAAGTTAGGACAAATCACCGCTGCCCCAGCAATGAGATCATTGTTCGTGCCTTGGGCGAACCACGCGCCCCACAAGGCCAATTGCCCCCCAAGGGAATAGCCGACCAACCAGTAGGGAGCGGTGTATCCCAGTTCATTACACTGCTGGGCAATCAAGCATAAATCCTTGCCTTCGTATAGACCATCGCTGGTGAGGGTGGGCGAGAGGTGGCCGCTGCGACCATGGGCGCGCCAGTCAAACAGAACCACATCGAACTGCCGTTGCTGCCCCCAGTGGGCAAGGGTATGCAAATACCACTGATTCGTCAGATCTCCGGTAATACCGTAGGTGGCAATAAGGGTGCCTCGGGCGTGGGGAACCCGACACCCTTGGCCGTAAAGGGGCACCCCTTGCGCTCCTGCAAAGAGATGCTCCTGCTGGGGGTGCCAGCGATAGGGACAGCCATAGCGCTGACCATAGGCGGTAAAAATGGTGTGGGCAATGGGCGATCGCAACCCTAGGGGTGGCCAGTAGGCATTGGATTGCATAGATAGGTTAGGCAAGGCGTAGTTTCCGTATTACACTTGGTCATCATTGTGAGGCATAGGCTATGACGCAGAGCGATGATCCCTCTTGGCGTAGCAACGAGGCAGATCGCTATGCCGTAGAAACCTGCTTAACAGATGTTCAGGCGAATCGTCTAATTGATGAAGTGTTTGCTGAGGTTGAAGCAGAGACACCCATCGAGTTTGCGGCGGTTTTAGACCCGCATGACGCCTCTGCAACGACGGTTTTAGTCCCCTATGAACCGTTGGCAGCCCCCCACTCAACGGCGGTTCCCGCTCCAGAGCGTTCCCATAAGCTACACCTGAATACCGACTTTTCATGGCGCGATCGCTTTTTAATGGGGGTTGGCATTGCCTCCTTTGTCCTTAGCGTGGGGTTATGGATTAGTGGCGCTCGCCAACCTACGGCAGTGGTTGCACCTGAGGTGGCCACAACACCGGCTGCCGATATTGCCTTTGCGGAATATCTGCAAACCTCTCTTCAGCTTTTGAGTCAGCAGCCCTCCCCAACACCCGCTACAACCATTGCGTCCGCAACGGTTCCCCCATCTGCCCCGTCACCGACAGTTGAACGTATTTACATCCCTATTTATCAGCCCCCTAATGCTCCGGCAGTCTCGGTGCCCCAACTCCCCACCGTAACTGCGCCATCACCGATGCCGACTGATACAGTTGCCACTGCCCCGATCGCTCCACCGGCTCCTCAGCATACCTTGGTTGGCGTTCTCGAGCTTGGGGAGCGCTCCGTGGCTCTGATTCAAACCAATGGCGAAACCCTGCGCCTGAGTGTGGGCGATAGCGTTGGGAACGACGGTTGGCAATTGGTACAAATTCAAAATCAGCGGGCGGTGTTTCGGCGACAGGGAGAGGTTCGCTCCTTAGCCGTTGGTCAAAGCCTGTAAACTACTCCCAGCTAAAGCAGGGAGCTTTTAGTAGCCCTGCAGTTAGCAAGCCAACCGCGAGCCTCTGGGGTGGTTTACAGCACCCCCAATCGACCGTTACCAGTGCCTTGAACAACCGTTTCTGGTGTCCGCACTACAATTATAACCCAAGGCAACTGAAGTTGCTAAAGAAGCTTTCCTCCCCGCACTGGAGTACGGGGCTTCCAGCCCTACCCGATGTGACATCCTCCTGCTAGGGGGTAAAACGCAGGCCACCAAGCTCCCCCCCAAACCTCAAGGGGAGTACTGCCATGCGGGGTGATTCAGGAGAGCATTAATAAGCTGTACCCCTCGCAGTTGATTCGTCAGGGGTAAGTGTCCGCGGGGGGCACTCAAGTCCCAGATAAATTCGCTGGGGTAGCGCGGCCACTTTTTGCCATTACGCCAGCCAATTTTTTCCCAAAGCCGATCCCAGTTTTGACCACAGCCCAGCCAGAGTTGCCGCTGCACGGAATAGCCAAACCGCCCCAAGGAAAAGGCCAGCCATAACTGATCAATAGTTTGCAAGTCGGTGACGGGCAGTTGCTCTACTTCTGTAAAGTACAGCCAACCACGCTTTTGTGCTGCTGCCCCCGCGAGTACGCATAGGGTTTGGCTAGTGAGGCGATCGGCGGCTTCAAACTCTAGGTGCACCAGTCGCTCGGCTAGCGGACGATAATCTATCTGCCGCTCTGACAGGAGGGGCAGCACTCCCGCAGGATAGTGCTGACTTAAAAACGCTTTGACACCTGCATCCTCTGCCTGCACCAGCAGGCGATAGGTTTGACCACGAATCCAAAGCGGGGGGACGGGGTCTAGGGTTGTGCTGGCTTGTAAAAATTCTTGCAGCAATGGGTAGCCCTCAACACCAACGGTACTTAAAGTGTTCAAAGCGGCGAGCTGTTGCTTCTCGTTGCCGCTGTACAACTGTGTGCGTAAATTGGCTAAGGCTGTATTCGTGGCTACCATGCCCCCCTTGAGTCCTCCCCTTGCAACTGTAGAATGCGCTGTACAATCGCCGTTGTTGAACTGGGTACTTCCACCATGATTAACTCAATGCGGCCGCCATAGCGGAGCACCGTTTCAGCTTCCGGTAGGGTCTCCAGTTCATAGTCTCCCCCCTTGACGTAGATCTCCGGCTGGAGCACTTCAATCAGAGGAATGGCGGTGCGATCGCCAAACACGACCACTGCATCTACTGATCGTAAACCAGCCAGTACCTCTGCCCGCTGTTGTTCGGCAATAATTGGTCGGTTTGGTTTTAAGGCAGCCACCGAGCGATCGCTGTTGAGGCCAACCACTAACCGCCGCCCCAGTGCCCGCGCTGCCTTGAGGTAACGAACATGACCGGCATGGAGTAAATCAAAACAGCCATTGGTAAAAACGAGGGGTCGCCAGTCCTCCGGCGCTGCCTCAATCTCCCGCACCAGATCCGCAAGATCGTAAAGGCCAGTAATCAGAACTCATCTCCCTAGAGGGTCACCCCTAGCCTATCAGAGCGTGCCGCGAAAGAGTCCTTGGGGGCGCACTAATAGGACAGCCATCATCATCACCATCGCCACCGCTAATTTATACTCTGCCGGAATAACGAGGGTACTCATCTCCTGCGCCACCCCAATGATCAGGGCACCGGCGATCGCCCCGTAGGGGTTGCCAATCCCCCCCAAAATCACGCTGGCAAACAGGGGCAAAATCAAAAACCAGCCCATCGTCGGACGTACCGCCGTAATTAAGCCGTACAGCCCCCCGGCAACCCCCGTCAGCGTTCCTGCCAACAGCCATGTGCACAGCACCACCCACTCCACATCAATCCCAGAGACCCGGGCTAAGTCGAGATCATCCGCCACTGCCCGCATAGCCTTCCCGACTTTCGTGCGCTGCAGTAAAAAATGCACCCCAGCCATGGCCACAACCGCCAAGATCATGACAATAATTTTCGAGTAAATAATTTTGATGCCAAAAATATCAAGAGCAGGCATCACCGGTAAGCGATAGGTTTGGTTTTCGCTCCCCCAGATGAGGATCACTGCATTGCGCAGGAAAAACGACAGACCAATGGACATAATGATCAGCGTGGTTGAAGTGGTGCGGCGATCGCGCATCGGCGACCAGAGCAGTTTTTCACTCATCAGCATCAGCCCTGCTGTGCCCAACGCACCAACCAGCATCGATAGCCAAATGTCTAACCCCATGAAATTGGCAACCAAGGTTAGGTAGGCACCTGCCGTCATAAAATCGCCGTGGGCAAAGTTCGGCAGCCGTAAAATCCCAAAGGTGAGGGTGAGTCCCACCGCTGCGAGGGCAATAATACTCCCCACCGCCAAACCGTTAACCAGTAGTTGAATGAGTTGAATATCCATGAAATGTGTTGTAGGTGCACTACATTCTATATAGGCTATAGAGGCGCAAAACGAGTCAAAAAAGGGGGGTCAAGCCGCTGCCTTCCCCCACCTAGAACAGGATGATTTGAATGTAGCGTTAGCCGCGACGTAAATCCTTCGCCATGGCGCGGAACGGATCAAGGCTAGGATCAGTGCGACGGCGTTCTTGTTCCTCTGCTGCCGGAGCAGATACATCGGTAACGCTTGGTTCTGGGGTGCCCTTGTTCTGGGCGGCTACGTCCACCTTTTCTAAGGATGATACCAATTCAACAACTTCCACCTCTTCGGTGCTGCCCCCCGTTGCGGGAAAGGTTTTTTTGACTGGCTTGGCTGTACGCATGTACTCAATGTTGCCGTAGGTCTTTGCTTCATCGGGATCCAAGAAAAATTCCTTGGTGGGCTTGGGGTCGGCGGGTGCCTTTTTGCCACCGCGAAATAGACCGTCAAAAAGTCCCATAGCTGAGGTGTTACCTTTTATGAAGAAACCGCTACTCAGTTTACAATAGAAGCCTAGGGCAAACCATAGCTAACGTTACCATTTTATGCCTGCTGCAGCTTACCGGGGGCTAACCGCCGATCAGTTTCGCCACCCGCGCGATCGCCAAGCCACCGCTGCCCTCAAGCACCTTCCGGGCCTAGATGTGCTGGTGCGCACGATCCTTGGCTCCCTTGCCGAGCAAGCATTTTACCTCGAAAACATTGGTAGCAGCCTCCGCATCAGCGAGCAGCAGCTTCCAGACCTCTATGCATTGCACACCGAGGCCTGCCGCTGTTTAGATATTGACCCGCCGCATCTATACCTAAAGCAGCACAGCATCCCCAATGCCTACACCTTTGCCATGCGCGGCAAACAACCGTTTGTGGTGCTCCATACTGCGTTAGTCGAACTCTTGACACCAGCAGAGCTACAAGCTGTGCTCGCCCACGAACTGGGGCACTTAAAGTGTGAGCATGGAGTTTACCTAACCATTGCCAACCTTTTACTTTTAGCGACCAGTCAACTCTCGCCTTGGGGACTACTCTTGGCGCAGGGGCTCCAAACCCAACTGTTTCAATGGCTGCGCTGTGCAGAACTCAGCTGCGATCGCGCGGCTTTGCTGGTCACTCAAGATGCGCGTGTTGTGGCCTCTGTGCTGATGAAATTGTGTGGCGGCTCTCCCCAGTGGAGCGATCGCCTCAACTTGGATGCCTTTATTGCCCAAGCGCAGCAGTACGATAGCGCCGATCAAGGCTGGCACACCCTGTTCAAGGAGTTACAAGCCAGCCAACTCACGCACCCCTTACCGGTGTTACGCGCCCGCGAAATCTTGGACTGGGCAGAGAGTCAACAATATTATCAATTGCGGCAAGCCTTCCAGTAGCATCAGCCATTCACGCTGAGGATGTCCGCGCTAGTGAAGAGTGTCACTACTTTTTAGAGCTTTTTCTAAGAAGCTGTGTAAATCAGCAAAGGTGCCAATGTAGGCAGGCACTGGTGTTTCATAGCCTTTGAGGCTCAGAACTTGGGGACGGAAGGGTACAGCCGCAGGGCATCCTCCCACGAGGTAATGGTAGGTGGTGGCTCCCATGGCAATATCGGCTTGGATGGTTTTGGTGGCACTCTCAAGCCGAAAGGCAGCGTTTACGGTATCGCCTAAGGCGGTGTAGTCGGGGCGATCGCCACTGCCAGTATTGCCCACCATGGCATAGCCTGTATTCAGCCCCGCCCCTATCCGTAGGGGGGCAGGTAGGGGATACTGCTGATGCAACTCCCCTGTCATTGATCGTAGGTCTTCAAGGGCAGACAGGGTATAGCAAATTTCGCGATAGCCAATTTCCTCACTTTCATGAATCCAAACAGCCATCACCGCATCACCAATGTATTTATCGACCCAACTACCGTACTGACGAATGATTTCCCCTGCTCGGTGAAACCATGTGCCAATGACTTCTGAGAGCAGTTCTTCATTGAGCTGCCGCGTTAATTGGGTAAAATCGCGAATATCGACCACCAACACGGTCAACAGTCGCCGGACGTGTAGGAGTGCTGTAGCCGAGCCTTCTGGCTGCGGTAAGCTCAGGATGGCACTATCACTAAACAGCGGCGGCAGCGGCTCATTAAAAAAATCCAGTTCTGTTTGGCCAAAGGTGATGCGATCGCCATTATGCAGCGGCATTGGAATACTCACCCGGCGGCCATTGACAAATGTGCCGTTACGGCTGCCTAGGTCAATTAAATAAAACTCCCCCTGCCCCATCCGTTGAATCATGGCGTGGGTACGCGACATCCAGCGATCGGCAAGAACAATGGCATTCTCTTCACTACGGCCAATCGTCCAGCACGTCCCACCAGTCAACGGAAAATAGCACATTGTTTCATCCGTCACCAGAGCCAAGTGGGGTTCTGTGGGGGGGGGTATTTCAGGATGGATCAGCTCTGGCCCGTGGGGCAGTTGAGATACCGCGTGACGGAGATGGGCAATGATCTGCTGTTGTCGAAAAATAATGGCCACCAGTTGCTGGGGGGTCAAGGTCTCCAGAAGTTTCTGATCCGGTAAGTTAAACGCAAGGTCAGCATCCATGGGGCACTAGGAGGAAACCAAGAAAAATCAAGACGGTGGCTCAGTAAGGGGCTGAAAGCCGAGCGATCAAAACAATAAAAGAAGCGAAAGCGTGCCCGTGAGCCGACAACACACATTCAACCCACGTTTAGGAGGGCGATTACACCCCCAGTCTAGCAAAGGGGTTTGGGGTACTCAATAGACTGCATCTATGCGTATCAAATTCAGACCATCCTTTGAGCAAAAGGAGGATGTCAATTTTAGCAAGAGCACCTTAGCTAGTTCTTTTCGGAAAATTATTACTATTCAGGCTTGTCATAGCCTAGTCATGGTTGCTAGAATCATAAAGCACTTTTCAGCCGGGATAGCTCAGTTGGTAGAGCAGAGGACTGAAAATCCTCGTGTCGCCAGTTCAATTCTGGCTCCTGGCATCTGACGTCAAGCGTTGATGCAAATCTTGGCTATTCCCCACCAGCGATCGGCCATCTAAGCCACTGTCACTGCCAGCTTAGGCCTCGCCACGTTAATTCCCAGCACGACGACCAAGCCAGACACCTTGGTCAACCTTGCCGATCGCCATCTTTACGCAGCCAAACAACAGGGCTGCAGTTGTTACGTTGCTGCAACCACAGACACCGCCGCCACCAGCACTTCGCTAGAATCAGTCTAATCCATCGCGTTGGGATAGTTGGTGTGACCCGTTCATGGCCCAAGTGGCTGCCCCTGCCAGCCCTTGTCACAACATTCGGTGTTGCTGCCCTTGTGATTGGGGTGCGACAGTTGGGACTGCTGCAACAAACAGAACTGAATTTCTACGATCTCTACGTGCGATCGCGCCCAGCCCCAGATCCGGATCCGCGCATTCTCACGGTGCTAATCACAGAGCAGGATATCCAAGCCCAAAAAACATGGCCGCTACCGGATGCCACCATTACCGATCTATTAACCCGCCTGAATGCCGCTAGCCCGCGAGCTATTGGCTTGGATATTTTTCGGGATATTCCCCAACCACCCGGTCACGACCAAATTCGTAAGATTCTCAGCCTCAACCCACGCATTATCCCCGTCTGCAAATCCGCTGGCGAAACCGCCGATCAACCAGAAGTTCCCCCACCCCCCAGTATTCCCACGGATCAGGTGCCTGAGCGGGTAGGGTTTGCCGATATTCCCCTCGACAATGATGGCGTGATCCGGCGCAACCTGTTTGTCATCAATAATGAAAATGCCCAGCGGTGTACAACCCCCTTCTCCTTTGCCCTGATGCTGGCACTGCGCTACATCGAGCAAGAACCGGATCAAAAAATTGATCTAAACAATGACGGCCTCACCCTGAACAATGTCCACTTTGCACCCCTCACCCGGGATGCGGGGGGGTATGTTGGGGTGGATGATCGGGGTATGCAAACCCTGCTAAAGTATCGCTCCGGCAGTAATGTCAGTCGCACCGTCTCATTAATGGATGTGCTGACCGGCCGGGTGAGCGATGACTTGATTCGGGATCGCGTTGTTTTAATTGGGGTGTCTGCCCCCAGTATCAAGGATATATTCCTGACCCCCTACAGCGGCAGCGATGCCGTCACCCAGCAAATGCCCGGGGTCGTGGTTCATGCGCAGATGGTGAGTCAGTTTCTCAGCGCGGCTCTGGATGACGACGCACCCATCTGGTACTGGCCTTTGCCCTTTGTGTTGGGTTGGATTATTCTGTGGGCGGGGGTTGGCAGTGTGTTGGGGTGGTGGTTGCGTCAACCGCTGTGGCTAGCAGCGGCGGTGGCAGGCGGKGGTCTCGCTTTGGTGGGGGGGAGTTTTGCGATTTTTGTTGTTGGTAATGGCTGGATTCCGGTGGTGCCGCCACTCATTGCCCTGATGCTCAGCAGTGTGGGGATGGTGGGCTACGTAGGGTATCACGCCCAGCAGGAGCAAAAATCGTTTCAGGAAAAAGTTAAAGAGCAGGAAAAGGCGCTGGCGCTGATGCGCTCCTTGATGGCGGAAAACACGGCTGCCCTGAATCAAGCCCTGCAACAACCCACGGAAATTACGGGCAAGCCCCGCTCACTCTTGGGAGGACGCTACAAAATCCAAAAAGTCTTGGGGGCTGGTGGGTTTGGCCGTACCTATTTGGCTCAGGATACCCAGCGTCCCGGCAACCCCATTTGCGTTGTCAAGCACCTGCGCCCTGGCCGCAATGATGAACGTTTTATGCAGGTGGCACGGCGATTATTTAATACGGAAGCGGAAATCCTCGAAAAGTTGGGTCGCCATGACCAAATTCCTTTGCTGTTGGCCTACGTCGAAGAAAATCAAGAATTTTATCTCGTCCAAGAATTTATTGAGGGTCGCTCCCTCAGTGAGGAAGTCAAACAAAAGCACAGCGAAGCTGAGGCGCTTAAACTGCTGCGAGAAATGCTAGAGGTGTTGAGTTTTGTCCATAGCCATTATGTGATTCACCGCGATATTAAACCCGACAATATAATTCGTCGTGCTGCCGATGGCCGTTTGGTGCTAATTGACTTTGGCGCAGTGAAGCAAATGCAGCCTCAAGAAATTCAGAAAACCCAAGGAAGCACCGTCGTCATTGGTACGATGGGCTACGCACCCCCAGAGCAACTCTCAGGACAACCCACCCTCAGCAGTGATATTTATGCCGTGGGGATGATTGTGTTGCAAGCGCTGACCGGCATTAAACCCCGAGATCTACCTCGAGATCCCCGAACAGGTGAGGTGGATTGGCAGTCCTGTGTGACGGTGAGCGATGCGTTTGCGGCGATACTCAACAAAATGGTGAAATTTAACTTCAGCGATCGCTATGAGTCTGCAAAGGACGCACTACAGGAGGTACAATCGCTCAGTAGTGCTATGGCAGTGTAGCAGACCCGCTGTCCCAAAATTGCGGTGGGGGGCGATCGCCCTAGGACTTAAAATAGAGGCAACTGTGATGGGAGGTAAGTTTGATGTACCAGTCGCCAGTGCTTGTTACGCCTAATGGACATTCCCTAGATATTACCCTTGATCCGTTTTGGCAAAATTTACAGCAGTTGGCCTCCCACTTGCTTGTCTCTTTGTGTTTATCGCTGCTGCTGACAATTGCCCTAAGTTTGCTGAGCTATTGGTTTAGCAGTACGTTTGGTATTCCTCTCATGCCATTTTTGTTTGTTGTCATTTAGGGCAGTCAGCGGCATGGATTAAAACAAAATAAGCGAATTGGAGGAGTTATGATCTGGGGTCTGATTATTACGTGGGTTGTAACCAGTATTAGTTTATTTATTGTCTCGCGCCTCTCGTTCCTAGGCGTAGAAATTGATAAGTTTAGTACCGCGCTGTGGTCTGCCATTGTTTTTGGGGTTCTCAATGCCACATTGGGGGCCGTGCTGAAGTTCCTCTCCTTCCCGTTTATCTTTTTGTCCCTTGGTTTGTTTGCCCTGATTATTAATGCCGCTATTTTTGCCCTTGCCGCTGCCTTTGTGGATGGCTTTACCCTGCGCAACGGATTTTGGAGCGCTCTATTGGGATCGATTGCCCTGAGTATTGTCAATGGCCTCTGCTTTGGGCTGTTGACCCAATTGGGAGTTCTCTAGGTACCCTCGGGGGGTAATGAGCCAGTCGTGGTAACGACGAGTACTGGCATTGCCAATTAAGACCAGGCTGAACATATCCACCTGCTCGGGTTGGAATGTGCCTAGGGTGGTTAGGGTAATCTGTTCATCGGCACGGTAAGCCCCACGGACAATGGCCACTGGGGTGTTGGGGGAGCGATAACGCTGAAAAATTTGCTGAGCGATGATCAGTTGCTCTTGGCGATCGCGAGAGCGAGGATTATACAGAGCGGTTACAAAGTCAGCGTTGGCTGCAGCTTCTAGGCGTTGTTCAATCACTGGCCATGGGGTGAGGCGATCGCTGAGGCTAATGGTACAAAAATCGTGCATTAGGGGAGCGCCTAGCCGTGCCGCTGCCGCATTCACCGCACTCACCCCCGGCAACACCTCCACAGCAATATCGGCGATATTTGCATCGGCCATTAACTCCAGCACCAAGCCCGCCATGCCATAAATGCCGCAGTCTCCCGATGAGACCACGGCCACGCGCAACCCCCATGCCGCAAGTTCAATGGCGTGTTGGGCGCGATCGCGCTCTTGGGTAATCGGGTAAGGCAGTACCATCTGGCCGGGTTGCCGCAATGGTGCCAGTAGTTGCAAGTACAACTCATAGCCAATCCACACCTCTGCGGCTAAAAGTGCTGCGCGTGCTGCGGTGGTGAGTTGCTCGAGTGCTCCTGGGCCGGTACCAATTAGGGCGATCGCCCCCCTACGGGGAATATATTCCCGTTGGCTCTGCGCTACCGCCACGGTCACTGCTCCCTTTTGTGCCGGCTGGCGATAGATGTGCTTCGGGACAATTAACGCCCCCCCCTGACTTGCCAACAGCGCTGCTGCCTCCGCCACACTAGGGGTGCCCATCTCGGCGGCCACAATGGCGGAGGGAGTCGGAACCGCCACCTGCTCTAATTGCTCTGCCCTAAACCAGCGGGTCGGCCAATTTTGGCGTTGGGCGAGGGCACATAACCCCACTTCGTCCGCTTTGCGATCGATACTGGCGATGCCGGCGATCGCCCCTAAGGCTAACCCCGCTTCACTGAGGGTATGTTCAATGGCTGCTGCAATGACGCTTTCAGGTGTACCGCGCTCACAGCCAAGTCCTAGCCACAGTACCCGTGGATGCCAGACCACGCCAGCGGTGGGACATACTGCCTTTTCGGTGATCCAAACCCCCTCATCGGTGGGTGGGGCACTCAGCCACTCGATGGGTTGCTGGGGGGAGACTCCGGTGCGCCACAGGTCACTACCGCAGGTTTGGAACACCCTGAGAACCTCCTGCCGGGCTTGGCGAGCAGCAACCCCATGCCAATCTCCCGAGCCTCGCTGCCAGCCGAAGGCTTGCCCCCAACAGTCCACCGCAAAGTAGTGTTGGCAGTGGCTTGCCCCCGTCAGGATGGGGGTGGCACCTATTTGAGCCGCTAGCACCTGACAAAGGCGATCGCCCGCGGCAGCATGGCCACCCACTAAACTAATGAGCCACTGGCCATCTTCTGAAAGCACCCAGACCGCAGGATCCGTGTACTTATCTGTTAACAGGGGCGCAATCAAGCGCACCACCGCCCCACAGGCCAAGGCAAAAACCCAGCCGCGATACTGTGACCACACTGCTGCCAGATGGGTTGCCAGCGATCCCTGATACCGCTGGGCTGTAGCAACCTCAATCGGCAGGTGGATGGGTAGCCACAGGTCTAAGGCAACACCCGCATGCCGCAGGCGCTCTAGCTGAGCAACCCCTTGGGCGGTTGTGGCGATCGCTGCAAGTGGCGCAACGCTTGAAAACTGATTCACCCCTAGCCCCTATTGATTTACAGCAAGTGTTTGGAAGTCGTTTGCCACCCCTATCTCCATGGGAAAATAGAAGTACCTTTCCTCACTACTACGACGGTATTGCACCCTTGAGTATTTACGAAGCATCCACGAGCGCGATCGCTCGCCAACTCCTCAGCGCCAGCCACGAGTCCCGCAACTTTTTTAGCCAACTGCGCGATCAGATGCGCATCGAAGACAAGCTCCTAGGCTGGGCCATGGAGCATCCCGGACTGCGGGTACAACTCTTTCGCCTTATTGACTGCCTCCCTAGCCTCAAGAGCAAAGCCGAGGTGGCGCGGCATTTACAAGAATACCTCAGTGATCCCAGTGTCGAACTGCCAGAAGGGCTGAAAAAACTGTTGAACTTTGCTCAACCGGACTCCCTGCCTGCCCAAGCGGCAGCCACAACCTTCACCACCGCCGTGCAAGCCCTTGCCCACAAGTACATTGCCGGTGAAAACACGGAACAGGTTCTCAAGACCATTGGCCGCCTCCGCAAACAGGGAATGGCAGTAACCATGGATATTCTGGGGGAAGCCGTGATTACCGAATCGGAGGCCGCCGCCTACTGCGATCGCTACCTAGACCTAATGACCCAGTTGAGTCCGTTGGCGAGCAAGGAAGGCACCAATCCGGTACAGGTCTCCGTGAAGCTGACCGCCTTTTACTCCCAGTTTGATCCCCTAGATGTCCAAGGCTGCCGCGCCAAGGTGGGGGAACCTATCCGCCGACTGCTCCACCGCGCCAAGGAATTGGGGGTGGGGGTTCATTTTGACATGGAGCAGTATGCCTACAAAGACATTACCTTGGCCATTCTCAAAGATATTTTGCTGGAGCCAGAGTTTCGCGATCGCGCCGATGTGGGGATCACGCTACAAGCCTACCTGCGGGATAGTTACAACGATGCTCAAGACCTCGTTCGCTGGGCACAACAGCGCGGCACCCCCGTCACTGTGCGGCTGGTCAAGGGAGCCTACTGGGATCAGGAACTGATTAAGGCGGTACAACACCAGTGGCCGCTACCCGTCTATCAGCACAAGGTTGATACCGATGCCAACTACGAGCGCGTGCTAGAGTACCTACTCAGCCACTACATCGTGGTGCGAACTGCCGTGGCCAGTCACAATGTGCGCTCCCAAGCGCGGGCGATCGCCATTGCCCAGCACCATCACCTACCCGCCAGTGCCATGGAGTGCCAAGTCCTCTACGGGATGGCCGATAAACTCGCCAGAGCCTTGGTGGAGGCCGGACAAACCGTGCGGGTGTATTGTCCCTACGGCGATCTCATTCCTGGCATGGCCTACCTAATCCGCCGCCTGCTAGAAAACACCGCCAACAGCTCCTTCCTGCGGCAGCAGTTGGCAACCACCGAGATCGAGGATCTATTAGCACCCCCGCTTCCCACCGCCGACTTCAGCGCCACCAACGTCTATGTGCACACCGGCAAGACTTCAACCTTTGTCAATGCTGCTAATACTGACTATGCCGTAGCTGCCTTGCGCCATCGCATTGAAGCAGCCCTAGACAATGTCCACCGCCAACTTGGCCAAACCTATTCCCCCATCATTGGGGGTGAGCGGGTGAATACCCTAGAGTACAGCGACTCCCGCAATCCCTCCCACCCCCAGGAAATTGTTGGTCGTGTGGGCGTAGCCACCATTGAAGATGCTGAACACGCCATCCGTGCCGCCAAAGCGGCTCAAAAGCAGTGGCAGCACACACCCGTGAGCGAGCGAGCCGCCATCTTACGGCGCGCAGCAGACTTACTGGAAGCCCAACGCCATGAGTTGGTGGCCTGGATGTGCTACGAAGTGGGTAAAGTCGTCGCAGAAGGCGATGCCGAAGTCTCGGAAGCCGTGGATTTTTGTCGCTACTATGCCGATGAAATGGAGCGCCTCAGCGGTGGCTACGATCGTAACTTTCCGGGAGAAACCAATCATTACCACTATCAAGGGCGGGGCATTGCCGTAGTGATTTCACCGTGGAATTTTCCCTTAGCCATCCCCACTGGGATGACAGTGGCCGCGCTGGTGACAGGCAACTGTACGATCCTCAAACCCGCAGATCCCGCAGCTGTTGTTGCGGCTAAATTAGCGGAGATCCTTATTGCTGCTGGATTCCCTGCGGGCGTGTTTCAGTTTTTACCCGGTCGCGGTGCTGTTGTTGGCCCCTACCTCACTCAGCACCCTGACGTGCATCTGATTGCCTTTACGGGGTCTCAGGAGGTGGGCTGCCGCATTATTGCGGAGGCGGCGCGGTTGCAGCGGGGGCAAACCCATATTAAGCGCGTCATTGCCGAAATGGGGGGCAAAAACGCCATTATTGTTGACGAAAGTGCTGACCTAGATCAAGCCGTAGCGGGGGTCGTGCACTCCGCCTTTGGCTATAGCGGCCAGAAATGCTCCGCCTGCTCGCGGGTGATTGTCCTTGAAGCCATTTACCAGCCCTTTGTGCAACGCCTGATTGAAGCCACCAAATCCTTGAATGTGGGGTCAGCCCATTGGCCTAGTACCCGTGTGGGGCCAGTCATCACTGCTGCGGCTCGCGATCGCATTCAGGAGTATATTGCCAAAGGTCAACAGGAGGCAGACCTTGCCTTCAGTGGCACCGTACCAGAGGAGGGGTATTTTGTGCCTCCCACGATCTTTACCAACGTTCCCCCTACCGCCACGATCGCCCAAGAGGAAATTTTTGGCCCCGTTTTAGCGGTACTGCGTGCCGAAACCTTTGAGCAAGCCCTGGAGATTGCCAACACGACCACCTATGCCCTGACAGGGGGGCTGTATTCGCGCACCCCCTCCCACATCCAAGCGGCAAAAGACCAGTTTGCGGTGGGAAACCTCTACATCAATCGCGGTATCACCGGCGCAATTGTCGATCGCCATCCCTTTGGCGGCTTTAAGCTGTCGGGCATCGGCTCAAAAGCCGGCGGACGCGATTACCTGTTGCAGTTTCTCGAGCCACGGGTGATCACAGAGAACGTCCAACGCCAAGGGTTTGCCCCCATTGCCGGAGTGGATGATTAATGAGCGATCGCGGCTGTCCACAACTGCTAGAGCGAATCACCGCACGCATTGATGCAGTCGGTGCCATCCCCTTTGCCGAGTTTATGGCCTTGGCACTGTACGACCCCCAGTGGGGCTACTATAACCGCCCCCAGATCACCATTGGTCGGCGCGGCGACTTTACCACAGCTAGCACGATCACCGTTGACTTTGGGGAACTACTGACCGACGCCTTTGTGCTCATGTGGCAGGCCTTGGGGCAGCCTACCCCTTTTACTCTCCTAGAAATGGGCGCAGGGGACGGGCAGTTTGCCGCCGCTGTTTTGACCTACAGCCAACAGATGCATCCTGATTTTTTTGCTGCCCTTGACTACGCCATTCAGGAGCAGTCACCAACCCTGCAACAGCGGCAACGGCAATGGTTGCAGCCCTGGGGCGATCGCCTCCGCTGGCTCAGCCCTGATACCGTGCCAGCTCCCTTCATCGGCTGTATATTCAGCAACGAACTGGTGGATGCCTTCCCCGTCCACCGCCTGCAATGGCAAGGGACTCAGTGGCAGGAACTGTATGTCACCCTAAACGCCCAAGGGCAGTTTCAGGACGTGCTGCACCCCCTCAAGGATGACCAGATTCCCCAGTACTTTGCCACCGTGGGGATTGACCCGCAGCAGCAGCACTATAGCGACGGCTATCGAACCGAAGTCAATCTGCAGCTCATTCCATGGCTGAAGCAGGTGAGCCAGTGCCTTCAGCGAGGGTTTGTCCTCACCATTGACTACGGCTATCCTGCCCACCAGTACTACCATCCCGCCCGCTGTGAGGGTACCTTGCAGTGTTACTACCAGCACCGTTACCACGATAACCCCTACCGCTTTGTCGGCACGCAGGACATCACCGCCCATGTGGATATCACCGCGTTAGAACGCTATGGTGAGCAGTTTGGCCTGCACCCCCTGTACATAACCCGCCAAAGCCTGTTTTTAATGGCATTGGGGCTGGGGAACCGTCTCATGGCACAGCAGCACACCAACGGTAACCTCCGTCAAGCGCTCAGCCGCCATCAATCCTTGCACCATCTCATTGATCCGTTGGGGTTAGGGGGCTTTTACGTAGTATTGCAGAGTAAACAGGCCAGCCTGCGGTTGCCGGAACTGGATGCTGTAGGCTCTAGATTGCCCCTTTAAGGAGATCCAATAAGCTGCTACCGCCCCACATCAGCGCCACCAGAATAGAGGTTGTCACCGCCAGACCCATCAGGCACACCACCAGCCCTGCCAAGCTAATCAGGCCATCGTCATCCAGTAAACCAAACCCAGTAATGAAGATACCCATCGCTGGCAACGTGTTGGTGCCCGGAATCGGTAAAATCATCGAGATGGCCATCAGGGAAACAGCAGCCCCCAAGAGCAGCCGACCGCCACGGCTTGTGCAGATGAGGCGCAGGCGCGGTCGCGAGATCAACTCAATTCGCCGCAACCACGGCAGCGCACGGCGAAGGATGTTTTGGGCATGGCTGCGGGGCATCGTTCGCGCTAACAGCCTCGGTGGCAGCCATGGGGCGGTCGCCCCTAGCATGAGCTGCACCCCCAAGATGAGCAGAACAATGCCAAAAGGGGTGGAATAACCGGGAGCAGGAATGGGCAATGCCGACGGTAACGATAACACCACCAGTAAAAAACCAAAGGTGCGCTCCCCCGCGAGCTGCAAAATATCGGCAAGGGTTACCTGCTGCTGGGTAAGAACGGCACCGGTGACAGGTGAATCAGCACCCATTAAAAAGGCTTGCTCTAAATCCGCAGAGAGTCTGGCCATAAAGGATAACGCACCTAATCGATGCGGATATTTTTGAAGTCCGGCGGTGGGGGCGGGCTGGGGGGCTGATAGTCGCCGTACTGCTTGAGCCAGTCACTCACCGGCTGCTGATCAAGACTTAGCCCCAACAACCCCGAAACAAAGCCACCCATAAAGGCAACGGGTCTCTGGCTTAATTCTTTGACAAGGGGGGTTAACTCAGTTAAAAACATAGGCTTACATCAACCTTAGGGCACGATTTGCCAGATTCTTCACAGAATGTAACCTGATTTTAGCCTAGAGAACCACAAAACGTTAGCGGTTCTTTGTTTATGGCAATTCCGCGAAATTTGTTAAGGAACCCAAGGCGCACCCCCAGCAGTTCGGACAATAAGGTCAAAGGTCAACTGATTTAGCAATGGCCATGAAGCCCATCCGCACGTTTAATGTTAGCCCCTGCTTACCCGAACGGCTGGAACAACTGCGCAGCCTAGCCTATAACCTCTATTGGACGTGGAATACCGAGGCGATCGCCCTGTTCCGCCGCCTCGACCCTCAGCTATGGGAGCAGACCAACCATAATCCGGTGCGGTTACTAGGCCAGATTCGCCAAGACCGCTTACTAGAAGCAGCAGCAGATAACGGGTTTTTAGCCCAAATGGAACGCGCCTTGGCGCAATTTCAGGAGTACTGCCATCCTGAACAAACGTGGTATCAACGGGTGCGCGGCACAACAACCAAAGAGTGTATTGCCTATTTTTCCCTTGAATTTGGCCTGAGTGAATGCCTGCCCATCTACTCCGGTGGCTTGGGGGTGCTGGCGGGAGATCACCTCAAGTCTGCCAGTGACTTAGGCTTACCCCTTGTGGGGGTGGGGCTACTGTACCAAAAAGGGTATTTTTCGCAGTACCTGAGTGCAGAGGGGTGGCAACAGGAGCGTTACCCCATCAACGACTTTTACAACCTGCCCTTAACCCTCGTTACCCATCCCAGCGGGGCTGAAATCCGTATTGTTGTGCCCTACCCCAATCGGGATGTCCACGCCCGAGTCTGGAGGCTTCAGGTAGGGCGAGTGCCCCTCTATTTGCTGGATACGAATATTCCCGTTAATAGTGCCTACGACCAAGACATTACCGACTACCTCTACGGCGGCGATGTGGATCTGCGAATTCACCAAGAAATGTTACTGGGGATTGGGGGGGTAAAGCTATTGCAGGCCTTAGACCTGCGACCCACTGTCTATCACATGAATGAAGGGCACTCGGCGTTTCTCTCCCTTGAACGCATTCGCCAACTCATGAGTGAAGCGCACCTGAGTTACGATGAAGCACTACAGGTGGTGCAGGCGAGTCAGGTGTTTACGACCCATACCCCTGTTCCCGCCGGCATTGACCTGTTTCCCGCCGATAAAATTACCTACTACGTTGGGCACTACATCGAAGCCTTTAACCTCTCTCAGCAAGAGTTTCTGTCCCTTGGGCGCATGAATCCGGGCGCGTTTCAGGAGCCATTTAGTATGGCGAATTTGGCCATTCATACCGCCAGCTTTGTCAACGGGGTGAGTGCCTTGCACGGCGAGGTATCGCGGCAAATGTTTCAAGGGCTATGGCCCAATTTACCCCCCACAGAAGTACCAATTACCTCCATTACCAATGGGGTTCATGCCCGCAGTTGGGTGTCTGAACCGTTGCAGTACCTCCTCGATATTTACCTCGGGCCACAGTGGTCTGAAGCTGCCATCACCGATGCCCTTTGGCAGCGGGTGGATAGCATTCCCGATGAAGAACTGTGGCGGATTCATGAAATTTGCCGCTATCAACTGGTGATGTTTGTGCGATCGCGCCTGCAACGGATGCTTCAGTCTCGCAGTGCCACAGCAGCAGAGCTAGCGCAAGCAGCAGAGGCACTGGATCCCACGGCTCTGACCATTGGCTTTGCCCGTCGCTTTGCGACCTACAAGCGGGCGACCCTGTTTTTGCGGGATATAGAGCGGTTACGGCGCATTTTACTGGGGTCAGTGCCTATCAAAAGTAGTGGCAAGCAACACCGCCCGATTGTTCAGTTTGTTATTGCCGGCAAAGCACATCCCAACGATAACCCCGGCAAAGAACTCATCCAAGAAATTATTCACTTTMCCCGCCAAGAGGGGATGCACCACCACATTGCCTTTGTCCCAGACTACGATATGCACGTTGCCAAGATGATGGTGGCTGGGTGTGATGTGTGGCTAAATACCCCCCTGCGGCCTCAAGAGGCATCGGGTACCAGTGGGATGAAGGCGGCGATGAATGGCTTGCCGAACCTCAGTATTTTGGATGGCTGGTGGGATGAAGCCGATTACGTGCAGACGGGATGGGCGATTGGTCACGGCGAAAACTATGGCGATCGCCACTATCAAGATCAGGTAGAAGCCAATGCCCTCTACGAGCGCCTTGAGCGGGATGTCATTCCCCTGTTTTACGAACGCGATGAGAACGATATTCCCCGCCGCTGGGTACAAAAAATGAAGGCTGCCCTCTCATTAAATACACCGCAATTTAATACGGCACGGATGGTGCGCGACTACGCCCATCGGGCATACTTTGCAGCGAGCGATCGCCATTTTGTCTTGCGGGAAAACAACTATGGGGCTGCCAAGGAACTGGCGCAATGGAAGGAGCGAGTGCTTGAGCACTGGTACACCATTCAAATTCTTGGGGTAGAAACCTCGCGGGAGCACACCCTCACCGTCGGCGAAGTGCTTGAGGTCAAAGCTGCGATTGCCCTTGGCGCGCTGGAACCAAGGGATGTGCAAGTAACGCTCTTTCAAGGACGGGTCAATGAAGCGGGGCTACTGGAGGAGGCGTGCCCAACCTTGATGACCTTGGTGAGAACCACCAGTGACGGTCGTAGCATCTATACAGCGCAAGTGAGCTATGAGAGTAGTGGCTATCAGGGGATTGCACTGCAATTACTGCCTCGCCATGCCTACCTCAGTCACCCCTACGAGATGGGTCTGGTGCTCTGGGCTTGAGCCTCGCGCGAGTGCAAGTGTTCTAGCAGTATGCCAAGATCAAACTAGATTCATAATGGAGTGCTCCTATGGATGGCAAACGGATTCTCATGCTTGTGGGTGATTATGTCGAAGACTATGAGGTGATGGTGCCTTTCCAAGCACTACAGATGGTTGGCCATACCGTTCATGCTGTCTGTCCCAATAAAGTTGCGGGGGACAGCGTCCGGACAGCTGTTCACGATTTTGAAGGGGATCAAACCTATAGTGAAAAGCGGGGGCATAATTTTACCCTCAATGCCACGTTTGCAGATGTTGACCCCAGTACCTACGATGCGTTAGTGGTTCCGGGGGGGCGTGCCCCGGAATATCTGCGGCTCAATTCACGGGTGATTGAGATCACTCAACATTTTGGCCACACGCAAAAACCCATTGCCGCTATTTGCCATGGGCTGCAACTGTTGGCCACCGCTGGGGTGCTTGAGGGCAAAACCTGTACCGCCTATCCTGCCTGCGGCCCTGAGGTTACCAAGGCAGGGGGCACCTATACCGAAGTTGCCGTGGATGCGGTGGTGGTGGATGGCAATTTAGTGACGGCTCCAGCATGGCCTGCCCACCCTCAATGGCTGGCAGCCTTCCTAGCGCTCTTGGGCACAACGATTAACCACCGTGCCTTGACTAGGGTTTAGGTACATAGAGCGATGGCGATCGCCCTCAGCCAACTTGCCGAGTACCTAAGTCGGCACCAGTTAAATTTCAAGCTAAATGCTAAAAATCATCAAATTATTACTGGCGTGAATGGCGATCATCTCGAGCGGTTCATTGTGATCATTGAACTTGATGAAGAGGGCGAGTTTTTTAAGCTCTATGCGCCTAACTTATTACCCGGAATTAAATACCACCGCTTCAAAGACGCGATTTTGCAAACCTTACTCTGCATTTCGTGGCAAACAAAAATGTTGCAGTGGGAGTACGATCCCAGTGATGGGGAAGTTCGTGCCATCATTGAATTTCCCCTTGAGGACAGCACCCTAACAGAGCGGCAATTTTTCCGCTGCTTTGGTGCCCTTGTGGAAATTGTGGATACAACCGTGCCCCGCCTACGGCAGATCGTCCAAGACAGTGAAACCAGCCCTGAGTCTGACACAGACTTAGCCATGGGGGAGCGACTGCTGCTCACAATTCAGGAAGAAGCCCCCGGTCTCCTTGACCTCATTGCCCAAGCCCTTGATGCTCGCCGTCAACGGGGGCAAAGTTCCTATTCCTAGCTTTCATGCGTGGGATGGGTAGGAGTCTCGCGGGCATAGAAGCGGCCATGCTTAATTTCAATGAGACCTTGGCAATTGGGACAACTAAATCGCCACAGCTTACCCACAGGCACCTTCAAGGCTTGCTGACAATGGGGACACTCGCCACACCATACGTCTTCATCGCCTAGCATCCACATCCCCCCCACAACCATGGGTAAGCCAATCACTGTGCCCAAACCAGTGGCACAAAATCCCAAACCCATGACCATCCCGGCAATTCCTGCCACTTTTGATTGACCATCCCGAGGCACCTTTTCAATGGTGGGGATGGTATAGTTTGCAGTGTCATTGGTTGCAGACGCTCCGGTATCTGGTTCTGGGGGCGTCTCAGGGGCGATCGCGGGTGAGCTGGCAGCTTCAGGGAGGGGATTGGGGTCAGCCTCCAACCATGGATCCCCAAGGGGCGGATAGGCGCTGGCAGACGCCTGTGGCTCGGTGGCTTCAGGCGCTACGGCAACGGTATCTACACTCTCTGGTTCAGCGACTTCAGCGATAAGATCATGATCGCCAGCAATCGTCGCGGTCTGTTCAAGGGGGGCTGTGGTAGCATTAGATGCTTGCTCGGGTAGGGGTTCAGGTTCGTTAACGGGGGCGATCGGCTCATCTGGGGCTGTGGACTCAACAAAGGCGGCAATCAAGTCCATCAGTGTCGGCGCGTCAGGAGTATCTTGAGGAGATGGTGCCATCTCTAAGGCTGATCCATCAGCAGCTTCAGATGCAGCGGGCGGGGGTGTGTCCGGTGTACTTTGCCAAGGATCGGCAACAGGGGGCAGGGGAGACGAGCTAGCAGCGGGTAACTCAATTGTCTGGGATGGTAGTTCTAAGCTTTGGGCAGTTGCCACTGCTGGCGATCGCAGGATAACCTCAGCATCCCACAGCGGTGCGCCCAGCACCCTAGACTCAATCACCACCTGATCAGTATCCGGCAAGTGCAGCTTTTCCAAGGCTGTGCGGATCAAGGTTACCGCAGCACCCTGATTGAGCATTTTCTCGGAATGTAGCGTAACGGCTAGTGTGCAGCCTTGACGGGTGACATCTGCCTTGACCCGCTTAGGTAAGAGCACAGCGTTTAACAAAGTGCTAATGGCACGGGGATCACCTTGGCGCGCCACCTCCAGCAAACGAGTTTCACTCATAAACCACTGGGGAATGTTTCCGGCTACTCCTAGCCTAACTGAGATTTGCCGCAGTAGTGATTAGCACCCCTGGACAACGGGGAGACAACAATATCTGTGGAGGAGAAGCACCGGGAGCTGAGTACCATCATGCAACTATGGCTAGACTACAGTACAGTAAGGAGCTTTATAGAAACCGGAGGGTTCGGGAACCGGATAAAACCTCGCTCGTTCCCGACGGGGATACAGAACGGTTCCCGCGCCTACGGCAGTAGGCAGAATCAGTCTTGACAGAACCGTTCCACGGCGGGGRGTGTCACCATCCTCGATCGCATCCGGAGGATATTGATGTCAACCTCAACTGCCTCGACAATATTCATCAACTGCGCGATCGCTTTCAAGTTCAACTGTTTGATGGCCAGCAGTGGGAGCGCAACATTGAAACGCTGCGATGATAAATGCCCCAATACATAAATACTTGACTTCTCTCCTCCTTGAAAGAGAGGGGATTCCCAAAGGATGCTACGCAACGGGCTGAAGCCGCGTTGCTTCGCTTTTCCCTTGAGCTGTCACCCACAACTTAATACGGGTGGGGGCAGTCAAAGACCCCCTACCAACTCCGCTCAGACTCAATCCAAGCATCGTCGCTACTTTACG
>NZ_JAKLTV010000020.1:0-77388 GCF_022698185.1 Synechococcus sp. PCC 6717 | reverse complement strand
TTTCCATTCGATCGCCTTCCCCCTGAAGAGGAAGGATGAGCTACTACCTTACATCTACCACGCTAAAGGCCTCAGGTTTCCATTCGATCGCCTTCCCCCTGAAGAGGAAGGTGGATTGCATGTTGACGAACTTCTCCCAGAGTCTAGGCTTAGGTTTCCATTCGATCGCCTTCCCCCTGAAGAGGAAGGAGACAACAAGGAGGTTTTATCATGGTTCCTGATTTGTTTCCATTCGATCGCCTTCCCCCTGAAGAGGAAGGTTGGCATCCTTGACGAGACCGAAACCGAAACCATCCCCAAGTTTCCATTCGATCGCCTTCCCCCTGAAGAGGAAGGAGTACCCCTATACTAGCCGCTCCCTGAGCGAACTGCAACCCCCTATTCCGAGGGATCCCCGTTGCAAGCAAGCAATGTTTTTTATACGGCACAGTATAAAATACTCAAAGCCGCTTGCTGAGCGACTCCGAGGGATCCAACGCATTAATGAGGCATCGAGGCTATTCGGCAGATCCCTCGGAGCTTGCTGCATAGTCTGAACAACGCTCAAGGATAAAAACACAGTTATAAGCTTATTGCCCTATGCCTTCCTATACTGCTTTTTCATTCATCCGAAGTCTGATTGTTGCCTGCTGCAACGGCTTTTTTACCCTTGTCATTCTGCTGATTGCACCCTTGGGGTTAGCAGCAGTCATTACTACGACCCTACTGGTCATAGTCAGCAGCTTCTTAGCCAGTGTCGCGGTCGATCGCATCTTAAAGCCCTTATCTCCCCGTCGGCTCAACTATCAGGATACCAGCCCCCTAACCTCAGAACGGCGCTCACAACTCAAAACCCGTCCGCAGTCTAGCGATATTGAACCCTACTTCTAGAGGGCAGCGAATGACCCAGACCCTTTACCTCTCTCGACAGGGATGTCAGGTCTCCCTCGATGCAGAGTACATTACGGTTTTCCACCAAAAGAAACTTATCCAGCAAGTTCAACTGCCCTTAATTGACTTGATTTTGATCTTTGGCTACTCACAGCTAACAACCCAGCTTATTCGTGCCTGTTTACAGCGATCGATCACCATCGCTTACCTATCCAAATCAGGGTATTGTTATGGTCGTTTATTGCCGCTCCAGCGATCTCATCCTACCTTCATGCGCTTACAAGCCCAGTTGAGCGATGCCCAAAAATTGTTTGCTGCTCAGCAACTCATTCATGCGAAGTTACGCAACTCACGGGTGATCTTGATGCGCCAACAACGGCGGCGACCTCACCCTACCCTTGAGCTGAGCATTAACTGCCTTGACGTACTTGCAAAGCGCAGCCTAGAGAGCCACACCCTGCAAACGTTACAGGGCATTGAAGGGAGTGGTGCCCGGCATTACTACGATGCCCTAGCAGAGTGTTTTCAGCATCCACAACTCTCATTTCAAGGCCGCAGCCGTCGCCCTCCTGGTAATGAAATTAATGCCCTCCTCAGCTTTGGTTACCAAGTGCTTTGGAATCATCTTTTGGGTATCGTCGAAAACCTTGGGCTTGATCCCTATGCTGGCTGCCTACACCAACAGCATCACAATCATGCCGCCCTTGTCTCTGATCTCCTAGAACCCTTCCGCGCGCCAATTATTGACTCCCTTGTTTTGCAACTCGTCAACGGGCGCCTCATCCGCCCTGAAGACAATTTTCGTTTTGAAGCGGGCGGCTGTTTCCTCAATGAGCACGGACGGCAGCGGTTTCTCAAGCACTTTATTCAGCGCATGGAGCAACAAACCCAAGAAGAGCCATTTTGGCACGTCCTAGCACGACAGGTACGTGCGTTTTGCCAGTGGTTGCGCTGCCCAGACCACCTCTGGTGCTATCGAATCGACTAGTCTATGCTACTGTACGTCATTGCCTACGACATCCCCAGCAATAAACGCCGCCGTAAAGTTGCCGAATTATTGGAAGGCTACGGTCAGCGGGTGCAGTTTAGCGTGTTCGAGGCAAGGCTGGCTCCCAAACAACTGCAACAACTGCGCGATCGCCTGTATCGCCGTCTCAAGCCCAGCGAAGATCATGTGCGCATTTATCCCCTCAGTCACCACACCGAAGCCAACATTCTCATCCTTGGCACAGGTCAGTCTCCCTTAGAGCCACCCACCAGCCAAGTCATCTAATGCAAGCCACGATCCAGCTTATCCAACACAAAACAGTTCCCCTCATAGTGGCCAAAGATCCGCTTAGCATCTTGATCTGCCCACGCATCGAGTTCATGGGTTGATGGTGGGCAAGGGTTTCCCTTCAGGGGCTTAAAATCTAGCGATTGCAGATGATGGCCATCCTGCAAATAACGCGCCAACTCATCAATTCGCTCATTCACCAGCACTAACCGATCCTTAGCAATCCCTTCTACACTGCGCTTAAACGAGTCACTAAAAATAATCCGGTCACTCGGCGCAGGGTGCAGCTTTTCTGCATAAATGTGCTTTTTGGTGCGCTGCCAAACCAACTCTCCCCAAGGGGATAAGTCCACCTGATCATCGACGCGCCACAGTAGCGTTTCAGGAATCCTATCGGTGTGCTGGGCGGGCAACTTAAGATGCAGTTGCCGAAACGTCAAGAGGTTATCCCGCACCGTTTCCTCTGCCACCAGCCGCACCGGCAGACGAGGAATACGCAGCAAATCAGAGGTTTCAAACACATATACCGTTTCATCCCCATAGAAAAACGCAAGGGTCTGAAGGAACCCCTGCACACTCTTGAACCCTCCCGTGAGGTTAAAAATCACCCGAAAGCCGCCTTGCCGATAGCCATTAACCGTCTGTTCACACCACTCAATCAGCTCGGATAGAGCCGACTGAAATGCCTCCATATCCTTGGTTTGCAGATCCCTCTGGCGATAGACCTCAACGTGAACACTCCCTAAGCGCTGGCGCTGCACCACACTCTTGAACCAAGCTTCAACAAGTCGCGCTGTTTGCTCTCCCAGCCACGTATCAGTACACAGTAAATAGTGGCAATCACCGCTGTTCGGCTTGAACTGCTCTCCATAGAGCTTAACAATACCGTTAACCTCCGCAGACATTTTGGCCGCCTCTGCCACAGTGGTGCCCTCAGACAACAGTTTGGCGCGCACTCGCTCAACCAGTGCCTCAAGAGTTTGCCGATCTGCTGCCGGAATCGTCGTTGCCTCCTTCGCATTGGCATAGGTACTCACTAGCCTACGCTCTTGGGTCTCCGCTGCATTGGTCAATAAACTGGTACCGCAGGGAGATAGCACAAAGATCCGCTCCGAGGTAGCTTGAGGCATTCTTAGACACCCTACCAACGCACTGCAAAAATGACAATTACTATGTTAAGCCAAAAATCCTGAGTACAAAACAATGAATATTCAATATTAGCGACAAAATATAAAATACTGTTAAAAATTATGAAAAATTATTTGTGTTGATCCCCATGCATCGCTGGGCTTAAGTAAGCTGGAGAAATCTTCGGTAGCTCTACGGCACAGTAGCCTGAATTGCACGGATGTTCCATTCATGTATTACGAACGCAAGCTCTTTGCCCTCCTCCATGATCCCTACCTCAAAGCCCTCTACAGAAATAAAAGCAGTAAAGGCCCATGGCAACAGGTGACGTGCCTCTATCACCTTCGAAGTGACCTCCAAACATGGTGGAACACCCACGGCGGCATCAAGTCAGACCATCTTGCCTCAGCCTCAGATCGGGTGAGTTTTACCAGTGCCATGCGAACCTCCCCCACCACGGCGAATGCCGTCACCCAAGTAGAAGTTTGCCATCCAATGACTGGCGTAAAAAGTACCCTCAACTTTATTTTTGCTGGTAGCCTCAACGACGATCATTTAGCAGCCATTGAAGGGCAGTCTATCTGGGAGGCCATCCGCCAAGACAGGGATGCGGAAAAAGTTTTCTGGTGGTTCTGGCGGTTTTATGGAGACGCCATTGCGTACGATAACCGCATTAAACAGCAAGCCACCTACCCTAGGGATGTGCTGCTGTTGCCCGCCGATACACGAATTCCCGACTGCCCCCTCGAAGCCCACACTGCCATTACTGCTGCTTTGGCGGGCACTCTATTTCCTCAAGGCACACCCAACGAGGCAACGCCCCAGCACCCATGGCTGTTGATGTTTTCTTTTGCTCCTGTGCAGGAATTCATCAAATCCTCGCGCAAGCTACTAGATTTTTGGGCGGGTTCCTATCTGCTGCACTACCTGAGTGCGCAGGTGTGTTGGTTCCTAGCCGAGCGCTATGGCCCTGATGTTGTCATTACCCCCAATCTCTATAACCAAACTATTATTGATGCCTTCCTGTTACGGAAATATCCTGATTTTGCAGCCGACTTTCAGCGCTTGGGCATTCCCAATCCGTCAACAACCTCCAGCCTCACCACCGCAGGGTTCCCCAACGTCATTACGGCACTCATTCCCGCGCAAGATAAAGAGACCATTGGCCATGAACTGCAAGCCCATCTCCAGCAGACGTGGCTGAGCATTGGCAACAAGGTGCGCGAGAGCATCAAAGCCCATGTGCGCAGGCTCTACGAAGACCCAGACCACATAGCCAAAATTGAAAATTGGATTGCCCAAGAATTTCCGGCGCAGATGGTCACTGACCTATGCAACGAATTCCGCAGTTGGCAGCACGGCGGACAATGGGAATGGAACGCGCTGTGGCAGGCGCAACTGAAGCACTTTTGGGAGAGTTACTGGATTGCTCTACCCCTTGGGAATCCGGAGCAGTCGTTGACGTGCTGGCGGGGGGCACCCACTTACGCAGCGTGGAAAACGGCACAAACCGTCTTAGCCAAAGCTGAGCCTGCCCTACCCACTGAAGTTGAAGAAAAGGTGTACAGCACCATCAATGTTGGGACGTGGTGGCCATTTCTGCAACAACGGCTCGGCCAAGCCCTCTCAGCCCTCAAAAATACTCGCAATTGGCAGTTCCCTGCCTCTGCGGGGGAGCGCTCCTCAATTTCTGGTGCCTACAGTGCCTTGCACCCTAACCTGCTCTACCGAGACCCATTTCGAGAGGGGCATGGGTTGCCCACGAGTTCAATGCGGCTGTTTTGGCACGTGATGGCTCAAGCCTTTCCGGGGCTGTTTAACGGCAAAGAGCGGCTCAATGCCATCGAGGTCACCAAACGTATGGCGTGGACGCATGGGGGGGTGGCAGCGTCTTTGGGGGTAGAGTGCTCTGGGGATGACTATGAAAACTTAGTTCGCTTTCCCAATGCCAGCAGTATCGCTGCGGCTCGCTTTATGGCGACCGAACCCGATCAGGTAAAGCGGTACTGGCACGACCTCAACCGCGAGGTGAAAGCTGATGCGGATCTGCACCCCTACTATGAGCGATTTGGTGGCAAGACCCGTCGCCCGAGTCAGATTCCCCAAGTGGATGCGGCATTGCCAGAGGGCTATAACGGGGTGATGTTCTCGGCAAAATGGCTGGCGGAGGATCTGGGGATTGAAGATAAGGGTTCCTTGGCAGCGCTGCGTGGGGCGGTGAACTGGGTGCAAAAGCGGTTGCACTGGGGCGATCGCTCCCCCGCGGATTGGTGGTGCATCCTCCTTGCGGATGGCGACAGCATGGGCGACTATGTACGGGGGCACCGATTAAAGGCTTACCGTGAGTACGTGGCCAGCAATATTGTGGCGCAGATTGATCAGCAGGCCAAAGACCCAAAATTAACCGAGTGGCACAGCTGGCAAGACTTTATTAACAAAACCCCCAAACGGATGGGGCCAGCCACCCATGTAGGACTCAACCGTGCGCTGCTGGACTTTTCAAACCGCCTTGTGCCCTACTTGGTAGAGCAACGCTACTGTGGCCGCGTGGTTTATAGCGGTGGCGATGATGTCATGGCGGTCTTACCCCTCGAAGATGCTTTGCCCCTCATCCAAGTGCTACGGCAGGCATGGTGTGGCGGTGAGGATGCCGCCGGAGAGTTTGAACCGCAGGGGGGCTATTGGCAAACCGTTCAGGGTAGCAAAGCTGCGAAACACTTGGGTATGCGCCGCCTGTTTACGATGGGGGAGGGTGCCACCATGAGTATGGGGGTGGTGCTGGCTCATAAAAGTGTGCCTTTACCTACTGTGCTAGAGCACCTTTGGCAAGCAGAGAAAGAGCAGGCAAAAAGGCTCCCCGGCAAAGATGGGCTGTGCTTTGAGGTGATCTATGGCTCAGGGAATTCCCTCAGTGCCGTTCTCAAGGGGCACTTGTTTGATCAATGGCAGCACTTAGTGCCGCAAGCGAATGATGATGTGAGTCCATTGTTGTATCGTCTGCTGACCGAGTTACCGCAACATTGCTGGCTGGGAACCGATCAGGTACTAAAACAGGCGATCGCCAGTATTGCTAGCCGCCGCGACAAAGAGTTACCACAAGGGTTTGTGGAGAATTTTAGCAACTGGTGTTGCCAGTGGGAACAATGGGCACTGGCTCATCGGGGGCAGCGGGGCACCGATATGCAAGACCTGCTCAACATCCTACGGCTGACGGCCTTCTTGATTGACAAACGCTTTCCGCCCCACTCTGGGCATGCCGCGATAACTGCTGTTGCCCTCGGCGCAACTTAAGCTTTCGTGTTTGGTATTCCTGTGTCAAGGAAATATGAATCAACTCAACTGGTACCGCTTAGATCCCATCGATGTGCTCCTGTTTCGCGACGCTCGCCCCTTTCAGCCAGGTGAGGGGTCTTGGGCAAAAAGTATTTTTCCGCCCCTGCCAATTACTGTGTTTCAGGCGTTGCGATCGCTGTGTGCCCCCTACACCGAACGCCGCCACGACCTAGAATTTTTAGGGCCGTTTTTCATAGACCTGCACAATCAGGTATGGGTTGCCACCCCCAAAGATTTGATTTGCATTGGGAACCACAACGCGGACAAAGCGGATATCAACGACATCGCGGATCCCGCCAAGGTGAAACGCTTGGCTCGTATCCAACCTACACCGAAAGACGATCCGGCTTGGATGTATGTCTGTCATCCTTTAGGTTGCAAGTTGCGTCCCATTGTTGAACCCACCCTAGGCAACAATGAGCAACTCCAAGGGCGACCGCAACCCTTAATGCGCCTTGATGCCCTAGCCCTATACCTGCAAGGAAAGCTCGATCAACTCAGTGCGAAGGATCACTTCCATGGGGTACCGTGGTCTCGCCAGGTGTTGCCCCATATTTACCTAGAGGAGCAACGCCGCACGGTCAGAGAGGATGGCGGCTACTTTACCGAGGTGGCCAACCGCCTAGAGCCGGGCTGGGGATTTGTTGCTGGAATCAACGTTCCCAACCTTGAAGGTGTGGTACGCATCGGTGGCGAAGGGCATCAGGCTCAGGTTTACGCCCTCAAAACGAACCCACTGGCTGTGCTGGAACCCTTCTGTGGCCAAGGGGCAGAAACCCTTGCCTACGTCTTAACCCCCGGCTTAGCTCAAGTGGTTGAGGAAGCCCCGATCTATGGTCTGTATCCATGGGAGTGGCGAGATCAACTAGTGGGCGTTGTGGGCGATCGCCCCCTGCTGGCCGGTGGCCTCAGCACAGTCACCCGTCGCAGCGGCCAAATCCAACTGGGCTATTCAGCACAGCGTGCCTATGTCACTGCTGGCACCCTCTATCACTTTGAAGCTCCTCCCCATCCCCACCCCCAGCAACTCCTCAGTGGGGTTGCCGCCAAAGCGCGCCCTACCTTTGAAAAACTTCACTACGGCCAATTGCTGTGGGGCAGTGCATAACCCGCAGACCCACCATGGAGAAGTACATGAGCCTCTCCCCCTACCCTGACTGGAAGACTGATGATGCTTGACCTTGCTTACCTATACCTGTTATCGCCACTGCACACCGGCGGCACCACCCAAGAAGGGAACCTCCTCGGAATTGCGCGGGAATCCCATACAGAATTACCCTACATTCCCTCCAGCACGATTCGGGGGCGGTTGCGCGCCAGTACCCCCAACAGTCACCGGAACCGTCTCTGGGGAAACACCATTGACGATGTCACCAGCGGTGGTAACGATACAAACCTGACCCAAGGCCAACTCTGGGTGGGCGATGGCTCACTGCTGTGGGTACCCGTGCCCTCCCTTAGCCATGGGGTTATCTGGATTAGCTGCCCGATGCTACTGCACCGTTGGCAGCGGCTGGCAACAAAAAATACCGTAACAGCCGTGGCACCCTACAGTACGAATTTAGGCAACAACAAGCCGGTTTACCTCAAAGATGCCATCCTCAAAAGTAACGAACTMAAAACTTGGCCAGATTGGCAGCAATGGGTACCCGCCAAACCCAAAACCCAAATCGAGCGGGTTCT
Source organism: Synechococcus sp. PCC 6717 (assembly GCF_022698185.1). Lineage (NCBI taxonomy): Bacteria > Bacillati > Cyanobacteriota > Cyanophyceae > Synechococcales > Synechococcaceae > Synechococcus > Synechococcus sp. PCC 6717. The sequence goes on along the minus strand of NZ_JAKLTV010000020.1, from coordinate 69,098 downwards.
AGTCCTTCCCGATCAGCACTGTGCCACCCTCATTCAGATGAGCCTGTGGCGGCAAGTCAAAGTCAAGCTCAGCACCGATAAAACAGTTGAGCGTGGTAGCTTCCGCTACGAAGAAGCAATTCCCCCCGACACCCTCATGTACTTCCCGTGGGGCACCGTAGCACAACTGAATGGTGCTGCCGTTAAAGCTAAAAGTGACCTGCAGGATCTCTTTGATAGCCACACCATTTTGCAAATTGGCGGTCAGGAAAGCCTAGGACGTGGCTTTGTTCGGCTTGTGAGCACAGGGAGTTAGAGATGGCCTTTGATCCACGCACGATAGCGAAACCGGTTTACCAGGCATTGAGTGAGATCCACTCCAAAGCACAGGACGATAACCGACTAAAAGAGCAAAGACTAAAAGAGCAAAAAAGTCAAGCCGCTGAACTCTACACGTACCTAGCTACTTGGGGCTTGATGCGCCTCAAAGCAGAAGAAAAAGCGTTGAAGCAGGAGGGGAAGAAGGATGTTGTCAAGGCGTTTTTTGCAGTTCTTGAGAGCATTTCAGGCAACAAAAACCTAGCCAATGAGAAGGGGTTAGATACCCTTAAGAACTTGGATACCGAAGAGTATCTTGGCTTGACGGGCTTGGGCTTGCAAATTGCCCGTGAATTTAGCTTCTGGACGACTGCTCTTTACGCGGGCATTGGGGAGGCAGATTAATCATTATGGTATTCGACAGACCCCCGCGCCAATCAGCAGGAAAAGGCGCCAATAAAAATCCTCCAAGCAGCGGTAACCGAGGAGGTGCGTGGCTCGGGCATCCCTACGATCCAATGCCTAACCCCGATTCAGCCGCAAGCTTTATTGAATATCTGCGCTGGATGCGATCGCCGGAGGATGCAGCAACGAAAGACGGCACCAAAGAGGATGCAGCAACGAAACACGGCACCAAGGTCGAGCTGTTAACGAAGGCTGAGCAGGGCAACTATAGCCAACGCCTGAAGGTATTAACAGAGCGCACCCGACACATTGCAGGCCACGAGAACTGCTTTGAAGTCACCTGTCCGTGGCGGATTCGGGTCGGTGGTCACCGTGGCCCCGAAAATATTCTGTTACCTGCCTTCGACAACTTAGGGATTCCCTATATTCCTTCAAGTACCCTGCGGGGGGTTGCCCGTACCCAAGCGTTACGGGAACTAGGCTCCGAAGCCGCCGTGGAGAAATATTTTGGTTCCTTGAATGCTCAGGATCCAGATCGGGCAGGTAAAGTGATTTTCCTTGATGCCTACCCGCTACCGCGACAGAAAAATGGCGGTTTAGCCATGGACATAGTGAACAATCTCTGGAAATGGGAGGGTAATACAGCAAAGTACGAAGCGAATCCTAATCCTTTTTTCTCGCTAAAAGAATGCACGTTCTTAATTGGCTTACGCTTAGCCTCCCACTGCTCACCCTCAGAGCAGCATACACTATCTGAAGTAAAACACTGGCTCATACAGGGATTACAAGAAGGCATTGGTTCTCAAGTCAACACTGGGTACGGGTGCTTGTTGGCTCCAGATCAGTCCATAAACAATGGATTTATGCACGCCAAATTTACCCTCAAGGGTCAACTCATCCATGGGGTACAACGTCATCAACCAAATCAAAAGAGGCTCATTCCCGAAGCAGAGGTTCGCTCAGTTGCCTTTAAGTCGATGTTACGCTACTGGCTACGTGCTATTGCGTTGGGGGTTCTTGAGCCAGGGAAAGCTAAAGAACTCGAAAAGAAAATTTTTGGTGGCATCGAACCTGCCACTTATGGTTACGTTAAGGTACAGGTTGTGGATACACAATCTAACGTAGGAAATAAAAATTGTGTCGGTCAGCAAAGTGGCACTCTTATTCTCAGCCTCTCAGCTAACGTACTCGATGAGGAAATAGAAAAAACAACTCAATTACTCAAATGTCTAACGTGGGTGATGTTTCATTTAGGTGGCATTGGCCAAGGAGCACGTCGTCCTTGTTATAAACGAACCAGTAACCCTTATTTTCGCGGTTCTACCCTCAGCGTTAATGAAAAGACTGACCTGTGGCAATTGCCTGAAGACGAGAAGGGTTTTCGGGATCTATTCCAGAGAAACTTGCGTTCTATTTATGAAGCGATCGCCTATTTAACCGGCAAGAAAATTAATAGTCAATACCCTCAATTACTGAGTGCAGGAACTGTTACTACTGTTACTTCTGAAGATTGGTTAGAGGTACTTGATGGAAACTGCCGCATTGTCATCTGTAGTGGTGATAGTCGAGGAGAAAAACCCTATGGTCTCTCACTGTTACACGATCCTAAGCTCAAACATAATGGAAATTACGACGAAAGACTTTGCGGTTCAACTGGAAAACCATCTCCTGTCTGGGTTTCCGATTTAGGAGAGTATCAAGTTATTACGATTTTTGGTGTCACTAAAGATCCACGATTAAACTTCCTAAAATCCTTACAAGGAAAATGCTTGCAACTATTCCCGTTTAAACAATGAAAAACAATTGGGCAATCTGTTGGGTAGGAAGCTGCTGTTGTAATCGTTGATTCAATAGCGGTAAGTCACGTGGCCGGTGTTTGATCGTTATTGGAGTGGGTTGGCAGCTTTAGGGGAGATAACCCCATGGGATTGGGGGTGGCCATGGGGAGGGGGGCATCGCTGATGGTGACCCCTGCAGTGGCTCGTAAGCGTGCTCGCAGGAGTTGGCTGACGGCTTGGCGTTGAATGACATCTTGTTCCGTCAAGGATTGAACTGAAGGCTTAACGTCCATAGCTTGCCTGCGCTAAATTATTGGTTATGGTGGGATACCTAAGCTACGTTCACTCCCTACACGCAATTGCAGGACATTGTTGCATTGCTGTCCTGCATTTTTATCTGCTACTTTCAATTTTAAGGGCGATCGCCCCCTCGCTCATAGAGGTACTCTTGTTTTGCCGTCCTTTTGTTAGCTTCTGCTGACAATGTTACAGCTTCGACATTTCAGGTTCACATCGGGACGGTAGTTAGGTCTAGCTGCCATGGCCGCTTATGGGTTGGAGCGTCCCCTCTACGCCTTGACATTATTCAACTATTTGGTTATATAATCATATTAGTTATCCTTGCACAGGATCGCTTAAGATTTACCGAGGGTCTATAGGGAGTTGCACATGTTATTCCGGCAATTATTTGACCAAGCCACTTGGACCTATTCTTACCTGATTGCTGACCCAGCCACGAGCGAAGCAGCGCTGGTGGATAGTGTTTTGGAGCAGGTGGATCGGGACCTGTTGTTGATTGAGCAGTTGGGCTTAAAACTGCGCTATTGCTTAGAAACCCACGTTCATGCGGATCACATTACTGGTGCAGGAAAACTGCGAGAGCACACGGGCTGTCGTACCCTCGTCCCCCAAAATGCCAAGGTGGACTGTGCAGACGGTTTCTTGCAGGATCAAGAGACAATTTACGTCGGGGCTATTCCCATTCAGGCGATCGCCACCCTTGGCCATACCGATAGTCATCTAGCCTTCTTGGTCAATGGCGACCACCTACTCACAGGAGACTCGCTGTTCATTCGCGGTTGTGGCCGCACCGATTTTCAAAGTGGCGATGCGGGTGCTCTCTACGATGCCGTTACCCAACGCCTCTTTAGCCTTGCAGACGACACCCTCGTATATCCCGGCCATGATTATCGCGGCTTTACTGTGTCCACGATTGGTGAAGAGAAACGGTTTAACCCTCGCTTTGTTGGGCGCGATCGCCAGCAATTTATTGAATTTATGGCCAGCCTGAACCTGCCCAACCCACAAAAAATGATGGAAGCCGTACCGGCCAATGAACGTTGTGGCTTAGCCGTTGCGGCGGTTTAGCTATCTAACTTGAACCTACGCTATCCGTTTTAAGACATAGGAGGACATCATGACCATCACCCCTACGCCAACCCTCATCACCGCTGCGGAACTGCATCGGGCACTTGCCGATCGCGACCTGCTGCTGATTGATGTGCGTGAACCCAACGAGTACGCCAGTGGCCATATTCCCGGTGCCTTACTTTGCCCTCTGGCTGATGTCCAAGACCTTCACCTGCCTACCCTCAATATCCCCATTGTTCTCTATTGTCAGTCGGGTCGCCGCTCACACCTAGCGTGGGAAATACTCCAGGCCAAAGGGCTAAGCAACCTCAGGGAATTGCAGGGTGGCTTTCAGGCATGGCAGCAGGCGGGGTACGGTGGCAGTACTGCCCCCATCAGCCTCATGCGCCAAGTGCAAATTGTGGCTGGCAGCCTGATCCTTGTGGGGGTGATCGCTGGCTTTACGGTGAATCCCGGCTTCTTTCTCCTCTCAGGATTTGTCGGGGCTGGCCTACTGTTTGCAGGCATTACAAACACGTGCGCCTTGGCGCGGCTCCTTGCGCTTCTGCCCATGAATCGCCCGCGCAGGAAGTAGGCGATGTTAGGGTATTGGCTGGGGCATGGGTTAGCGATCGCCATCGGTCTGAGTTTAGGGCTTTTAGGGGGCGGTGGGTCTGTCTTGGCCTTGCCGGTTCTGGTCTATGTCATGGGTATTCCAACCAAGGTGGCGATCGCCATGACATTGGTGATCGTTGGCAGTGTCAGCCTCTTAGCGGCCATTCCCCAATGGCGACGGGGCTACGTGAATCTGCGATTAGCTCTTGTGTTTGGCTCCGCCACAATGCTTGGTGCCTACCTAGGGGCACGACTGGCTGCCCTGCCGTGGATGACCGACACCGTGCAGCTATTACTCTTTGCCAGCACCATGATGATCGCTGCCTTTTTAATGATTCGGCGGCAGCAACGCTCCACCCCACCCGAATTGATGCCTCCAGAGGTCACCCTAGAAAGCCAACTCTATCGCCCGCCTGCCTGCAAATACTGCTGGCTTTGGCTGCCTACCGAGGGGCTAGGGGTAGGACTTCTCACCGGATTAGTTGGGGTGGGAGGTGGCTTTGCCATTGTGCCAGCCCTAGTGCTACTGGGTAAAATTCCTATGCGGCAGGCAATTGGCACATCGCTACTAATTATTGCAGCGAATTCTGTTGCTGGGGTATGGGGCTACTTAGGAACTGTAACACTCGATCCACGCCTGACGCTGACATTAACCCTTGCCGCAGCCCTTGGCTCCTTGCTAGGAAGCCACTGGGGACAGCGAGTCTCCACCCAAAAACTTCAACAAGCATTTGGTTACTTCTTAATTGCCATTGCTAGCGTAGTGATCCTCAAAACCCTGCTATCGCCCCCTMAAAGGTCTTCTCGGGACGTGCCCCGCAGTAACACCGCCGCAGCGTTGAGGGCAAGCAATCTCGCAGGGGCTGGCCATCAGAAGAAAGCGCACCCCCGTGTTGAGTAAACGCGCCTAGTTGGCGTGCGGGCGTCTCGTTTCGTCTGCTAGTCTGCAATTGGCGCGGGGGTATCTGTATCCCGTACTGACCATCTCTCGACGGTACAGTGCAGGGCGTATCTACCCCCGCACTCCCTCAGCTAATTGTGGAGGAACCTAGGCAGTAAAGCCTGCTTTATATTCGGCGATCGCCTCTTTGAGCAGAGCTTCTGCGGTTTCGTCGAGTTTTTGGCTACTGCGTACCGCTTCACCGTACTGTGGTTTACTCGTTGCCAAATAATCCCGCAGGCCAGCGACAAACTTAGCCACGGCTTCAACGGGAATATCGTCCAAATAGCCATTGGTGCCTGCATAGATGGTCGCAACTTGGTACTCCACCGGAATGGGCGAATACTGGGGCTGCTTGAGGATTTCCCGTAGCCGCTGACCCCGTGCCAGTTGATTCTGGGTTGCTTTATCTAAGTCAGAGGCAAATTGCGCAAAGGCTTGGAGTTCGTCAAACTGCGCAAGTTCTAGTTTGAGTTTGCCAGCCACCTGCTTCATTGCCTTAATTTGTGCTGCCGAACCCACCCGAGACACAGAAATACCCGCATTAATCGCAGGTCGCAAACCTGCATTAAACAGGTCAGACGACAAGAAAATCTGGCCATCGGTAATGGAAATCACGTTGGTGGGGATATAGGCAGACACGTCGCCCGCTTGGGTTTCCACAATTGGTAGTGCGGTCATACTGCCACCCCCTAGGGCGTCATTGAGTTTGGCGGCGCGCTCTAATAGACGAGAGTGGAGGTAGAACACATCCCCCGGATAGGCTTCGCGACCGGGGGGACGACGCAGTAACAATGACATTTGCCGGTAAGCCTGCGCTTGTTTCGAGAGATCATCGTAGATCACTAGGGTATGCTTGCCTTGATACATAAAGTACTCGGCAATGCTAGCGCCGGTGTAGGGGGCTAAGTACTGTAAGGCAGCAGGGTCACTGGCGTTGGCTGCGACAACAATGGTGTAGTCAAGGGCACCCCGCTCCCGCAGAACATTCACCACTTGGGCAACGCTGGAGGCCTTTTGGCCAATAGCGACATAGACACAGATCACGTCCTGGCCTTTTTGGTTCAGGATCGTATCGATTGCCACGGCTGTTTTCCCAGTTTGGCGATCGCCAATGATTAACTCCCGCTGGCCACGACCGATGGGAATCATGGCATCAATGGCGGTAATGCCAGTTTGCAGGGGTTCGCAGACCGACTTGCGCTGCACAATCCCGGGGGCGGGGGACTCTAGCAAGCGGGTTGCGGTAGCGTGAATCTCGCCTTTGCCGTCAATAGGACGCATCAGGGCATCCACCACACGGCCAATGACGGCCTCACCCACTGGAACCGAGGCAATTTTACCGGTGGCACGAACCGTACTGCCTTCCTCAATGCCTAGGCCAGCCCCCATCAGCACCACCCCAACGTTATCTTCTTCGAGGTTGAGGGCGATACCCACCGTACCGTCTTCAAATTCCACTAGTTCTGAGGCCATCACTTTATCAAGGCCATAGACGCGGGCAATACCGTCGCCCACCTGTAGCACAGTACCCACGTTATCGACGTTGATCGACTGCTCGTACTGCTCAATTTGCTGACGAATAATGCTGCTGATTTCATCGGGTCTGATGCTTACCATAGGAATTGCTCTCAAGGGTTAGACAGTTTACAAAAAGGTACAAAAAGAGTTACACCGGTTGTGCCAAGCTGACACTTAAGCGCCGTAGCTGCCCGCGCAGGCTGGCATCAAAAATTTGTGAGCCAACTTTAATCACCACACCACCAAGGAGTTCAGGGTCGATGGCGATCGCCAGTTCAACATCAGCGGCACCGGTCATAGTTTTTACCTTCTCCACAACTGCGTGGCGTTGCTGCTCCGTCAGTTCTACAGCACTGATCACTTCCGCCAAAACAATATTGCGGAGTTTGCGCAGCAGGGCGCGGTACTGCTGACAAATGGCAGCTAACAGATTAATGCGCCGCCGATCCACCAGCAGCATGAGGAAATTGAGAAAATAGCCATGTACCTTATCCACGGTCAGCTGCCGCAGGACGTTCTTTTTAGCATCAGGATTAATGAGCGGGTTGGCTAAAAACTCTTGCAGTTCCGCTGAGGCGGCCAGTAGGTCTAAAATCAAACCGCTATCCTGCTGAAACTGATCAGCGAGATTGTGCGACTGCGCCAAAGACAGTAGGGCTTCGGCGTAGGGTTCGACAAGTTCACCACGGATGGTGGTCTGCATCATTTGCCTCCTAGTAGGGCAATACTGCGATCAACAAGGGTGCGCTGAAGCTCGGCATCGTGACTCAAGCGCTCTTTGAGCTGCTGCTCCGCTTGAGCTAGGGCAAGGGCGGTAATGCGCTCACGGATCTCGGCGATCGCCCGCTCCGTTGCCGCACTGGTGTCTTGAGAGGCCGTTTGTTTCAAGCGCTCAATTTCCTGCTGTGCTTTGGCGATCAGTTCTTCTTTGGCTGCCTTGGCACGAACCAACGCCTCTTCGCGAATACGCGCTGCCTCCTCCTTTGCTTGGGCTAGCTTCTGCTGCTCCTGAGCCAAGCGAGCTGCTGCGGTGCGTTGGCGTTCTTCCGCCTCTGCAATCGCCGTTGCAATTTGTTGCTGGCGATCGCCAAGGGTTTTGCCCAGCAGACCACGACCAAAATAAACCAGTACCCCAATAATGATGGCAAGGTTAATCACATTGGTTTCGAGCAAATTGGTGTTTAAGCCAAAATGCCCTACCTCTTCCGTTGCCATTAAAATTACTGCGTCCATGACCCAAACTCCTAGGCCAGTAACTTGGCTAACAACTGCTCACTCAAGCTGCTCACTTGACCTTCGAGCGCCTGCAGTGTCGCCTGCTTTTGCTGATCAATCTCTGCTTGAGCCTTCATTAACTCTGCCTGTAGGGCCTGCTGTGCTGCTGCAATTTCAGCCGTGGCAATTTTTTGTGCCTCTGCCCGTGCCTCTTCAATGATCGCTTGGGCTTCACGGCGGGTATATGCCAATTCCTGTTCGTACTGATTGGCTAGCTCGGTGGCCTGTTGCAGCCGCTCCTTGGCCTGTTGCAAATTGGTGCGGATGTACTCATCCCGATTGTCCAGTGCCTGACCCAACGGCTTATACAGCAGCGCATTCAAAATGACGGTCAAAATTAAAAACTGCACAGCCATCAAGGGTAGGGTGGCATCAAAATCAAACATCAGCCTCTCCAGAATGGGGCGGAACAAAAGGGGAAAGCGCACATAGCTCGCCTTCCCCACCATGGGCTATTTAGGATGCAAAGGGGTTAGCAAACAGCAGCACGAGAGCAATCACCAGACCGTAAATCGTCAGGGATTCCATAAAGGCAAGGGTCAGCAGCAATGTACCCCGAATTTTACCTTCCGCTTCTGGTTGCCGCGCAATACCTTCAACGGCTTGACCCGAGGCATTCCCTTGACCGATGCCAGGGCCTAGGGAGGCCAAACCAATAGCCAGAGCAGCAGCCAACACAGAAGCAGAAGCGACTAACGGATCCATAGTTTATTTCCTCAGACTGTAGTGGGACGAAACAAAATTTCCAAAAGATAACAATAGCAGGGTATGTACCCTTTAGGAGTGAGCCTCTTCGTGCTCTCCCCCATGCCCTTCCATTGCCTCACCAATGTAGGTGGCGGCCAATGTTGCAAAGACAAGGGCTTGGATGGCACTGGTGAATAACCCCAACGCCATGACCGGTAACGGCACAAACAGGGGAACAAGCAACACCAAGACCCCTACCACCAGTTCATCCGCCAAGATGTTGCCAAAAAGACGGAAGCTCAGGGAAAGAGGTTTTGTAAAATCTTCCAAAATGGCAATAGGAAGCAATACCGGTGTTGGCTCAATGTATTTAGTGAAATACTTTAGCCCCCGCTTCCGCAGCCCTGCGTAAAAGTAAGCCAAGGAGACCAACAACGCAAGGGCAACAGTGGTATTAATGTCATTGGTGGGTGCTGCCAATTCCCCTTCTGGTAACTCAATGAGTTTCCACGGCACCAGCGCCCCTGACCAGTTACAGACAAAAATGAACAGGAACAGTGTTCCCACAAAGGGAACCCAAGCACGGTATTCGTGTTCACCCATCTGGCTTTTGGTCAAGTCACGGATAAATTCAAGGGCATATTCCATGAGGTTTTGGATACCACTGGGAACCCGCTGAATATTCCGGGAGGCCGCAAGAGCCGCCACGATCAATATGCCCATCACAATCCATGTGGTGATGAACACTTGACCGTGAACCTTGAGGTTGCCAATATGCCAGTAGAAGTGATGACCCACCTCGAGTTTGGCAACGGGGAGAGAGGTCCAAAGGTGTATCAAAGGCATCATGCCTCCGCACGTAATGTTCTAAGCACAACAAAGCCAGTCGTTAGGGGGACGGCAAAACCGTACGAAGCATATAGACCAGAATGGCGGCTTTGTAGGTCAAAAATCCCAAAAATACGGGAATAATGTGCAACTCGTGCCAGCGGGCAGCCAAAATAATGACCGCCACCACAACGAGAAGCTGTGTCTTTCCTAGCTTTTTCTGGTCATGTCCCAAGCGTTCCACATTGCGAGCAAGTAAGCGCAAATAAATCAGGCTGGCACTTGCTCCCAGTAAGTAGTTTAAGGCTGTGTTTAGGTCGTAGATGACCCAGACAGTCCCAAAGGCGATCGCCATCAATACCAAGCTTGTCGTGAATAATTCGCGACAGAGTTGGTAAAACTCCGCCATCGCTCCACCAGTTGCACTCTGGTTAGGAACAGTTGTTGAAGGGGAGGGCGCAGATGCCGAATGGGGAACCGTCACAGCAGCACGCGGAGCATCTTGAGATGCCTCAAACTGGCCACTAAGCATCCTATCACGCTGTGGTTACATTTCATTACAGCGATTCCGCTGCGGCTACCTCTGCCCGAATATGCTGCTCTAGCAGAGCTAAAACGTCTTGTAGTCGTTGCGGATCCGTGAGATAGAGATAGCCCAAGAGTGCTTCAAACCCCGTTGCTTGGCGATAGATTTTAGCGGGCACCCGTTTGGGGCCATCCGCCGCCGCATTGCGACCTTGGCGAAAGATCGTCAGCTCTGCGGCGGTGCAGTGGGGCCACAGAATGTCCATGTAGCGAGCTTGGCTTTCAGCACGGACATGTGCCACGACTTGGTGGTGGTAGGCATTGATCCGTTGGGGGGGAGTCAAAAAGATAAAGCGAATAAACAGCTCATAGACCGCATCCCCAAAGTAAGCAAGGGCAGAAGGGGACAAGCGCTGAGCAGCAATTGCATCCGACGCAATGGGTAAAAAAGGGGCAGACGCCATCATAACCATGGGGCTGAGACATCGCCCCTGAGGACTGCAACCATAGAGCGACGTTACGAGGCAGAGGGTTGATCCGTAATCTGGGCGATCGCCGTGGCCAAATCTGGCTGGAGGGGCARAAATTTTTCGAGCCGTACCATTTTTACGGTTTGGGTCACCCGTGGATTGGTGACAATCTGGAGTTGCCCTTGGTGCTCCTGTGCCTTTTTGGCTAGTTGGACAAGAACTCCCAAGCCTGAACTATCAAGAAATTCAATTTTCGAGAGGTCAAGGATAATGTTTGCTGAGCCATCGTCAAAGCACTTGGTAATGACTTTGCGGAAGGCAGACTCCGAGAAGGCATCGATGAGACCCGTCAGGCGGAAAACTTGGTAGTCATCACGCACCTCACGGGTTCCCCGTAAGCTTTGGGTTAGGGAAAGTGGTTCAGAAATGGGAGCCTCCTTAGCAAATAACTCAAGACAGAAAAACAAGAAGCCTGTGCTAAATATCTGTAGGCTCTAAAAAACATCAGAACCCTTGGGCACGTCCCAAGACTGGATCCTGCTTTCATGTTCCCCAGATATTCTGCGGCTAGGAATCGGGTTGAGCAACTAAGTATAGCTAAGTATAGGCAAAGCCGTTTGTCTTGTCCATTGCCTCAATAAAAATTTGAATTTGCAGCAGAGAGTCCTTTGGCAAAATTAGAAATACCCTTTTTAGGAGACCTGCGGTGAAACGTTTTGCTGCCTTGCTAGGAGCCAGCAGCCTATGCCTTGGGGCGCTGCCCACTATAGCAAATACACCCAATACTTACCCACCAGAAGCGGTTGCTGCCTTTATGGCTGACTGTGAACCTAAGTTTGCGGCGCAAGCACCTGCCGGCTTTGGCGATCGCGGCGATCGCTACTGCACCTGCGTCATTAACCGCCTCCAAGAAACCATGCCCTATGAGCAGTTTCGTCAGCTTGACCCCAACGAGGAACCGCCAGAGCTGAAGGCGGCCACCCATAACTGCATTACCTCTATCTTTTAAGATGTTAAAGATGCCTTGACATCCTCCCCTTGCTAACGGGGTTGCCGGAGGTTTGGATGAGTTACCCCCTACATCTGTTTTGGCACCGCCGCGACCTGCGCCTTGCCGATAACTTAGGTTTGTACGCAGCGCGGCAGCACACCCCAACGGTGGTTGGGGTCTTCTGTTTTGACCCAGCACTGCTGCAAGGGCAAGATGTGGCCGCAGTGCGGGTGGCCTACTTGCTGGGGTGCCTACAGGCGCTCAAGGAAGCGTACCAGCAACGGGGAGGCTGTCTGCTCATGGTGCAGGGGGATCCGCGGCAAGTGATCCCAGAGGTGGCCACCACCTTAAAGGCCACAGCGGTACACTGGCACGAAGACGTGGAACCCTACGCCAGAGAGCGCGATCGCGCCGTTGCCGCCACCCTAAATGACCTTGGCATCGCCGTTCACCGCCAGTGGGATCAGCTATTGCACCCCCCCAGTGCTGTGCAAACCCAACAGGGACAGCCCTACACTGTCTATACCCCCTTTTGGCGCAATTGGTCAGCCCTGCCCAAAGCCGCTCCCGTGCCACCGCCACCAGACTTTGCCCCCCTAGAGGCCACCGAAATAGCGAGCATCCCCTTGCCCAGCACCCATGACTTAGGCTTTGACTGGTCGGGGGAGTTGATTTTAGCTCCAGGAGAAGCAGCAGCAGCCCAACAGCTCGCGCACTTCAGCCAGCACGCCATTTACGAATACGGTGAGCAGCGGAACTACCCCGGGCGACCCGGCACTGCCCTATTAAGCCCTGCCTTAAAATTTGGCGTGATCGGCATTCGCACCATCTGGGCCGCCAGTGAAGCAGCCCTCGAGCACGCCCGCAGTGATGAAGCCCGTGCCAGTATTCGCACGTGGCAGCAGGAACTGGCCTGGCGGGAATTCTATCAGCACGCCCTCTACTGGTTTCCAGAGTTGGCCGAACGTCCCTATCGTCAAGGGTTTGCCAGCTTTCCGTGGGTAAATGACATATCACAGTTTGAGGCTTGGTGTCGCGGCGAGACCGGCTACCCGATAGTGGATGCCGCCATGCGCCAGTTGAACGAAACCGGTTGGATGCACAACCGCTGTCGCATGATTGTCGCCAGCTTTCTCACAAAGGACTTAATCATTAATCCACAGTGGGGGGAGCGGTATTTTATGCAGCGCCTCATCGATGGCGATTTAGCCGCAAACAATGGCGGCTGGCAGTGGAGTGCCTCCAGTGGCATGGATCCAAAGCCACTGCGCATTTTTAATCCCATGAGCCAAGCACAAAAATTTGACCCCGATGCCGACTATATCCGTCGGTGGCTACCGGAACTGCGCTCGGTTGACACGCCAGAGTTACTATCCGGGAGTATTTCTCCGTTGGAGCGTTATCGCTGTGGCTATCCGCCCCCCATCGTCGATCACCACGTGCAACAGCAACGCTTTAAGCAAATGTATCACGACCATTTCCGCCGCTGAGTTCCCTCGATTCCCTTGCGACCAGAACAGCGTTATCCTGAAAAGGAATCATTGTTCGGTTGCCCTTGGCTCACACTCATGAATATCCTTGGTAATCTGCTCACTCCCCCCACCACTCCCGTGCAAACCCSCCCCCGCCGTGGGATTGAAATTAAATCTAAGCGGGAAATTGACATTATGCGGCAAGCCTCACGGATTGTGGCTACCGTCTTGAAAGAAATTTCCGAGATCATCAAGCCCGGGATGACCACCGCCGATCTTGATGCCTATGCGGAGCAGCGAATTCGGGAGATGGGAGCTACCCCCAGTTTTAAGGGTTACCAAGGGTTTCCGGCTTCCATTTGCGCCTCAATTAATAATGAAGTGGTTCACGGTATCCCCAGCCCTCGCAAGGTAATCCGCAACGGCGATATTGTGAAAATCGATACTGGCGCTTACTACAATGGGTTCCATGGTGACTCCTGCATTACCATTGCCGTGGGTCAGGTGTCGGAGAGTGCCAGTAAATTAGTCAAAGTAGCCGAAGAAGCACTCTATCGGGGGATTGAGCAAGTCAAAGAAGGCAACTACCTGATGGATTTGGCGGGAGCCATTCAAGACTACGTGGAAGCCAATGGGTTTGTTGTGGTTGAGGATTTCACTGGCCATGGGGTAGGGCGCAATCTTCACGAAGAGCCGTCAGTGTTTAACTTTCGCACGAATGAATTGAAGAATGTGCGACTGCGCTCAGGGATGACCCTTGCCATTGAACCCATTGTGAACGCTGGGTCGAAGCAGGTGCGAATTTTGCAGGATCGCTGGACAGCGGTGACGGTGGACAATGCCTTGTCAGCCCAGTTTGAGCATACTGTCTTGGTTACCAAGACGGGCTATGAAATACTCACAGATCGCCAACTGGTGAGCTAAGGATGAGTAACACCCACAGTCCCGCTGAGGTGCTCGAACGTCATTGTTTCTGCCGTAGTCGCAAGTTTACGTTTGAGGTCAACCAGTATCGTCTCCCCCACGGTGCAGTGGCAGTGATGGGAACGGTGCGGCATCCGGGGGGTGCCTTGGCGGTGCCTGTAACCCCTAGTGGTCATCTGGTACTGGTGAAACAATACCGTTTTGCTACTGAGAAGTATCTCCTTGAGTTTCCGGCAGGTACCGTAGAGGATCATGAAAATCCCTTTAAGACCATTGAGCGGGAAATACAAGAGGAAACGGGCTACCGTGCCCACCAGTGGCAACCCCTTGGCGAGTTTTACATTGCCCCTGGCTACTCCGATGAAGTCATCTACGCCTATTTGGCCACCGATCTTGAACCCTTAGCCACCCCTCCAGCGCAGGATGATGATGAGCACATTGAAACCCTAGAGTTCAGTATTCCCGATTTTGAAGCGGCTATTCGCAGTGGTCAGGTGGTCGATGCCAAAACCATTACCAGTTTCTATTTAGCCCTGCCCTATTTATCTGCTACAAGCTAAAGTATAGGGAACCGATACATCGATGCATTGCGTCCCAAGGTAGTTAGGTGCACTCCAGCAAGGAGACAAGCCAGTGATCTCGAAAGTGACTCGTTCCCGTCCTGCTCTAATTGTGCTAGCGGCAGTCGGCTTGGCCTCAGCAGGGACGGCAGTATGGCTCACCCTCAATCCACCACGGTTTGATGACCCACAGCCGCAACCCACCCCCACCGATGTTGCTCGACAGCAGGACACGCAAGTGTTTTGGCTGGTGAGTGAGGGAGATGCATTGGTATTGGTGCCAACGACAGTCCGCCTTGAAGGTGACCCAGCCCAACCAGAACTCTTGATCAAGTCCCGACTGGAGCGGTTATTTGCTGGGCCGGTCAATGCAGATGTGGCCACCAGTATTCCTGAAAATACGCGATTGAATCGCGTCGAGGTCAAGGCGGATGGGATTCATATTGATGTGTCAAGAGAGTTTACCCGTGGCGGTGGTAGCACCTCAATGCAAGGACGTTTAGGCCAAGKGATCTTTACTGCAACAGCGAATGATCCCGAGGCTCCTGTGTGGATTTCTGTGGCTGGAGAGCCGTTACGGGTTCTAGGGGGGGAGGGGCTGGAGGTAACCCAACCGATGACCCGCAAGCAGTTTCAAGCGGCGTTTCCTTTGCGCCGCCAATAGTGCCACGCCAAACCGATGACAATGAGGCCACTGCCGCTGCACCACACCACTGGCTCCACCCAAACGGTAAGCCCACCACAGCCCACTAGCCCGACAATTGCTAACCAGCGGGGAAACTGGCGATCGCCCTCTGGCAGTTGTAGTGCAGCCCAGTTGGTAATGGCATAGTAAATCAAGACACTGAAGGCGCTAAACGACCAGGTGGTTTTGACATTGCCAAGGAGCACGAGCAGACAAATCCCCAAACTGACCGTCAGAATGGCCGCCGTGGGTCGAGATCCCTCCAGACTAATCTGTGCCAACACCGCTGGTAAATCTCCCCGCCGTGCCATGGCCAGCACCATCCGCGACAGGCCAAGGATCAGGTTGAGCAAAATACCGACCATGGCGGCAATGGCACCCACAGCAATGAAAGGACGCACCCAAGGGACACCAAAACTAGTCACCAGTACCTCTAGGGGAGCGGCTTGCTGATGGGCAGCCTGCCCTAACGCGGTTGGCCCTACCCCAGCTAGGGCGACAACAGTAACAGCACCGTAGAGCAACATCACAAGGCCAATAGTCACACCAATGGCGCGGGGAATCGTTTGCTGGGGGGCTTTCACTTCCTCGCCGAGAACGGTAATACGGGCATAGCCGCTGTAGGCCACAAACATCAGGGCGGTGGCCTGAAGGACATCCGGTAACCGCAAGGGATCCCAGCCTAGGGTTAATCCTACCCAAGCTTGGCGTTGGGCGTACTGCGCTGCCACAATCACAAAGGTCAATAAGCTTAAGAACGTGACGGTGAGAATGGCTAGATTGACGTGGCTGGAGCGGCGCACCCCTAAAATAACCACCCCAGTGAGCAGCCAAATTAAGGCGATGGCACCAACGACAGGCGCCGAATCATCGAGGTTGACTGCTGGCAGCACGCTTAACAGATAACCCATACACCCTAAGGCGGCAGTAGCGGCTGAGGCTGACTTGGCCACCAGAAACATCCAGCCTGCGGTGAACCCCAAGGCGGGGCTAAGGTAGCGATAGCCATACTCATAGGTGCCGCCACTGAGGGGGTGGCTGGCCGCCAGTTGGGCGCTACTTAACCCATTGCACAATGCCAGTCCAGCCGCTAAGGCGAGGGCAACTAATACCCATGAGCCAGCGATGCCCGCTGCAATCCCGAGACTGACAAAAATACCCGTGCCGATCATGGAGCCAAGACCCGTGAGGATGGCTCCCGTGAGACCCAGTTCCCGTTTGAGCATTGTTTAGGAGTGATCTGATACGTTGACTGTAACGGTCTGTGAGGGGCGTAATTGTCTGGATAGGGGCAACTGCTGCCATTGGCTCCCGAGCACGTGGCGCTGATTAATCAGGTAGATGCTGATGAGGGTGAAACCAACCCCTAGCAATTGTAGCCGACTCAGGGTTTCTGCCAAGAGCAGATGGCCAAAGGTGAGGGCAAACACCGGGGTTAAAAAGGTGAGGGCACTCAGGCTGGTTAGGTTGCCTTGGGCCGCAAAGTAAAAGAACACACCGTAGGCAATGGCACTGCCAAAGACGGTGGCATACCCTAAGTTGAGTAAATCTCCAGTGTGCAGGTTTAACCACGGTGCTGGCTGGTGTAGGCTGGCGATCGCCAACAGGGGTAGCCCCCCCAAGACCATATGCCAGCCGGTGGCCACAATCGGATCGACATGGCGTGCCACTGGCCGCATCAAAATCGTCCCCACTGCCATTGAGAGCGCCGCTAAGAGCATCCACAATTCGCCTCGCTGCCCCCAGTTGTGCCAAGAAATGGCGGCGAACGGTTGCGGCTGTTGTAGCAGGTGCAGTAGATCGTCCCCTAGGCCAATGCAGCTAATGCCCAGCACCCCTAGCCCTAATCCCAGCCAGCCCCACCCCCCGACGCGCTCAGCGTAGAGCCAGCGAGCAAGCAAGGCCACCGCCAAGGGTTGGGAGTCAATCATCACTGAGCCTAACCCCGCCCCGGTCTTGGCTAAGCCAGTGGCTAAAAATCCCTGAAATAATAACCCATCCACTACTGCAAATACGAGAATCCAGCCCCATGCCTTAGGGGTACTTGGTTGCGGTTTCCCCAAGGCGATCGCTAAAAGGATCACAAGCACTCCGGCGGGCACTAGTCGCACCCCTGCAACAAAGAAGGGGGAGGTATGGGGCAGCACCTCTTTCATGGCCACCATTGCTGTTCCCCAGAAGAAGAAGGGGGAAATGAGGATGAAGCGTTGTAGCAGGGTGGTCACGGCAGTCTAGGGTAAATTGTTAAGGATTATTACGTTTTATTTACCTAGATTATACCGCCTGTTTCACATTGGTGCAGCAGTGGTGTATTCGATCCGCTTATCGCCAAAGGGGAAGTAATACCAGTGAATGGTGAGGCCATGGCGATCGCACTCGATGTAGTCGTCGCGGTAGAGGCTTGCGGGGGTGTCCATGCAGTTAGCTCCAAGGCAACAAACAGGTCAAGGTCTGTAACTCGGTTGCAGGGCTCAGATCAAGCTGGGCTAGAAGCATCCGATCTAAGGCCATGGCACCACACAGGAGCATCATATACAAAATCGAAAATTTGAAGAGGGAGCGTGCCCGCTCTTTGTCACTGGGGACTTGGGTGAGGTGCCAAGCGCGATAGAGAAACCCTCCCCCCAAGGCGATCGCTGCTAGACCGTAGCCCCAGCCCACCACACCACAGGGATAGATCAGCAATAGGGAGGTTGGAACTAACGCAAGGGTATAGAGGAAAATTTGCCGTGCAGTGGTCGCGTCGCCATCGACCACCGGTAACATTGGCACGTTCACCCGGGCATAATCGTCTTGGATGAGCATGGCCAAGGGCCAAAAGTGGGGGGGAGTCCAGATAAAAATAATGGCAAAAAGCACCCACGCTGCCCAACTGAGTTCACCGGTGACGGCTGCCCAGCCCACAAGGGGAGGAAKGGCACCAGCGGCACCGCCAATGAC
The DNA here is from genome assembly GCF_022698185.1 of Synechococcus sp. PCC 6717. Classification (NCBI taxonomy): domain Bacteria; kingdom Bacillati; phylum Cyanobacteriota; class Cyanophyceae; order Synechococcales; family Synechococcaceae; genus Synechococcus; species Synechococcus sp. PCC 6717. The sequence continues at coordinate 50,835 of NZ_JAKLTV010000020.1, read as the reverse complement.
AATATTCTGAGGGGAAGAGCGCTTTAGCCAGTGGGTATAGACCCCCACATAAACCGCAATACCCGCCATGGCTAAGCACGCACTCAGGAGGTTTGCAAAGACGGCGAGGAGAATAAAGGCGATCGCCGCGAGGGTGAGGGCAAAAAGTAAGGCTTCTAGGGGCGACACCCGTCCCGATGGCAGGGGGCGATGGCGAGTACGCTCCATGATTGCATCAATATCGCGATCGTAGAGGCAGTTAATGGTGTTGGCGGCTCCCGCGGCACAGGCACCACTCAGCAAGGTGACAAGGAGTAACCACGGTGAGACAGTGCCTTCACTGGCCACCACCATAGCGGCAGCGGTGGTAATCAAAAACAGGAGGATTAAGCGGGGCTTGGTCAGTTGCCAATAATCTGCCAATAGACTTTGCCAAGCCCGAGGCGTGGTGGCTGTCAAGATAGTTTCTGGCATAGGGTCAGTCCTGTAGGGTGCTAGGGGGCGATCGCCCCATTGGCGGCAGAGTCAGCGCGATCGCGCCCGGCAAGGGTAGTCAAGGCCACCAGTAAGCCAAGGAGAGTTGCCCCAACAAGCTGGTGCGCTACGGTGAGCGGCGGCACCTGTAGCTTGAGTTGGAACGTTGCTACCCCTAAACCAATTTGAGCCGCAATAACAAACAGCAAACTAAAACTGAGCTGCCGCAGTACAGTTGCCAAGGCGGGGCTACGCCATGCAACAGTCACCACGGCAAGAACGCTTAAGGTGGCCGGCGCAACCCCTAATAAGTGGCTATTGAGCACATGACACAGGCGATCGCCGTACAGGCACTGATGCACAGCCCATTGGGAAGACACCAGCCCGCCGAGGATGCTCTGGCCATAGACACACACCGTTGCAATGGCAGCGGTTAACCTTAGCCACCGCGATGTGCCGGTTCCCTGAAACGGCACCAGCCCCACCGTGATACTGACCAACAGGCAAAAGAAAAGCAGCCCCGTGCCCAAGTGAGCCGTGACCACTTCAAACCGCAGCAGTTCTGTTACGGTCAAGCCACCGAGAATCCCCTGAAGCACCACAAGAGCAAGGGCGCTGGCCGCCGCATAGGGTAACCAACGGGGCAAGGCGTGTCGCCATGCAATGCTCAACCCCGCAAAGGCGATCGCCATCCCGCCCAAGCTCGTCGCTAGCAGACGATGAAACCACTCTAGGAAGACCTGGAGGTTCATTTGCTTTTGGGGAACCAAGGTGCCAAAACACAGGGGCCAATCGGGACAGGCCAGACCGGCATCCATAACGCGGGTGGCACTGCCAACGGCCATCAAAACGAGCGTAAAGAGACTCATCAGCAGCACGAGTCGCATTATCCATTGACGACGGTTGTCAAGCGCAACTAGCGAACTAGACTCTTGGAGATCAAAGCGCCCAAGCACTGATTTTTCCTCGACAGCAACATTCCCCATGGTAAAGAGGCTAAGGGCGGGATCAGGGGTGCGGTAAAAATCTATAGCTTTTCTTTAAGTTTCAACCAGAGTATAAATATTCTTTACGTATTGATTCTAGTTTGTTCTAGCATTGGCCTATATTGGCCTAAAACGAGGGTTCCCCAGGGCTGGGTTGGCGTTGCAAAAAGTGTAGGAAGTCGAGAAGTTCCTCATCACTCAGTTGTTGGCGCGATCGCTTGCCATAGCGCTCTAGCAAACACGCACGACCTTGGGCGTCCGTCCAGCCAAGGCGTTTCATCTCAACGGTGGTTTGGGCAATTTCATCGGCAAAGTCCACTGGTTCCTGTTTCGGAGCCACTTTCTCTGCGGCGGGTTTGTTGGCAGTCCTACCCCGCCGCGCAATGGGTGGAGGAGCAGGCTCTAACATCAGCTCTGAGGTCTCGTCCTCCGGCCATGGTGCTGCCCCTAAGGCGGCGCGTTGAGGAGATGGGTCTGCGGCAATTAACTCAGCTTGGGTTTGTAGGGGTAGGTGAATCCCCAGCAGTTGCAATGCCCGTTGCCGGGCGCTATCCTCTGCCTGCTCAAGGGTGGGGGCGGCGGCCATTCCCGTGGCCAGAACACTGCCCCCGACCAAGAGGGAGGTTTTGACAATAAAGAGGTCGTCATGAATTTGTAGCAGTTCACTGACCAAGCTGCCCGTAGGATAGCGACGATGGAATTCGCTCAGAGTATGCACATCCGCCATGGCGATCGCCTCTCAGCAATACCAGCAATCCCGTTCATCGTAGCTTATCTGGCTGTCGCTGCTAAGGGCAAGCAGGCAGAATTTTAGCAGTAGGCGCTTTACTGCAGCACTTGCCCCATATAGTCCCCCCACAGGGCAGCAGCTAGGCCACTACTCCCTTGGGTAGGGCTGTTATCGTCGTTGCCTAGCCAAATCCCCGTGAGAACATCTGCAGCAGGAACATAGCCAATAAACCACAGATCCCGCCCATCGTTGGTGGTGCCCGTTTTGCCTGCGACAGGCCAGCTCAGTGCTGCCGCGCGACCGGTGCCCCGACTCACGACAGCGGTCAATAGGTCGGTCATCTGGTTGGCGATCGCCATCTCGAGCACTGGCTGAGGTGCCTCTGTCTTGGCCTGATAGATCACCCGGCAGGTCTGCCAAGCGGTGGGGGTGGTACAGTCGCTGCCGTCGCGCACCTCAAGAATGGTGTGGGGAGGAATCCGCTTGCCAGCATTGGCGAGGACGGCAAAGGCACCACTCATCTCTAGGAGGGTAGTTTCGCTTTGCCCCAGCACTAAACCGGGTACCGCTTGCAGAGGGGTGCTCAGCCCCATCCGTTGCGCCAGTTGAATCGTGGGCTGTAGCCCGACCTCCTGAGCCAGCCGCAGGGCAATGGGGTTTTCTGAGAGGGCAAGGGCAGTGGCTAAATCCATGGCGCCTCCCCCGTGGCGGCAGCCCTCAAAGCGTTGCCCCTGCCAAAATACCGGCTCGCACGATAGGGTCTCGCGGGGCGATCGCCCCTGCCGCAGGGCTTCAGCAAAGACAAAAATTTTGAAGGTGGAGCCAGGTTGGCGCATCGCTAGGGTCGCGCGGTTAAACTGGCTTTTTTGGTAGTCAACCCCGCCCACAAGGGCACGGATCAGCCCCGTACTCGGTTCGAGGGTGAGGATTGCCCCTTGACTAACGCCGTAGCTGAGCGCAACCTCATTGATAAAGGTTTTGAGGCTGGCTTCGGCAGTGGCCTGCCAAGTGGGGTCTAACCCTGTCTGTACAATTAGGTTCCCTTCCCGGGCTAGGTCTTCGCCCAATAGCCGATCTAACTCGTGGTACACCTGATCGGTGTAGTAGGGAGCACGCTGCGCCGCAAACACCTCCTTGGCTTTAGGGCTGAGTTCAATGCGCGATCGCCGGGCGCGATCGGCGTCTTCCTTGCTAATCCGCCCCTGCTGTACCATCCGCAACAGCACCCGATTTCGATAATCGACGGCGGCATCGTAATCCCGCACGGGGTTAAAGCGGTTCGGTGCTGGCAAAATACCCACCAGTGTTGCCGCCTCATTAAGGGTGAGGTCTTTAGCGGACTTGCCAAAAAAGAACTGGGCAGCATCTTCAAAGCCGGTGTTCCCTACCCCCAAATACACCCGGTTCAGGTAGGTCAACAGTAATTCATCCTTGCTAWAAAAGGCCTCTAACTTCAGGGCGACGACCATTTCCCGCCACTTGCGCCCCAACGAGTCATCGGTGCCCACGTAAGAGCGAAAGAGGGTACGTGCCAATTGCTGTGAGAGGGTACTGGCTCCTTCCCGTAACTCGCCGCCGCGCATATTGGTGATAACTGCTCGCGCCAGACCGAGGGGATCCATCCCAAAATGCCAGTAATACCGCGAATCTTCGGAAGCGAGCACCCCATGGATCAGATAGGGGGAGAACTCCCTAAGGTGGCGCAGTTCTTGGTGAGGCCGACTCTCCACGGGATTCACCGGCTGCCCTTGGCGATCGAGGAGAACAATGGGGCCTTGCTCAATGGCTGGGATGGGATGCACAGAAACCTTCGCTGCTTCGGCAGTGATGATCCCCCCCGCGAGTAGGCTCACCCCCAGCAGGCCGTACAGACTGTAGCACACCCCCTTTACCCAGCGAGGCGGTGGGTTCACAAACCGCAGGGTGACCCCATTTTGCAGTTCTGGCGGCCCTAGGGTCAGCACATCCCCATCGTGGAGCACATCCACCGCCATTTTCTGCCGCCCCCGGTATAGGCCATTGGTGGAGTCWAAATCCCGAATCTCAAAGMCCCCTGTGGGGGTCAACCGCCGCAGCTCGGCATGACAACCACTGACAATTTCGCTGTCAATGATAATATCGGCCTTGGTGCGGCTGCGGCCAAGGATGTAGCGATCGCCCAAGAGGGGATACCTACGGTGTGCCCCGGCTCCCTCAACCCAGAGTTCCGTTTTGCGTGCAGTCTCCTGAACCGGTACTTGGCTCCAATCAAACCGTGCCTGTACCGTCTCTACCGCTTGGGTGAGAGTTTGCGTCATGGTATGCCACAGGTTACGGGGTGAGTTGCTCATAGCTGTGGTAAACGGTTGCCGGAGGAGGCACGTGCAACTTGCATAGACGTAGCCACCATGCCATCGTATCCCCTAGCGATCGGGCATATACCCAGAGGGCACCGCAGTGGGATCGCTATCGCGCCTTGAACTCAGCAGCTCCATGCGATCAACCAAGATGACGGGGGTGGAGCGATCGACACCGGTGGTGCGATCTTGCCAGCGATCAAACTTGAGGCTGCCTTTGATGCCAAGGAGAGTGCCTTTGCGAACGTAGTCGGCAGCAACTTGTGCCGTTTTACCCCAAATTTCTAAATTAAACCAGTCGGGTTGGTCGTCTTTGCTGGGACGGTTGACCGCCAGGGTGAGGCGGCATTTGACACTGCCGGATTCAAAGTAGCGCACCTCCGGATCGCCCCCCACCCGACCAACCAGATGCACAACGTTTAGACTCATGGCTCAGCCTCCGAATACGTCGCCTTAACACTCTATTCTAGGGGGTGCGGTCTGTACCCACTCAAGCAATTCCGCGTAGGGCATGGGTCTGGCAAAAATAAAACCTTGAATAACATCACACCCCAAAGCAGTGAGTTGCTCTAGTTGCGCGACTGTTTCCACCCCTTCGGCCACGATGGGCAACCCCAGTCCTTTTGCCAGATCAATAATGGCTTTGGTAATGGCTTGATCTTGGCGATCGCTGACAATATCTTCCACAAAGGAGCGATCAATCTTCAGCCCCGTAATCGGAAAGTGTTTGAGATAGGTGAGGGAGGCATATCCCGTGCCAAAGTCGTCAAGGATAATGCCCACCCCAAGGGCGCGCAAATGACTGAGAATTTGTTGGGTGAGGTTGACGTTGTGAATAGCGGTTGATTCGGTAATTTCTAAGGTGAGCAGGTGCGGTGGCAACCGAGAGGCCGCAAGACTCTGCTGAATTTCCTCAAGCAGGTTTGGGTGCAAAAACTGCCGCGACGACAGGTTCACCGCAACCCCGACCCCTGCCAATCCTTGTTGGCGTTGCCATGCTTGACAGTCATGACAGGCGCGGCGGAGCGCCCAGTCCCCAATGGGTAAAATTAAACCATTTTCTTCTGCCATATTAATAAATCGCCCAGGGCCAAGTAACCCTTGCGTAGGATGCTGCCAACGCACAAGGGCTTCGATGTGGTGAATCTGTCGCCGTTTCAGATCAAGTTGGGGCTGATAGTAAAGGCACAGCTCTTCAAAGCTGAGGGCAGTGTGCAGGTCATTTTCAAGGCGCAGGAGGGCATGGGCGGCAGAGTTAAAGCTGTCGGTGTAGAACTGGTAGGTATTCCGTCCGGTTTCCTTGGCACGGTAGAGTGCCGTATCTGCATTCCGCAGCAGTAGATCGACTGACTCGCCATGATCAGGGTACACAGCAATGCCAATACTGGTGGTGATGTGGAGATGGTGGCCATCCAAAATAAACTCGGGCTTGAGGGCGTGGAGAATTCGCTCGGCCACAATGGCTAAATCATCACTGTGGTGCACCATCGGCAGCAGAATGGTAAATTCATCGCCCCCCCAGCGGGCAATGGTGTCAGTTTCCCGTAGGGAGTGTACTAGGCGATCGGCCACCTGTTGCAGGAGTTGATCGCCAATGGCATGGCCAAGGGTATCGTTAATCACTTTGAAGCGGTCTAGATCCAGAAACATCACCCCCMCCCGCTGCTGCGACCGCCGGGATTCCGCTAAGGCAAGGGAGAGGCGATCGTCAAAGAGGGCGCGGTTCGGTAGCCCCGTCAGGAGATCGTGAAAGGCTTGATAGTGAATCGTGCGTTCTGAGAGTTTGCGCTCGGTAATATCAACAACGGTGCCTTCAAAATAAGCAAGGCGACCGTCGTCATCGTAAACTGCCCGGGCATTTTCAGAGATCCAAATAATCTGGCCATCGCGACGATACACTTGGGACTCAAAGTCGGTAACAATACCGTTTTTCACAAGAGCTTGGACAAATTCGTCGCGTCGTCGGGCATCGACATACAGTTGATGGGCAATATCTGTCAGTTCAGCTTGCAGTTGCGCAGGTGATTCATAGCCATAGATGCGCGCTAGAGCCGGGTTAACGTTCAGGTAGTAACCATCGGGGGTGGACTGAAAGATGCCTTCGGTGGCATTTTCAAAAATACTGCGGTACTGGGCTTCAGCGCGACGGAGTTCTGCGTCCACCCGAATGCGATCGCTAATATTGCGGACGAAGGCCACGACTTCGTCATCTTGGAATGGCAACAGGCGGGCTTCAAAAAATTGCTCTCCCTGGGGGTAGGGGAGTGAGTAGGTCAGCGTCGACAGGGCGCGATCGCGCAGCACTTGACCAATGGCATCCTGAAATTGCTTAGCAACTGAGGTGGGCAGGAACTCAAACATTGAACGCCCCAGCAGTTCTGACTCAGGCACGTAGAGTTCGGCATGAGCGCCCCCCTTATAGTCCAAAATCGTTGTGTCCGCCGCAATCCGAAAGTAACGATCGGGATACACCGCAAAAATCGCTTCCATCTCTGCCGTGGCTTGCTGAAGCTGAGCCGCTGCTAGTTTGCTTTGGGTAATGTCTTCGACTGTACCTTCGTAGTAGCAGACCTGCCCTGCCTCATTGCGAACGACGCGGGCGTGCTCCGAAACCCAAATAATGGAGCCATCCTTCCGATACACTTGGGATTCAAAGTTGCTGAGGGTGGGATGCTGCTCCAGAGCTGCGACAAAGTCTTGCCGTCGCTGGGGGTCAACATAGATCTGAGTAGGAATGTGCTGAACAGTATTGATGAGTTCATCGGGAGACGCATAGCCATACATGCGCGCCAAAGCAGGATTCACTGCCAAATAGCGACCCTCCGGCGTGGACTGAAACATTCCCTCTACAGCATTTTCAAAAATACTGCGGTATTTGCTTTCAGCGGCTCGCAGCGATCGCTCCGTTTCTTGGCGCTCCAGCACATTGGTAAAGGTGGCAGCCATCACCTCCATCAGGGGCAACAGGGTCTCTAAGTCCTGCCGCGCTTGCCTCACAAAATCTAAGCCCAGAAAACCAATGATTTCAGAGCCACGGCGCAGCGCAACCACAATGAGGGACTGAATCCCTTGGGCGTCTAAGCCAGCGCGATCGCGGAGATCTAAGGGCAGGTCTGTCACGCGCGGCCAAAGCACGTGCCAGTGGGTGTACAGTTGCTGAAAAAAGAGGGGGAAGTCCGTGCTGGCAACCCCCTGAAGAGTGTCTTGTTGGGGTTCGATGTCTGCTGCACACCACTCATAGGTATTCGAGAAGCTCCTTAGGGTTGGGGTGTCTCGCTCAAAAAGATAGCTGCGATCGGCGGCAGTGATCTCCCCCAATAAACGCAAAACCTTGTGAATCCCTTCAGGGATGTTGGCCAAGGGCAGATTAATAAACTCGCTGGCAACGGTACTGATTAACTTTTCGTAGCGCAGTTGCTGCTCTAGATGCGCTTCGTGGGCTTTCAGGGCACGCTCAGCACGGATGCGCTCTAGTTCTGCGGTAAGGCGCACCCCAAAAATTTTCAGCAGCCCCTCAATGTAGGCGACCCGCTCAAGAGGCTGTGAGTGCATAATCGCCACCAACCCAAGGGTTTCGCCTAAGGAGTTGCGCAAGGGGATCCCAATGTAGGCTTCAACCCCAGCTGTGGCCAGCATCTCATCCTTAGGAAACAGGCGAGCGACCCCTTGGCTGTAAAAACAGGTATCGGCATGGAGAACACCAGCACAGGGTGTATCGGCCAGACAGTAGCTCAGGGGCGGGTGCAGTTCGCCCTGACAGCAGTAGGCAACTGTGGTGACCCAATCATTATTTCGACCGCTGATCTCCCCAATCAGGACATGATCCACACCCAACTGCTGGCTGAGAAATTGAGCCAAATGACAGACAAAATCACTGCCAACCCACTGATTCAGGCCAGCGATGGGTTGTTCGAGGGCGTATTCTAATTCTTTCCAGAGGGTGATGTCGGCGATCGCCCCATCAATGGCAATGACGCGGCCAAGGCTATCCAGCACCGGTATGCCTTGCTCCCGCACCCAGCGTAGATGCCCATCCCGATGGTGAATGCGATACTCGATTTCATAGGGGCTGGCGTGGGCGATCGCCTGCTCAATAGTTGCCAGTACCTGCGGCAAGTCCTGAGGATAGGTAATTTCATTCAGCCCCTGATCGCCACGGCTCAAGAAATCGGCGGGCGTATAGCCGGTTACGGCGAAGCACCCCTGACTCAGATAGGTGAGTTGCCAAGGTGGCGTACTCTCACAGGAAAAAATAAATCCCAGTAATTGATCTAGCAGTTGGCTCAATCGTGCCGGATTTTCATAAATAGGGCTACGACTCGTGTCTTTATCGAGCAGGCCAAGAATAAAACCAGTTGTAGTTCTCCCACTGTCTTCTGGCAGGGGGATAAAGCTGAAACAGAGATGGCGGTAACAGTGTTGAATGCTCACTTGCTGCTGCCAGCATTGGTTTAAGCAAGCCACTAGGCGCTCATCCTGCAGGAGGTCTGTCCTTGGCAGGTATTGCCCTAAAAGCTGCTGTGCAACTGCATTGACACTGAGCACCTGATAGCAAGGACGGGCTGCATCTACCCCTAGTAAAAGCATTCCTTGGCTACTAAAGCTAAAAATGCTCTCTAACAGGCGATCGTGCAACAACTCCCTCAACGTGCTGTTTATCGTTAGGAGAGGCATTGCAGCTGTACTGTCTTCAAACCTAGACGGCTGAGCCACAGTTGATTTAGTCTGATGATTTTACAGTGTATTACTCGCTACTCTAAACGATCGTGCCAATCATTGACTGTTAAGCCGAAAACAGTTTGCACACTTGCTATGCCACCTAATTCCTTGGGGTGACCCCTGATCAATGAATCATCAGAATCAGCACAATAACTAATCAAAATAGAAAAGCGTTACCACCTTATGCTGTTCCTCTGCCAATTCACAGGTTTGCAGAAGGGTATGGCTATCGTGAAAGGCAAAACAGATCAGTTGTTGACAGCGGGAAACAATTTCTTGGTTACATAGTGCACTGGCTTCTCCCAAGGGAAGTTGATCATTCTCAGGTTTTTCAACCAAGTGCATCACCTTGTCAAGCTGCTGCCGCGACTCCCGCGGTTGTCGTTCTAGGCTCTGGGGCAGAATCACCGTTAACAAGTTGGGGTTTGCCCGCATGGCACCGCGAATCGCCGCTGCATTCGTTCCCAGAGCACCGGAGGTCATCAGACGGTTGCCTGCCAAAACCAATGCATAACTCATCATTTCAATCAGGTGCTGATGAGTAATAGGCACATGACGCGACCCCAAAAGGGCAATTCGCTTGGGACCGGCATTCTGGATAGTGGCTAATTCTTGTAAAAATTCGTCAATTTTTGGGGAATCTATGCCCGGAAGATCAGTCGCCTGGGTCAAGACGGTGTCTCATGTGCTACAGAACGAGGTTATTTTAGCACGTTAGAGCGACTTCTATCCTTTAGGGCGGGGAGTATGTCAAAGTGTGTAACAACTTGGCTAGAGGGCAAAATTCCCTGAAATACTAGAGGGTAGCGTTACCTAAGGTGCGTTTGTGGCGTATCCCTTACACATTGCCTTTGTTTGGCACCAGCATCAACCCCTCTACAAAAGTTGCCGTACAGGTCAGTATCTTCTGCCGTGGGTGCGCTTGCATGGCACTAAAGATTACCTAGATTTAATTCTAGTGCTAGCGAAGTATCCCCGCCTCAAGCAAACCGTCAATTTAGTGCCCTCTCTGATTTTGCAAATAGAAGATTATGTCAATGGTGTGGCACTAGACCCGTACCTGACCGCCGCCCTCACCCCTGTTGAGCAACTCACGGATCAACAGCGGTGGTTTATCATTGAGCATTTTTTTGATGCCCACCACCGCACGATGATTGATCCCCATCCCCGCTATCGCGAACTCTACGAGCAACGGCAGACGGAAGGGGCAGTGTGGTGTTGGCAGCACTGGCACCCCCAAGACTATGGCGATCTGCTGGCATGGCACAATCTGGCATGGATTGATCCGTTCTATTGGCAGGAGGAAGAGGTGAGTCAGTGGCTTGCCCAAGGACGAAACTTCAGCCTCAGCGATCGCCAGCGGATTATTTCCAAACAGCGGGACATTCTGCGGCAAATTGTGCCTCAGCATCGCGCTTTGCAAGAGGCCGGTCAAATAGAGGTAACGACCACCCCCTACACACATCCCATCTTGCCCTTACTGGTGGATACCGATGCCGCAAAGGTGGCCGTTCCGCAGATAACCCTGCCTCAGCACCGCTTTCAGTATCCCCACGATGTGTCCCGGCACCTGCGGCGATCGCGCGTGCTCTACGAACACTATTTTGGGTGTGCCCCCCGTGGGTTGTGGCCCTCCGAAGAGGCCGTCAGCCCCGCCATTTTACCCGCCATCATTGAGCAGGGATTTGAGTGGATTTGCTCCGATGAAGCAGTCTTAGGGTGGACGACGGGTACCTACTTTCACCGCAATGAAGCAGGGGTGGTTCAAGAGGCGGCGGTTTTGTACCAACCCTATCGGCTCACCACCAGCAGTGGAGATTTGAACATTATCTTTCGTGATCACCGTCTCTCCGATTTAATTGGCTTTACCTACAGTGCCATATCCCCTGAAACAGCGGCAGCAGACTTGATCCACCAGTTAGAGGGCATTCGGCAGCACCTGTTGGCTTACGAAGGAACCGGCGGCACTGCCCTTGAGCAACCGTGGCTAGTGACGATCGCCCTCGATGGCGAAAACTGCTGGGAGTACTATCCTCGCGATGGCTTACCCTTTCTGGAAACCCTTTACCAGTTACTCAGTGATCATCCGCACTTGCAGTGTGTCTCTGTAGCCGAATATTTGCAAACCCATCCGCCGCGAGCTGTGCTGGCGGGCGAATCGCTCCACAGTGGTTCATGGATTGACGGTAATTTCTGTACGTGGATTGGGGATCCGGTCAAAAACAAAGCCTGGGATTACTTGGCGGCGGCACGCCAAACCCTTGAACGCCATCCTGACGCAACAGAGCAGGCCAACCCAGCGGCGTGGGAAGCCCTCTTGGCGGCTGAAGGCTCTGATTGGTTTTGGTGGTTTGGTGAGGGGCATTCCTCCAATCACGATGCCATGTTTGATCAGCTATTTCGCGAACATTTAATTGCACTGTACGAGGCTCTTGGCGAGCCGGTGCCCGAGTACTTAAATGAGCCACTTGAAGTTCACGAAGCTAAGGATACTTATCCTCCCCAAGGGTTTATTCACCCGCAAATTGATGGGCGTGGCGACGAACAGGACTGGAACTTTGCGGGTCGGATTCACATTGGCGGCAACCGTGGCACGATGCACCGGCAAACCCTGATCAACCGCCTCTGGTATGGTGTTGATCACCTTAACATCTATATGCGGCTGGATGCCCCTGCTCAAAAGCAGCCCTTTGGTACCGAGATTGGCACCGTCCACTTTTGCTGGTACTACCCCAATGTGGTGACCTATAATAGCCCGCTGTCCCTAAAGGAGTATCCTGACGAGCCACCCCTCAATTACTTGTATCACCACCAACTGGTCATTGACATCGAACGTCAATGCATTGAGTTTAGCGAGGCGATCGCCAACAACCAATGGCAGCCTCAGACCACCCATGCTCAATATGCTCTAGAGACGTGCCTCGAAGTTGCAATCCCTTGGGCGGATCTCCACCTCAAACCAGACTGTGGTTTACACCTCCTAGTCATTCTGGCGCAGCACGGCTATTACCTTGATCATTTTCCCACTGAGCAATTGCTGTTTTTGAGGACACCCTAGCCACTGGCTGTGCTTTGGTGAGAGGATGATTGCAGCCCGTTTGAACCTAGCGTTGCGCGATAGTGTCTCTGTCTCACTATGTTACAAACACGTTCTCAACACGTATTCAATCGCAAGTAAATGGATACCATTCCGATTCTTGATCTGAAGGCACAGTACCAAAGCCTACAACCTGAAATTGATCGCGCCATTGCCGAGGTGCTAGCTTCCGGACAGTTTATCCTTGGACCTGAGGTTCATGCCTTTGAAGCCGAGGTGGCCGCTTATTTGGGGGTGCGTCATGCCGTTGCCGTGAATTCCGGCACCGATGCGCTGGTGATTGCGTTGCGTAGCCTCGGGATTGGCAGTGGTGATGAGGTGATTACCACCCCTTTTTCTTTTTTTGCCACAGCGGAGTCAATTAGCTTGGTGGGGGCACGCCCGGTCTTTGTGGATGTGAATTTGCGCTCCTTTAACCTTAACCCCGCTAATATTACCGCTGCGATTACTCCGCGCACCAAGGCCATCATGCCGGTACATTTGTTTGGCCGCCCTGCTGCCATGGGTGAGATCCACGAATTGGCACAGACGTACAAATTAGCCATTATTGAAGACTGTGCCCAATCCTTTGGTGCCCGCTATTGCCCCCCCTGCGACCAGTGCCAGTGTGCTGAATCAACCCAGGCATTGTTGGCCAATCGTTTGACCGGGGCGATCGGAACCATGGGGGCATTTTCATTTTTTCCTACCAAAAACTTAGGTGCCTATGGCGATGGCGGCTTAATTACCACCAATGATGATGAGCTGGCAGGACAGGCACGGATGCTGCGTGTCCATGGTTCGCGGCAACGCTACCACCATGAAACCCTAGGGTATAACTCGCGCCTAGATAGCGTGCAGGCAGCCATTTTGCGGGTGAAACTTCCCCATATTGATCGCTGGAACCAAGAACGGCGACGGGTGGCAGCCACCTATAACCGCGAATTAGCCGGAATTGAGGGGCTAGTAACGCCTGAAATCGTCCCCGGTCATGTTTTTCATCAATACACGGTGCGTGTGCTCCATGGCGATCGCGATCGCCTAGCTGCTTTTCTCAAAGCCGCAGGCATTAGTTCAATGATTTACTATCCCATTCCCCAAGATCACTGCCCCATGTACAAGGGGCAATATCCGCCCAATCCCGTGAGCGATCGCCTTGCGGGGGAAGTCCTCAGCCTACCCATTTGGCCAGAGTTAAGCGATGCTACAATTGCCCACATTGCCGCAACTATCCGTGAGTTTTTTGCCACCTCCCGCTAAACTCAGGGTCAAGAACCATCGAGCTATACTATGCTTTAGGGTGACTTAGGGCAGTTTGAGCTGTATGCTAATCCTCTTTCGCGTGGACTCTGCCACCATGATTGGCATCGGTCACCTCATGCGCTGTCTCACCTTGGCAGATGCCCTAAGGCGCAGAGGTGCAACCTGTGAATTTATTTGCCGTAACCACCCCCATAACAGTATCGATTTAGTTAGGCAGCAGGGCTTTAGGGTTTATGAACTACCCCAAGCCGCTGAACCCACCGCACCAGATGATTTAGGCGTGGAGGCGATCGCTGACGCGATTGACACCTGCCAAATCATTGAGCGGTGTCCCACAATCCCCGACTGGCTCATTGTGGATCATTACGGCATTGATCGGGAATGGGAGCTAAAACTCCGTCCATATGTTAAACGTATTTTTGCCATTGATGATTTAGCAAATCGTCCCCACGACTGTGATGTGTTGCTAGATCAAAATGACTACAATAGAGGCGCTTATACACAATTAGTATTACCTTTTTGCTTATGCTTACTAGGCTCAGAGTATTCGATCATTAGAAATGAATTTCTAATATCAACGAAAAAAATAAGGCCTTTTAACAATCGTTTGTCAAAAGTATTTATTTATTTTGGAAGTAGCGATCCTTACGGATTAACACTATTAACAATTAACAGCGTTCTAGATAAAGATTTAATTAATTTAGAAGTAGATATTATAGTTTCAAAAGATAATTCGTTTTTTGATCAGATAAAAAATATAGCAGATGACAAAAATTATAATTTATACACATTTCATGAAAATATTTGCGATCTTATGAACTTAGCAGACTTAGGTATTGGAGCGGGAGGAACAACTGCTAAAGAAAGGATAGCTACAGGCTTGCCTTCTATTGTTGTAAGTCTTGGTCTTGATCAAGAAAGAAATTGTATTCATTTAAGCAAATCAGAAAAAATTTATTACTTAGGTAGTTATTTGTCCGTAGATACAAATCAAATGAGAGATGCCATAATAAAGTTAAAGAATAACCCTGATCAGTTATCGAGAATGTCACTCAATTGTATCAACTCATATATTGTGGATGGGGTTTCTAAAATTTGTAGAGTTCTGCTAAAGGACAGATAAATGAAACAAAAAGTTGCAGTTGCTATTGGAACTGGTGATGAGCAATCATACTTTATCAATCTAGCAAAGAAATTAGGTTTTTTTGTCATTGGTTTTGATAAAAGCATCAATAGTAAAGGCTCTAGCATTTGTGATGTATTTTATCCTATCTGCATATCAGATGTAGATAAAATTATTAATACACTTGAAAAGTACAAACCAGAATTTGTTATTCCATCTCCTATTGGAAAAAGACTGACAACAATAGGACTTATACATGATTATTTTCAAATCAATTCATTTAATCATTTTGCAACTGAATCCGTAACCAATAAACTGATCTTTAGTCAACTTCTTAAAAGATTAAATATACCTCATCCCCAAACTAGGATATTTCAAGATATAGATCAAATTATAGCTAATTTTGATCAAATTGATTTTCCAGTCATTGCCAAGCCAAATGAAGGTTCGGGAAGTCGTGGGGTATTTATCATTAAAAATAAAAATTCTATACTAGATTTCAAAAATTACTATAATCAAAACAAAGAATTTTATAAATCTGGAATATTAATCCAGTCTTATATTGATGGTAGTCATATAGGTGTGGATGGATTATTATTAAATAATAAAATAATAAATATAAATTTAAGAAAAAAGTTCTTAAATAAATCAACCCATCCTCTAGAAATTGGTTATCTAGCTCCATTTTTTATCTCTAATGAGATTTACCAAAGTTTAATAAATTCACTTAACAGTGTACTCAAAGAATTAAATGTTAAGTCTTGTGTATTTCATGCTGACATTATAATCGTCAAGAAAAAGGCTTACATAATTGAAATGTCTTTCAGACCTTCTGGTATGAATATATCATCAGTTCTTTTACCCGAGTGTCTTAGAATTAATTATTGTAAGCATTATATGATGCATTTTATTTGTGATGATGAACTTTTGTTTTCAGAAAAAAACCATTATCGATATCAAAACAGTAAATTTGATCGATATTATGTTATGGATTATTTCTTTTGTGATAGTTATATTAATAAGAGAGTGAGATTTCCAACCTTTGATAAGATATGTCAACTATTCCAAATATATAAATTAGAGATTCCTAAAAATGGAATTCTAGAAATTCACGAACCAATCACATCTTTACAAATGCTAAAAAATGGATTTATGATCTATGAAACAAATTTAGATTGCGATCAAATAGATGTGAATCGTCATAGATTTTATAGTTTATTTAAGGAGATCTGAAAAATGGATAAGTATGAAGAAATTAATAAAAATACTTCATCTCAATACTTAATTCATAATCCTAAATATCCTGATGATAGAGTTGTAGCACATGTAATCCGTTTCTTACGATCATCTACTGTTCAACCCTCTAATCTTACGGCGATAGATATTGGATGTGGTGTTGGTCGTCACGTAAAGCTACTAGATGACTTGAACTTCGATGCATACGGTATTGACTATGCTGATAATGTAGCAACTGTAGTAACACAACAGTTTCCAAGTATAAAACCAGATAATATCTATCATGGTGATTATCGAAATTATAACTTTTCTAAAAAATTTGATTTGATACTGATGTGGGGAACTGTTTTTCAATGCAAGAAAAGCCAAGTCATTTTTAATTTGTTAAGGTTGAAAGAACTTCTAAATCAAAATGGACAATTGATTTTGAATTTTCGATCAAAAAATAATTGGTTTTATGGCTTGGGTGAAAAAATAGAAGAGGATAGTTATTTTATAGATGAAAGAGGAAAAGAATATGCAGGCTATATTTACTCTTTTTTTGAAAAAAGTGAAATAGATGAAATGATACAAAAATGCAATCTTAAAGTTGTTGAATGCGAAAAAGTAAATTTAATTCGAGAAGCTCATTTATCCAATCAAGAACACGAATGGTGGATTTATAGAATTCAAAACTCTAAATAAATTAGAAGCTTAACCATCAATTCGATCTCAAGATGCAAAAATGTTTCCTAAAATTTTAACACATAATCCATTTATTATTGCTGAGTTATCAGGCAATCACAGACAGGAACTTGAGACTGCTTTGGCAATGGTTAATGCAGCGGCTCATGCTGGTGTATCTGCAGTTAAGTTACAAACCTATACTCCAGAAACTTTGACTATCAAATCTTCACGTCCTGAATTTTACACAAATAGTAAAGGCTTATGGGCAAATCAAACTCTCTATGACCTCTACAAAACAGCATATACCCCTTGGGAATGGCATCAACCGATATTTGAACGAGCGAGGGAGCTTGGGCTGATTGCGTTTAGCACCCCATTTGACTTAACGGCTGTTGACTTTCTGGAAAAGTTGAACTGCCCTATTTATAAAATCGCGTCTTTTGAAAATGCTGATTTACCCCTGATAAGGCGCGTGGCTGAAACTGGCAAGCCTGTAATTATGTCCACCGGTATGGCAACGCTGGCGGAGCTAGACGAGGCTGTGCGCACCATTCGCTCCACGGGTAACAATCAAATTGTGCTGCTGAAATGTACGAGTACCTATCCAGCAGACCCTACTGATTCTAACCTGCGTACAATTCCCCATTTGAAGGACTTATTTGGCTGCGAGGTGGGGCTATCGGATCACACGCTGGGGATTGGTGTGGCAGTGGCCGCAGTTGCATTAGGTGCAACGGTTATTGAGAAGCACTTTACCCTTAGTCGGGCAGACGGTGGGGTGGATGCCGCCTTTAGTATGGAACCCCATGAGATGAAGTTACTGGTTGAAGAAACCCGCCGCGCGTATCAGGCACTTGGTCACGTGCATTACGGCCCCACTGAGGCGGAGAAAAAATCGCTGGTCTATCGGCGATCGCTGTATTTTGTCAAAGATATGCTCCCAGGTGAGGAGATTACCCCTGAAGCCATTCGCTCGATTCGTCCTGGCTATGGCTTACCGCCAAAGTATTACGAGGTGCTCCTAGGTAAGCGGGTGAAGATGGCTATTGAGCGTGGCACGCCTGTTTCATGGGATGTTTTCTGACGGTTATGACGGTAGGGGAGCTTACTGACACTATTCACCGTCCTAAAATAGATAGCGTCTCTTCGAAACGATTAAGAGATGCTGTAATACTGAATTCTTCAAGGCTGGCGCCCATACACGATGATGCTGCGATTTTCTCCTATCCTTGGTTCATTCCTGGTGCTGAGCGGGCTACCCTCAGTAGCTGCGCCTACCTCATGGCTAGATCACCCGCCACAACCTTGGAATCGTCAAGGTGAAGCGTTGCCAACCGCCAAGAGCGCTGAGGGGTGGAGCCTGAATGCCAAACAGTGTGCTCAGGTGATCCGTGCCCCCCAATCACCGGCAGAAAGAGCGTTGCGCCAGCGGGGGTGGTATCTATTTGGGAGAGCAGCCAAACATAACGCAGTAGAGATTGTGCTTGGGAATATTGGCTTTGATGGGATGTGTCGGCCAATGGGTTACCAAGCCTTTGTTTTTATGGATGGACGGTATGCAGGCACACTTTCCCCTGAACTGATGAACGCTCGTAGTGATGGCTCCCTCGTGGGGGATATGAAGTTTACTGGCGATCGCACCGTTGAAGTGAAGTTTGCCCGCTATCGTGAAACCGACCCACTGTGCTGCCCCAGTCGCATGAGTAGGGTGACCTACCAACTGCGTAACGGCAGAACTCCGACCGTTATGGTGACCCGTATTACAACGGTACCCACCTCAGAGCCACGCTCAACCTCCTCTGTTGAGAAGCTCACCGGCCAGCGCTGGCAATTACGGCGGATTGGCACCAACCAAGAGGTGACCCTAGATAGTGTGTTTCTTGAGTTTAATGCGGCACAGCAGCGGGTGACGGGCTTTAGTGGCTGCAATTATTTCAATGGCGGCTATCGCCTGACGGATCACGGCCTAACCTTTGGCGCGATCGCCAGTACTAAACGCGCCTGCCTAGAGGCACCGATTCAAACCATCGAGATGAATTTCTATGAGGCATTGGGGCAAACAACCCGCTATCACCTTGCGGGGGATCAGTTGCATTTCTATGGGGGCGATCGCCTATTATTAACGTTCCAGCCAATACCCTAACGGTTGATTTCTCCTAAATATCTGGGATTCCCTTAATGACTGAAAAACCTCGACTGCGTAAACTGAACCGCCGTGACGAGCGTCCGCACAACAGTAGTGGTAAACCCCGACCCCAGCGTCAACACCGGCCTAGCCAAGGAAAGCGGGTCGCGCCGAGCCGCCCCACCCGCCGTGAAGCCCCAGAGCTAGCGAATGATGCCCCCGAGTTACTCTACGGGCGGCATACTGTGCTTTCGGCGCTTGAAAGTGGTCGTCCCTGCAACCGCATTTGGGTCATTCCTGCCCTGCGCTACGATCCGCGCTTTCACCAACGGCTGAATGATGCGAAGCAGCAGGGGGCTGTAATTGATACCGTCACCCCTGAGCGGCTGGATCAACTCTGCCAGCGGGGTCGCCATCAAGGCATTGCGATTCAGGTAGCCGCCTACAGCTATTGGCAGTTGGACGATCTATTAGCGAAGGCACGTACCGCGCCTCATCCTGTTTTGCTCGCAGCAGATGGCATTACAGATCCGCAAAATCTCGGTGCCATGATTCGCACGGCGGAAGCCCTGGGGATGCAGGGAATGATTCTTCCCCAGCGCCGCGCCGTCGGTATTACTGCAACAGTGGCCAAAGCGGCCGCAGGCGCCCTGGATCATTTGCCAGTGGCGCGGGTGGTGAACTTAAATCAAGCCTTGGAAGCATTGAAGGCCGCCGGATATTGGCTCTATGGCCTCTCAGAACGAGGTTCTATCCCACTTTCAAAGGTCACATTTGATCACCCCACGGTCTTTGTGGTGGGTGGCGAAGGCCAAGGGGTTAGCTTGCAAACCCAAAAGCACTGTGACCATCTTGTGGCCATTCCTCTTGCTGGACGCACCAACAGCCTCAATGCTGCCGTTGCTGTGGGAATTGCCCTTTACGAGGTGTGCCGTCAGCGATCGCCCGCCTGGGATTTAACAAAGGGGGATATTGCCAATCCCTAGGTAGCCATTGGACGAGGAGGGCACCGTGCAAAAAGCAATCCTGCGAAAACAGTTCCTGCACTGGCGCGAGCAACTGAGTGACAGTGAGTGGCAGGAGCGCAGTCATCGCCTCTGTGAGCACCTCTTGGCTCAGCCCCAGTTTCAAGCAGCAACCACTATCTTGACCTATGTACCCCATCGCCGGGAACCCGATGTGCGCTCCCTCTGGAGTATTCCGAAGCGGTGGGGACTGCCACGGGTAGTCGGTAACACCTTGGTGTGGCACGAGCTTACCAGCCCTGATGCGGTGCTACAAGTCGGACGCTACGGCATTCTAGAACCAGCAGCAGCATGGCCGCCCATTGATCCCTCAACGGTGGAGTTGTGCTTGGTGCCTGCCATTGCCTGCGATCGCCGGGGGTATCGCTTGGGGTACGGTGCCGGTTTCTTTGACCGCCTCTTTGCGGATCCCCTGTGGCAGGCCATTCCCCGCTGGGGGATTGTGTTTGCCGCCACCGATCAGGTGTCATTTCCAGTAGAGGCGTGGGATCATCCCCTCACAGCAGTATGCAGCGAAGAGGGGCTACGGTTGACCAACCTATGAATCTTAGGACAAGCGGCTATTCCACGCGGTGGCCGCATCATTGAGAGCCTGATCAATTGTTTTGCGCTCCAGCAGAACAGCTTGCAGGTTTTCGTAGAGCAGCCGTTGCAGTTGCTTAATATCGCGCACTGGTGGAATCAGGACTTGTGCCTGCGACATTTGCGCCGCACTCACCGCCCGGGCACGCTCCACGGGCGTGGCTGTTGCCCCCACCGACTGAAAGTAGGGATCGTCTAAGGCCGCTTGGGTTGAGGGCAACACATTAGCAGCTTTGGCAAACGCCAGTTGATTCTCGTTATTTGTAACAAACAGCGCAAATTCAACGGCAAGATCAGGATGCTGCGTTTGCCGAGGCACCAGCAGGTTCATGACCGCAACATTTTTTTTACCCGTCTCCCCCGTTAGTTGGGGCGCAGGGGCAGAAACGGCGGCAATCGTCGGGGCATTAGTGGCAATAGTATTTAAGAACTCTGGGCTGGTCATTAGCAGTGCTGTTTGCCCTGACTGGTACAGTTCAATTCCCTGACGATGGCCCTCGGTCAGCACTTGCGGCGGCAGCAATCCCTGACGGTACAAATCCACCCAGTACTGAAATGCGGCGCGCCCCTCAGGACTATTAAATGCTGCCCGTCCTTCGTCATCCACTAAGGTCACCCCCATCTGTACCATCGATTCCATGAGTTCGGCAGAGTCTTCCGGCACCATAGTGATAAAGAAGGCGTATTTCCCCGTTTTTTCTTTAACTGCTTTGGCAACGGTGGCCAGTTCTGCGTAGGTTTGGGGTGGTGTTTCCACGCCCGCCGCCTTGAGGAGGTCTTGGTTGTAGATAGTGATCCGTGAGGTTAAGTACCAAGGCACGGCAAAACTCTGGCCATCGAGGGTGGTGGCCTCCCAAATTTTGGGTAAGTAGCTCTGCCGTACCGCTGCGGGCACGTAGTCATTGAGGTTCAGCCATGCATTCCGTGCTGCCAATTGCGAGGCAAAGTCAGGGTTGAGGTTAACCACATCTGGTGCTGTACGAGCAGAAACGGCGGTTAAAATTTTGCTTTGCATTGCCGTCCATGGCACATCCACCCAGCGTACCTTAACCCCAGAGTGTTGGGCTTCAAACTTAGCAATCAGGGTGTTGAAGTAATCGGTGAATTTCGGCTGGAGTTGCATGGTCCAGAACTCAATCTGGGTGCCATTCGTGGCTGGTGGTGAAACGCAACTAGGCAGCAGGGCTAAACACAGCCCTAAGAGGAGCCAACAGCACCACCGGAGCCAACGGGGCGATCGCCAAACCAACATGTAAATCTCCTCAAAGGGGCGGTAACTCAGCGGTACAGGCACGACAGCGCGTTGCTGCAAGGGGAACCTGCTCTAGACAGTACGGACACTGTCGTTGTTCCGAGGATGGGGGTCTTTTGGGTAAGACGGGCAGGAGACATCGCAAAATAACAAACAGACTCAGAGCAATGATCACAAAATCAAGCACGTTGCCCAAAAAACTACCAATTTTAATCCCGCTTCCAACGGTTATTTCCCGCCAATTACCACCCGGAATAATCGGGTTGAGCAAGGGCATGAGCACATCTTGAACAAGAGACGAAATAACCCGGCCAAAGGCTCCACCAATCATCACCGCGATTGCCAGATCAATCACGTTGCCCTTGAGGGCAAACGCCCAAAAGTCTTGCCAAAACTGCTGTGCTTTGCGACGGCTGCTGCGAGCCATTAGAACCTCTTCGTGCACACCCATAGACTAGCGGGTTATGGCTAGTATGCAATTCTGGGTGTATCCTAGGCAATTAGCTGAGTGTTGCTGGCAGCTTTGGTGCGGCTTCCGGCTCCAAAATCCGGTCAATAATACCGTACTCCTTCGCTGCATAAGGGGTCATGTATAGCAGCCGATCCATGTCGCGGCTAATGCGTTCTGGGGGCTGCCCCGTATTTTGCGCCAAGATCTGAATCATCGTTTCCTTATTGGCTAGAACCTCTCGGGCACGAATTTGAATGTCTGAGGCTTGGCCTTGGGCATAGCTTTTCATCTGGTGAAGCACGATGGTGGCGTGGGGCAAGCTAGCGCGACACCCCTTTGTTCCTGCCGAGAGGAGCATGGCTGCCATCCCCATCGCTTGACCAATGCAAATCGTATGCACTGGCGGCTTAATGTAGCGTAACGTATCACAGATAGCAAAGGCTTCAGTTTCAAAACCAATCGGTTCACCATCGTAGCGGGAGGTTCCCGTGGAATTGATGTAGATGCGAATGGGCTTTTCGGGGTCGTCGTACTGCAAGTACAGTAGCTCAGCAATAATCAGTTCCGTTACCGCTGGTACTAAGGGCATCCCCAGATAAACAATGCGCTCCTTCAACAGTAACGACGGCAAATCAGGCGGCGGTGTTCGGTAGTAGGCATCACCGTAGTAAGCCGCTTGGGCAGCAGTAATGGGCAACCGCATAGGACGTTCAGCGAATGACAGACTACCTGTACTCTAGCAAGATTATTGCCCGTTAGATCGGCAGTATCCGTTTAGCCAGCTTGCCAGCCATTGTGGACGGTCTAGGCTGAGCCTGCCGTAGGCATAGGCTGCCATCTGCTAGAATTGGCACATCACCTGCCGACGAGCCTTGCAGGATCGCCATGACTAGACTCTGAGTGCAGATATGGGATCGATAGAGCGTTGCGATCCGGTTTTCCCAATTGCCCTGAAAGCTATATGAATCAACTGCTCAACTCTCGCCTGATGTCTGCTGTCCTAATTGTGGCGGGGGTGATCTTCGTTTTTCTGCTCAATTCAGTGGTGGTCATTAACCCCGGTCAAGCAGGGGTCTTAAGTATTCTCGGGAAGGCTCAAGATGGGCCGCTGTTGGAAGGGTTGCACTGGAAACCCCCCTTCATTGCCGCCGTGGATATTTACGATGTTACGGTGCAAAAATTTGAAGTTCCTGCCAAAAGTGCCACAAAAGACCTACAGGATATTACCGCCAGTTTTGCCATTAATTTTCGTCTCGATCCTTTAGCCGTTGTGGAGGTTCGCCGCACCCAAGGGACTCTTGAGAATATTGTTACCAAAATCATTGCCCCACAAACTCAAGAAGCATTCAAAATTGCTGCTGCTCGCCGCACTGCTGAAGAAGCTATTACAAAACGCGATGAACTGAAGGATGACTTTGATACGGCCCTTAGCGATCGCCTTGCCAAATACAACATCATTGTCCTTGACACCAGTGTGGTGAATCTGGACTTTTCTAACGAATTTTCTAAGGCTGTAGAAGACAAACAAATTGCTGAGCAGCGGGCGCAGCGGGCCGTCTATGTCGCCCAAGAAGCCGCCCAGCAAGCCCAAGCCGAAATTAACCGCGCCCAAGGCAAAGCAGAAGCCCAACGCCTATTAGCTGAAACCTTGAAGGCAGCAGGGGGGCAACTGGTTCTGCAAAAAGAAGCCATTGAAGCGTGGCGAGAGGGCGGTGCCCAAGTGCCAGAGGTGCTTGTCATCAATGGCGAGGGTGGCACACCACCCTTCTTCTTGAACTTGGCACCCTCCCAGTCAAAGTAGGATGGCAGCCGCGAGAGATTTTGAAGCGACAATTTTCTAGGGTGAGCGATCGCCCAAATCCCGCCTAAAATTGAGAGGAGTAGCTCGCTCCTAACCGTTAGATTTCTGTCAACATTCAGCCATGACTCCAGCCTTTGCCCCCCTTTCACCAAATCAGCAAATTTTGCCACTTACCGCCGAAACTAATTCTCGAGGACATCTTGTCATTGGTGGCTGTGATGTTGTTGAACTTGTTGCCCAGTTTGGCTCCCCCCTCTACATCCTTGACGAGATAACCTTTCGCACCGCTTGTCGCCAGTACGTCGATACCTTCCAGCACAGCTATGGAGGTGACACCCTAGTACTATATGCCTCCAAAGCGTGGAACTCCTTAGCAACCTGCGCCCTTGCCCATAGCGAAGGGTTAGGCATTGATGTGGCCTCTGGGGGTGAACTTTACACCGCCTTGGCGGCGGGTGTGCCTGCCTCCAAGATTTACTTCCACGGTAACAACAAATCCCCTCAAGAATTGCTCTACGCCCTTGAAGTGAACTGTACCATTGTGGCGGACAATTGGTTGGAGTTAGAACGATTGGCTGCCTATGCCGAAGAGCACGATCTGGGAATGCCGCCCCGGGTGATGCTGCGACTGACGCCGGGGATTGAGTGCCACACCCATGAGTATATCCGCACGGGGCATCTTGACAGTAAATTTGGTTTCGATCCCCAGCAATTTCCTGAGCTGCTCCGGTTTGCCCGCGCCCATCCTGAACTTGACTGGGTTGGAATCCATGCTCATATTGGGTCGCAGATCTTTGAGCAGCAACCCCACCTTGATTTGTGCATCGTTCTGGTGGAGTGGCTCCAAGCAGCGCGGGAGGCTATGCTGCCCATGCGGGAACTGAACATAGGCGGCGGTCTAGGTATTCGCTATGTTGAAACCGATAATCCACCGGCGATCGCCCCGTGGAGCAAAGCCATTAGCCATCACCTCAGCCATGCCTGTCGCGATCGCAACCTTGCCTTGCCAAAACTCATTTGTGAACCGGGGCGCTCCATTGTTGGGCCAGCCGCCGTTACCGCCTACACAGTCGGCAGTCGCAAAACCATTCCTGGGCTACGTACCTACATTGCTGTCGATGGGGGCATGTCTGACAACCCCCGCCCCATTACCTACCAAGCGCAGTACACCGCCCTGTGCGCCAATCGCATGACTGCCGCTGCCACTGACACTGTCTGCATTGCTGGCAAGCACTGCGAATCCGGCGACATTTTGCTGCCAGCCGCCACCTTACCCCCCCTGCAACCCAACGATATCCTTGTTATTGCCAGCACCGGTGCCTATAACTACAGCATGGCCTCTAACTACAACCGCCTAACGCGGCCAGCAGCAGTACTGGTGTGTGAAGGCGAGGCGAATCTAATTTTGCAACGGGAAACCTACGCAGATCTTACGGCTCACGATGTTTTACCCCTACGCCTGACACCCACCACCTAGGAGGACGAGAGTACTTGGATGATTGTCCTCACCCTTGGCCTCCTTGGAACCCTACCGTGGCCACTGGTTTCCTCAGAAACACAAACCCGCTTAAAAATGCTTGTGGATGTGGTGTTGGTGTTGGCCTTAACCTACACCATTTTACGGGTCATTGCAGAGCGGCGGACGCTGTGGATGGTACGTGGCTTTATCTTCCTCATTTTTGCTGCATCCCTGAGTCGGGCGCTTGAACTTAACTTTCTCACCTTTGTCCTGAATAATCTGGTCGTGGGGTCAGCGGTGGCGCTAGCAGTGATTCTCCAATCGGAAATCCGTATTTTCCTAGAGCAGTTAGGGCGGGGGCAGTTTTTTGGCCAACCAAGGGTGGAGTCAACCCTGACCAATGATGCTGTGGATCTAGTGGTTGCTGCGGTGAAAGAACTCTCTCAGGATCGCACAGGCGCGTTAATTCTCCTAGAAACCCACACCCAGCTCAGCCCCCAAGACTTTACCCATGCTGGCATTCCCTTGCAGGCTCGCCTCTCTCCCGAACTCATTACCTCAATTTTTCAGGTGAACTCGCCCCTACACGATGGCGCTATTTGGGTACGCGGCAGTGAAGTGGTGGCGGCCAAGCTCATTTTGCCCTTGTCAGAGCGCACGGGGCCATGGCAGTTGGGTACCCGTCACCGTGCCGCCTTGGGCATTACCGAGCGTATTAGTCACTGCGTTTGCGTTGTCGTCTCTGAGGAGACAGGCTCAATTTCCCTTGCCTTTAAGGGAGACCTTCAGCGTCCCCTCACAAGCAGTAAACTAGGGGAGTTGCTGCGTCAGTACGTGCAGGAGGAAACGGCGGGAACTTCCAAGCCAAGTCAGCGTAACCGCAGCTTAAAATTCTGGAAAATGGTTTGGCCTCTCCGCTAATTTGAGCCTATTGGATGTGCCCATGACCCTACAGCCCCATTCCCTGATCACACTACCGGATGATCTTGATCCCGATCGCCTTCCTCGCCATGTCGCTGTCATTATGGACGGGAATGGTCGCTGGGCACGGCAACGGCACTTACCCCGGATTATGGGGCATCAGCGGGGGGTAGATACCCTCAAGGACTTGCTGCGCTGCTGCAAAGACTGGGGAATCGAGGCCTTAACCGCCTACGCCTTTTCAACGGAAAACTGGGGTCGCCCTCTACCGGAAGTCGATTTTTTAATGACCCTCTTTGAGCGGGTGCTGCGGCGGGAACTCCCAGAAATGGTCGAAGAAGGGGTACAAATCCACTTTGTGGGAGATTTAACCTGTTTACCCCCCTCGCTGCAAGCGGAAATTGAGCGGGCGATGTCGGCGACGGCTCATAATCAAAAGATCAAGTTTGTGGTAGCCACGAACTATGGCGGCCGGCGGGAAATTATCCAAGCCTGTCGCTCCCTTGCAGCAAAGGTTAAAGCAGGGGTACTAGATCCAGCGGACATTGATGAGGTGCTCTTTGAGCGGCATTTGTACACTGGGGGGTTACCGGATCCCGATTTGCTGATTCGCACCAGTGGCGAAATGCGGGTGAGCAACTTTTTGCTGTGGCAGGTGGCCTACGCGGAAATTTACGTGACCAACACCCTCTGGCCCGATTTTGACCGAGCCGCCTTCCATGAGGCACTCCGGAACTTTCAGCAACGCCACCGCCGCTTTGGGCGACTATAAAAGACTGTAAACTACTCCCAGCTAAAGCAGGGAGCTTTTAGTAGCCCTGCAGTTAGCAAGCCAACCGCGAGCCTCTGGGGTGGTTTACAACACCCCCAATCGACCGTTACCAGTGCCTTGAACAACCGTTTCTGGTGTCCGCAGTACAATTATAACCTAAAACAACTGAAGTTGCTAAAGGAGCTTTCCTCCCCGCACTGAAGTACGGGGCTTCCAGCCCTACCCGATGTGAAAGCGAACTGGCACCGCTTCAGGGGGTTTGTGCAAAAGCGGTTCCGCAATCCCGTATGATCAAAAGTTGACGCTTCGAGAAATATCTGCGCCATGGAAACCCTCAAAATCACTGTTTATATCGTGGTCACGTTCTTTGTCTTGCTCTTTGTCTTTGGCTTCCTGTCTGGGGATCCTGCCCGTAATCCCAAACGCAAAGATCTAGAGTAACCCTCGCCAAAGGGGGGGAACATCGGGTAACGTATCAAGGCAGTAACCATGAGGAATCTTGACCCTTGTTTTGGCTGCCAGTATTTGCAAGTCTTCCCCCCCCGTTACTCAATCAACCGGCGGATATTACGGAGGTCACTGGGGTAGCTCAAGCAGATCTGCTCGGGGCGCCGGTTGTTCCAGACCTGAGCGTCTCCGTTCCACCAACGGTCAACCCAACTGCGGATTTCACTGCGCCATTACGTTTAGCCGAGGCCGATGCAGATACTGCCGTTGTCCGAGATCAACCCCTTGAGGTTACCGCCGATCGCCAAGAATTTGATCTGCTGCGTCGTCTCTTTAGTGCCATTGGCAATGTTTTATTGCGTTTTCGGCAAGCCGAGCTAAGTGCCGATCGCATTCAAACCGACCTGACGTCGCAAATTTTAGTAGCGGAAGGTAATGTCACAATTACGCGGGGCGATCAGGTGCTGCGGGGCGATCGCCTCGAGTATAATTTGCAACTTGATCAAGGGCTGATAACTAATGCCAGTGGCGTTGTCAATGCCTCCCGCGTCAATCAAGATTTAGACATCAGCCGCAGCGCTGACCCATCCAACTTGCCTGGGTTTAGTGACAGTGAACGACGGACTCTCCAAGCAGAGGTCACCGATGCGCTAGATCGGTTGCGCTTTGAAGCCGATCGGCTGGAATTTGATGGTCGCCGTTGGTACGCCACGAATCTCCGCGTTACTAACGATCCCTTTAGTCCACCAGAATTAGAAGTGCGGGCACAGGAGGCCACCGCACAACCCATCAACCCCGACGAAACACTCTTAACTCTACGACGAGGCCGGGTGGTGTTTGATCAGCGAGTGGCCTTACCCATTGTCCTACGACAATTTGTGGTTGGCCGTCCCTACGAAATTTTACCCCTAGAATTTGGCTATGATGAGCAGGATCGCGGCGGGGKGTTCTTAATCTACCGTTACGCCGCCATTAATACCCGCAACACCACGCTGACGCTGTTGCCCTCTATCTATCTGCAGCGCATTCTCAGTAATAATTTTGCCCTTACCCGTGCCAATAGCTATGGAGCGGCCATGGAACTCAGCCATCGGTTTAGTCCCCAAACCCGTATCCGTGGCTATGGGTTTTTAACGACCCTAGACCCTGCTGACTGGCCTCGCACCTCGCGGGCGATCGCCCAACTACGCCACAGCATCAACAGCCAAAATCTTTTTAATGTTTCGGCGATTTATCGCCAACGCATTTTCAACGGCTCCCTGGGCGAGCAGGAACTCAAAAGTAGTTTTGGCGGCACGTTTACCTCCCCCGGTATTCCCTTGGGCCATGGTCTCACCCTCAGCTATCTTCTTGGTGGCCAGTATGTCACTGCCGCCAGTGATTTGGCCTCCTTACCCCCAGAACCCACCCTCGGTCGGCTGCAAGCAGGAGCTAACCTGAATTGGGTTACCCCCCTCTGGCAGGGGACGCCCTTGCCCCCCACCCAAACCGAAGGATTGCGCTACACCCCTCGCCCTGTACAGCCCTTTTTGCAGTTCTACACAAACGTTGGTGGCGTGGCCAACTACTATACCAACGGCAGTACCCAGCCCGCCCTGATCACGGGCGCCGGGTTTCGGGGACAGTTTGGCCACTTGTCTCGCAACTGGTTTGACTACACTAGCTTCGATCTGGGGTTTACCCAGACCTTTAATGATCAGTCGTCCCCCTACCTGTTTGATCGGATTGCTGACTTTAGCGTTGTCAATGTGGGTCTGTTGCAACAACTGTACGGGCCGGTGCGAGCAGGGGCACAAATGCAAATTAACGTTGATACCGGTGCTGTCTTTAATACGGATATTCTAGTGGAGTATAGCCGCCGCACCTATGGGGTGGTGGTACGCTATAACCTTGATCGCCAAATTGCCGCCATTCTCTTCCGCATCAATGGGTTTAACTGGCAGGGCAATGCCGATCCCTTCTCTAGTCCCGTCCTTGGTACTGCTGAGGATGGCGTTATCCGCCCCGATTTACCCTAGTCCCCCCATGGTTTATGAACACACCACGCATTCAGATCTTCCCCACCTTACAGGCACTCACCGCTGCCGCAATTGATACTGTTCTTGAGCAGGCGGCAGCAGCAATTAGCAAGCGGGGGTGCTTCACAATTGCCCTAGCGGGAGGTAACACCCCCAAACCCCTGTATGAAGGATTGGCCAAGGCGAACACCCCTTGGGCGCAATGGCAAATCTTTTGGGGCGATGAACGCTACGTCCCCCACGATCACCCCGACAGTAATGCGGGTATGGCCATGGCCACGTGGCTTAAGCACATTGACATTCCAACCGCAAATATTCACCCGATGCCAACGGATGAGCCAGACCCAGCCGTGGCGGCTGATCGCTATGAAGCAACCTTACAGCAGGTGTTGGCTCCTGCAACGGGCACCATTCCCTCGTTAGATCTCATCCTTTTAGGGATGGGGCCGGATGGCCATACGGCTTCCTTGTTTCCACACACTGCCGCGTTGCAGGTACGCGATCGCCTTGTTACCGTGGGGGATAAGGATGGGCAACCGCGCCTAACCTTGACCGTACCGTTTATTAACCAAGCGCGGTACATCCTCTTTCTGGTGACTGGAGCGAATAAACAAACCGCCCTTCGTCACATCCTTAGCCGCACTGGTGACCCGCACACCTATCCAGCTATGCTGATCGAGGGGCAGTGTACATGGTTCCTAGATCAGGCTGCCGCAGAGGGAGTCGTTGAAGCGCAAGGCGTATAAACTGTATGGGCGAGGTCAGACTCGAACTGACATGGGGAAACCCCGCTACATTTTGAGTGTAGTGCGTCTACCATTTCGCCACTCGCCCTCGGACTTATTACTATAGCACGCTTGGTGAGGCATTCTTGCTAAATTGGGGCACATCAACCAAAGCGCCCACTCACATAGTCCATCGTTGCTTGCTCTTTCGGACTGTTAAAGATGACGCTGGTGGCATCACACTCCACAAGGTAGCCTACTCGATTCCCCTTAGCAGTGGCCTCAGCATTGAAAAAGGCGGTGCGATCGCTCACCCGGGTCGCCTGCTGCATATTGTGGGTGACAATCACAATTGTATAGTTCTGTTTTAATTCGTGAATCAGCTCCTCCACTTTGAGGGTGGAGATGGGGTCAAGCGCAGAGCAAGGTTCATCCATGAGAATTACCTCTGGGCGGGTGGCGATCGTCCGGGCAATACACAGCCGCTGTTGTTGCCCGCCGGAGAGCGATAGACCACTTTCCTTGAGTTTGTCCTTGACTTCATCCCACAACGCCGCTTGGCGCAGAGACGTTTCTACAAGCTCGTCTAGGTCTCCTTTATACTTATTGACCCGTGCACCAAAAACCACATTATCGTAGATAGATTTCGGGAATGGATTTGGCTTTTGAAACACCATGCCAACCCGCCGCCGCACTTCAACTGGATCAACTGTTTTTTCGTAAAGATCTTTATTGTGATAGGTAATCTTCCCCTCGACACGGGCACCGGGAACCAGATCGTTCATGCGATTAAAGCAACGCAGTAGCGTACTTTTCCCACAACCAGACGGACCAATGAGGGCAGTGACTTGGTTGGCATAAATATCCAAAGTCACAACGGGTAAGGCTGGAAGCCTCGTACTTCAGTACGGGGTGGAAAAGCCCGCAAGCGACTTTAGTCGCTCTGTGCTAAACTATACTTGGTCGCCATCCTTGGTGAAAAACCCAATCGGCGACAGTTGCTACAAGTAAGCAGAACCTTGGGGCTTTGCCTCTAGGAACTGTGTAGGGGCGGTTTGCTCACGCCTTTACGAGTTCGTTTGTGGACTACGTAAGAATCCCCCGACTTTAGTCGGTGGGAGTGTCAAAACACGGCTAACTACCTCAAAACGCGTGGCGCCTAGGCCAAAAGCAGCTAAGCGGACGTCCTCAGGAACCAATACCAGACCTTCTTCAGCCGTGCGCAT
Organism: Synechococcus sp. PCC 6717; assembly: GCF_022698185.1. Taxonomy (NCBI): domain Bacteria; kingdom Bacillati; phylum Cyanobacteriota; class Cyanophyceae; order Synechococcales; family Synechococcaceae; genus Synechococcus; species Synechococcus sp. PCC 6717. Next base: position 19,443 of record NZ_JAKLTV010000020.1, on the reverse strand, counting down.
CACAATAGGTAACATCACCACTGCCAAGGCAACGCCGCCTGCAAATGCACTGAAGCTTCCCATCGTCATCACTGAGGAAAACTGCAATCCCCAACCCAAGGGGCACCGCTACCAGTAGGGCAATGAGGGCACTGACAATTGTGCCGTAAATTTGCGGCAGCACTCCGTAGATATTGCGAACTGGATCCCAGGTGGTGCTGGTCAAAAAACCTAGCCCGAACTTTTCAATCGCCGGAAAGGCTGTTATCCCAATCTGCAAAATAATCCACCCCAAGGCCACCGCAATGGTAAGGGCAAAGATTAGGGTGGTGAGGCTGAGGAGCTGCACTGGCTGGTGTTGGTTCAAATGCTCAGCCGCTGGTAAATGTCTTCGAGGTGCTTGAGGTGGTGATCGGGGTTAAAACACGCCTCTAACTCAGTGGTGCTCAGGTACTGCATCACCTCGGGATCGCCTCTGAGATTAGCGGCAAAGTCACCATCGGTGCGGTTCCAAGCGGCATGGGCGTGTTTTTGGACTAGGGCATAGGCGGCTTCGCGGCTCAGGCCTTTTTCCACCAGTGCCAGTAACACCCGCTGACTAAAGATTACGCCGCCGTAGCAGTTCATATTGCGGCGCATATTCTCGGGATAGACTTGGAGGTGTTGCACTAAGTCCGTCATCTCGACCAGCATAAAGTGGCATAGAATTGAGCTATCAGGGAGGATGACCCGCTCTACGGCACTGTGGGAAATATCCCGCTCATGCCAAAGGGCAACGTTTTCGAGGGCAGCCATGGCGTTGCCGCGCAGCACTCGTGCGAGACCGGTGACCCGCTCGGAACGAATGGGGTTGCGTTTGTGAGGCATGGCGGAGGAGCCTTTTTGCCCTTTAGAGAAGAATTCCTCGACTTCGAGGACATCGGTGCGCTGGAGGTTGCGAATTTCAACCGCAAAGCGCTCAAGTGTAGCACCCAAAAGGGCAAGCGTTTGGGCATAGTCAGCGTGGCGATCGCGCGAGATCACTTGAGTAGAAGCAGTATCGGGGTGTAATCCTAGTTTTTGGCAGGCGATCGCTTCGACCTGTGGATCAATATTGGCGTAGGTGCCCACTGCACCAGAAATTTTACCGACTGCAATGGTGCGCTGGAGCTGACAGAGGCGATCGCGATGGCGCAGGAGTTCGGCCAACCAGCCAGCGAGCTTAAAGCCGAAGGTAATGGGTTCGGCATGAATGCCGTGACTGCGCCCTACCATAACGGTATAGCGGTGTTCTTGGGCACGATGGCGCACAGTTTGGATAAGATGCTCTAATTGCTCCTGAAGGAGGGTCAAGCTCGCCACCAACTGCAACGCCAAGCCGGTATCTAGCACATCGGAACTGGTCAAGCCAAGGTGAATGTAGCGCCCAGCATCGCCGACAAACTCGTTGACATTGGTGAGAAAGGCAATCACATCGTGCTTGACTTCGGCCTCGATTTCCAGCACTCGCTGCGGGTCAAAGGCGGCCTTTGCTTTAATGTCTGCCAACGCCTCCGCAGGGATATACCCTAGTTCTGCCTGAGCTTCACAAACGGCTAGTTCTACATCGAGCCACGTTTTGAATTTATAGGCATCCGTCCAAAGGTGCCCCATCGGGGCAAGGGTGTAACGTTCAATCATGGGTATGCTGTCAATCGGTGATGGTCAATCTCTACTAATCAATACAGTCCAGCCCTACTTGCGTTCGGGATGGTAGGTGGCTGTGGCGGTTGCCAAGCCATTGAGGCGATAAATCAGTTGATACAACCGACCGTAGTCCCGCTGGTTAAAGTGCAGGATCAGGCGAGGCAGATGCAGGGTATGGGTTAACAGGGGGTGGTTGGTGGGCTGTTCGTCTTCTATTTCGCGCGGCAGGGGGGCAGTGCGCTCAATGCGACCGGAGAGAAGAATATCGGCAAAATCGCGATTAAGGTCTGCCAAGGCCGCATCACTAATGTCTTGGTTGAGGCGCAACACGAGGCGATCGCCCACGTAGCGGCAGGAGTGATACACCCGATAAAACCCGCTTAAATACTCTAACCCCTCCTCAACATTGGTGCAGATACGATATAGTTCGCGGTCTTCGTTACTAATGAGACCCGCGCCACAAAACTCCTCTTGCACCAGTTGATCCCAACGTTGCCAGTAGGTGCCTTCCGGCACATCCATCAACACGAGCGGGGTTGGCGGGGCTTTGCCCGTTTGGCAGAGGGTGAGACACTCAAAGGCTTCATCTTGGGTGCCAAAGCCCCCCGGAAAGACGGCGATCGCGTCCGTTTCCTTGATCAGAAATACCTTGCGGGTAAAGAAATACTTAAAGTGAATCAGGCGGGGGTCGCCTTCGATGTAGGGGTTAGCTCCCTGTTCGAAGGGCAATTCAATGTTGAGGCCAAAGGACTTCTCTGGACCCGCGCCTTTATTGCCCGCCTCCATGATGCCGCCCCCTGCACCAGTGATGATCATAAATCCGGCAGCACTGGCTGCTTGGGCAAACTTGACCGCCATGTGATAGACCGGTGCGGTATCCACTGTACGGGCGGAGCCAAAAATTGAAATTTTGCGGGTGTGGCGATAGGGGGCAAACACCCGCAGCGCTTGGTGCATATCCCGCAAGCACGAACGGAGTATTTTCCAATCCAGCCGTTCGAGTTCCTCGTCAGCAATATTCGTAAATATTTGCAGGGCTTGGTAAATGAGATCGCCGTGGGGTTGGCTGTCCAAGCGCGCTAATAACTGCTCTAACTCCCGCTGTAGGTTACTTAAAGCGACTCGCGAAAGGGTCATGGCACCCTGAAAATGTTAGCACCCTATTTTATCATTAGGGGTGGGGATCAACTCTCAGCAGTTTTAGCAATGGGGAAAATAAGGGTAAAGGTGGTGTAACCCGCAGTACTGGTGACACTAACCTCTCCCCGTAATTGCTGCACCAGTTTTTGGGTCAAGGCCAAGCCTAGGCCGGTTCCCCCCTGCTGCCATGGGTCGGCGTTGGGGATGCGGTAAAACTTTTCAAAAATGCGCGGCAGTTCGCTACTGGGAATTTCAGAGGGGTTGCTGACTTGAATTTGCAGACGATCGCCCTCTAGCAGCAGMAAGGATAACGTAATTTGCCCACCCGCCGGACTGTACTTGTAGGCATTGTTCAGTAGCTCTGCCAAAATGCGCTCCAAGGCGTGGCGATTGGAGAGCAGTGGCGGCAACGAGGCGGGCTGGATAATTTGCAAACACTGCTGCCGCTGCTGCATCCGGTTATGAAACGGTTCAAGGATGAGAGGGAGCCATGTATTAAGATCAATCAGCTCCTGTTGAATTTGGCTGCGCCCCGCTTCTAGGCGCTGAAGGTCGAGCAGGTCGTTAATCAGCTCTGTTTCACGCGCACACTCATTGCTGAGGATATTCAGATAACGCTGCTGTCGTTCGTCCATGGGCGTGTGTTTGAGCATGTGAATTGCCATTTTCATATTGGCCATGGGGCTGCGCAATTCGTGAGACACGGTACTGAGAAAATCATCCTTGAGCGCATTGAGCCGCTCTAGCTCTTTCATTTTTTGCTCTAATTCTGCGGTTCGCGCCCGCACTTGCCGCTCGAGATCCGCATTCAGTTCCTGCACCCTCTGGTAAAGCTGGGCTTGATGAATCGCTAGGGCACACTGATCGGCAATGGTTTTCAGTAAGCTTAAATCATCGAAGGTCCAACCATTGGGTAAAGTTTGCTGTAGCATTTGGCCATCGCCCCAAAAGATCGAGGTGCGCTCAATCGCCTCGCTGTCAACCTCCAGCAGAGTAATATGCCCCAACAGTTGCCCCAGATAAATTAAGGGGGTGACCACCAGAGCATTGACATTACAGTGAGTGATCTGCTCTTGGAGGCGATCCGGAATCTCCCCACTTCCCGTGATCAACATGATCTGTTCACCCGTGATTAAGGCGGGTTCATAGGTGGCAATAACTGCTCTGTTCAGGGCAACCAACGGTGACGGGGGCGGGTTCAGGTGGGCACGCGCAGCATAGGTAGAACTATCAACTGTAGATTGGGTAATCAAACACAGACTAGAACCCAGAACCTCCAGTAAAAGATCAGCCGTAATTTGCAAGACTTCCGCTGCCACCATGGTCGTCCGCATGGCTTGAATAATCCGGTTAATAATTGCTTCGCGACGGGCTTGGTTGCGCAGTTGCTCCTCCGCTCGCTTGCGATCGGTAACATCCATCACATAGCTGCGAATTAACTCACTCTCGTAGATATAGTGAATGGACTGTTCATAGATACGCTGCTGGTATTCCACTTCCCGTACATGGACTTTTTCTTGGGTTTGCTGCATATAGCACGCTAGCTCTGGCAAGCCAATGAGCAAGGGGTGACTCAGTTTGCGCTGCTGTAAATCCCCAAACTGCATCACTGCTGCTGGGTTCAGATACGTCACCGTGACCCTCTAAATCCACTTCTAAAATGGGGGTGGGGGTCAATTCCGGGTAGGAGGCCAAGCGCACAAGGGCGGCTTCACTAAATTCTTCAATGTTGGTTTGGTCATGGGGAACTAAGGTGGCGAAGGGGTTGGTGGTTTTTGATAAGAACCCCAATACATCCGTACTTTGGCAAAAGTCGCTAAACTCTGCATTGGTCAGGTTGGTCAGCGTCAAGTAGCGTGCCCGCACATCGCCACCGAAGACGATCATGTCGCCGCTGCGCAAGTCATGGGAAATTGTACGCTGACCATTCACTAAAATACCGTTGGTGCTGCGCTTCCCTTGGAGATCGCCATCAATGAGCCGAAAAAGATAGCTATTACTCTCGGGACTGGTGACTCGTAACAGCAGGCCATGCTGCCGTGACACCATCTTTGAGTGCAGCACAATGGAGTTCGTAGGGTCGCGCCCAATGGAATAGGTGGCTGCTTCCAGAAGAATAGGACGACGACCCGCAGTATCTTCGAGCACTAACAGGTGCCGTACCTGCTCTCGCTCCCCTGCCGCCATGGGTTGCTCCTAAGCTATGACTGTTGTGCGTCGTTGGCGACAAAAGATACTGGCGTAGCCATTGCTTTCCACGCGGGTTCTTTCACTGGTAAATGGGTGTATTGGCGCACCAATGCTCGGAACTCATCCCCATCAATCGTTTCTTTTTCCAGTAGCAGTTCAACGAGTTTGTCGATCGCCGCGCGATGTTCGCGGATGAGCTTACGGGCAATGTCGTAGCAGTGCATTACAATTTCGCGCACTTGATGGTCAATCTGCACCGCCATCGCCTCTGAATACTCCGATCGCGGCATGAGATCCCGCCCTAAAAAGACTTCATTGCCCGGGGTTTCAAGGGCAAGGTGCCCCAAGTCAGACATCCCGTAACGGGTGACCATTTCCCGCGCCAAATTAGCCACCGCCCGCAGATCACTACTCGCACCGATGGTAACCTCGGCATCGCCAAAAATTTCAACTTCGGCAGCACGCCCCCCCAAGAGAATAGTGATCTCATCTAGGAGCCAAGCGCGGGTATAAAGCCCACTGTCCACCCGCTCTTCATCAAAGATCTGTTGGGCAAAGCCCCCCACTCCCCCAGAGCGGGGGATAATCGTCACTTTGTTGAGGGGGTCTGCGTGCTTCAGCAGCGTCATGAGCAGTGCGTGCCCCACTTCGTGATAGGCGATGAGCCATTTCTTTTTGCTATTGAGTAGGGGGGCGAGGGTCATGCCAATGGTGACTCGATCAATGGCATCGTCAATTTCGGCGTTTGAGATGGCACTCTTGCGCCGACGCGCCGTGAGAATAGCAGCTTCGTTGAGGAGGTTCGCCAGTTCTGCCCCAGAAAACCCAGGGGTACGACGGGCGATCGCCTCTAAGGAGACCTCGTCTGCTATCTTCTTATCGCGGGCATGGACGTGCAAAATTTGTAGGCGGCCTTTGTAGCTCGGCAAATCCACGGTAATTTGGCGGTCAAATCGACCGGGGCGCAGCAGTGCCGCATCTAAGACATCGGGGCGATTTGTGGCTGCAATCACAATAATGCCGGTATTCCCCTCAAACCCATCCATTTCTGTCAGGAGTTGGTTGAGGGTTTGCTCGCGCTCATCATYCCCACCGCCAATGCCAGCTCCCCGCTGGCGACCTACCGCATCAATTTCATCAATAAAGACCAAGCAAGGGGCATTCTCCTTGGCTTTTTTGAACAGATCCCGCACCCGTGAGGCACCGACACCAACAAACATTTCTACAAATTCGGAACCGGAAATAGAAAAGAAGGGCACTGCGGCTTCACCGGCGATCGCCTTGGCCAGAAGGGTCTTACCCGTGCCCGGCGGCCCAATCAACAGCACCCCCTTGGGAATACGCGCACCAATAGAGGTAAACTTCTCGGCACTTTTGAGGAACGTAACGACCTCTTGCAGTTCTTCCTTAGCCTCTTCAATGCCAGCCACATCATCAAACGTAACACCCGTCTGAGCTTCCATCTGAAAGCGTGCCCGCGACTTGCCAAAATTCAAAATTTGACCGGGGCCACCAGCGCCATTGGCACGGCGAATAATCATCAAAAACAAAATGAGCAGGAAGAACCCCAGCAACAGATTAGAAATCACCCCCACCACAACGCTATCACTACCGGAGGGCACAACTCGCACATGGGTGCCATATTTGAGGCTGACTTGCCGCAGGAGTTCCACCAATTCTGGATTGCGGTCAAAGAGGAAGACATCGTTTGGGGGCGACTTCTCTGGCTGATCCTTGCGCCGAAACTTGGCTAGGCGTTGCTCTTGGTACAGCTCGACAGAGCTGACCTCCCCAGCTTTGAGGTCAGCAATAAACTGGCTGTAGGACACGGTCTGGCTATTACTCGACTGCGCCAGCCCAACGCTTGTGGGGGTTAACGATAAGCCCAGCACCAAAACCAGTTGACTGAGTCGCTGGGAAATGCGTTGACCGTGCTTCATGTGCGGCTGCCATTGACGAGTTCGAACAATTACTCCCAGTTTAACTGATCTCGCGGAACCCCCTATCCATGTACATAGCGGGGATGAGTCGGTCGTCGCTATTCACGCCTGCGACGGGTCAACGTGGAAAATTTTTAGATACTCTGTTAGTTTACCCCCGTGGCATGGGTATGTTGATCTCTAGAGGCAGTCTGCCGTGCCCCACTCGAATTCAAGGAGTTGCATTGTTATGAAAACTGAGCTTTAAGCTAAATTCCTCCAGCACCTGCTCGCCAAGAAAAAAGCCGACGAAGGCTTCACCCTCATCGAGCTACTCGTGGTGGTGATCATCATTGGTATTCTGGCTGCCATTGCGCTGCCCTCCATGCTGAACCAAGCCGCCAAAGCCCGTCTCTCTAGTGCCAAAAATACCATCGGTGCCATTAACCGTGCCCAGCAAGCCTACCGTCTTGAGAAGACAACTTTTGCTTCTGATCTCACTACCCTAAAACTAGGCGTTTCTACACCTGATGGTTACAGCTCGCTCGATATCATTACTAATGGCGGTACGAGTGCAATTGCTAAAACAARTGCCACCGATCCCGCTGGCACAGGGGTGACCGGCTGTGTCACCGTCGCCAGTGGCATCACCACCTCCACTGTTATAGAAGGGAATAGTAATGCAGCTCCTGGTTGCAGTTAACTGCTAAACACGATATTTTCATCCGGCCAAGGTGACTCCCTTGGCTTTTTTTGTGTTTTGTAACACATTCGCGTGTCGTTGTTGTAGTTCCTGCTGTTCACCTGCTCTGAGGATGGCCTGAGATAGGGCGCATCGGGACATATCGTCTTACTGAATGCGTCCTCTAGGCATCCATAACGGTACTCAGCCGCTAATGGGGACGGCTAGGATAAATGCGTAGCCGCCGGTTGGGTTCTTCGCCGAAGCTACAGGCGGTTAACTGATAGTGCTCAATGAGTTCGTGTTGCATCCGGCGAATATTGGCGGAGCGGGGCAGTAGCTCGACCGCCTGCCCTTTGGGCAGAACAATTTCTTCGACCGCAAGGCGCGCTTCCTCAAGGGCTTCGAGTTCATCGTTACTGCCGCTAGGACTAAACAGGGATAGATCGGCTGTGTCCGTTGGGCTGGTGTCTTCCATCCCTAATAGGTGCCGCAGCCCCCGCACAATTTGAGCCATGCTGTTGGCTTTAATGCTATGGACTGGCAAATGGTGAATATGAGCTAGATGCCGTAATTTACTTTCCCCCTTTAGGTGCGATCGCAGGGTAAGAATTACATCTGCTTGATCAATGTCTCGCGTAATCACCACCGGCAGATGCAGGGTGTGAATGGCTTGCTCGAGGTGGTGGCGGCTCACCGCGTAGGGAAAAATGTGCAGGGGCAGTTCCTCGCCGTTGGGGCCAACGGTCGGTGCATCTAGGGTTGCTTCGAGAAGCTGGGCAAAGTTGGCGCGATCGCGCAGCGGCTCTCCTAGGGGTTGCATCTGGCCACTGTCGCGCCATGAACTGCGGACGTTGGCAGGTGGCCACTCTGAGCGTTGGGGACTAGGTTCCGGCGCCGGATGGGTGACAACGACGGTGCCATTCTCGGCAACGGTGCGTAACTCAGGATTGGGTACGCGCCCCCGCAGGAGCAGATCGACACTTTCGGCCACATCGAGGTGAACAACCCAGCGATCGCGCTCGAGCATTTCGACTGCAATCTGAAAGGTGGGAGGAGCTTTCCGTTCAAGAACACTTTTTTGGGTGCCCCGCCGCCGTGCCTCCTCATCCCCAAGGGTCACGGATTGAATCCCCCCCACCAAGTCTGCCAAGGTCGGATTTTTAATCAAATTTTCAATTTGGTTGCCGTGGGCGGTGCCAATGAGTTGCACCCCCCGCTCAGCAATGGTGCGAGCCGCTAAGGCTTCCAGTTCGGTGCCAATTTCATCAATAACAATCACCTGCGGCATGTGGTTTTCCACCGCCTCAATCATCACTTGGTGCTGGAGTTCGGGGCGAGCCACCTGCATCCGCCGCGCTCGACCAATGGCTGGATGGGGAATATCGCCATCACCAGCAATTTCGTTGGAGGTGTCAATAATCACCACTCGTTTACGCAAATCATCCGCTAAGACCCGCGCCATTTCCCGCAAGGCAGTGGTTTTACCCACACCGGGGCGACCCAGCAACAAAATGGATTGGCCACTTTCTACCAGATCGCGAATCATGCCAATCGTGCCAAAAACAGCGCGACCCACGCGGCAGGTGAGGCCAATGATGGTGCCCTGACGGTTCCGCAGGGCGCTAATCCGGTGCAGGGTGCGTTCAATGCCAGCGCGATTATCGCCGCTAAACTCACCCACTCGAGCCACGGCGTACTGTAGCATCTCGCGGCTAACAGGGGTTTCGGCAAGGTACTGGGTACTTTGCATAAACCGGGCTTCCGGCAGCCGCCCTAAGTCTAAAACAATTTCTAGGAGTTCTTCGCGCTGGGGATGATCAGTGAGGGAGTACCCCAAGGGTGGTGGCAAAATGGCCAGTAGTTGATCCAAATCATCGGTAACCTGACGTTGTCCAGCAGTCAATTCAACCATAGGGTGCAAGGGGCGACGGGACAGATTTGAGAGGGTGGACAAGAGCAGCCGCTGCGGCAACCGCCGCATTGAGAATGTCGGGAACGGTTTGCCATGGTTGATCGGCCATTGTGTGAAACACGGCCAAGCACTTGCGGGCATAACTGCCGTAGGCGACACCGGCGATCGCCTTTGCTGTTGCCCGTGGCGGCAATAACCCCATTGCCCTGAGTTTAGCAACCGTATGCCCATTTGTGCCGCCCGCAAGCTGGACAAATCCGGGTAAATTTGCCTCCAGAATGGCTTGGCCAAATTGAATGGTGGCTCGGGTTGCCCCATCGCCAATATCGCCACTCATAGGGCGACCATCCGCCTGCCAGATGAGTTCACACTGCAGGGGCTGGATCAACTCACTGAGCCACCGCAGATAGCTGATGACCTCTTCCCCTTGGGGACAGCTAATGGCTAGTACTTTCAGGTACCCTGTCCACGGCTGTACCTGCTGCCACAGGGCGTAAAAGGCATCGTAGCGATGGGGCTGGGTATGAATTTCAAGGGCTTGCACGGTGCCTGCCTGAATCAGGGGGGTGATGTTGGCAAAGGCAGCGGGTTGTTCGTAGGTCTGGATAAGGCCAGCGGGGCACAGGGGTAAACAGCGCCCACAGCCATAACAGCGATCGCGCAGGATTCCTTGCACATCGGCAGTAAACGAAATCGCAGCAGCAGGACAAATTCGCTGACAAGGCCGCTCACAGTCGGTGGGGCATTGGCGCGGATCAAAGGTGGCTTTGCGAAAGTGGGGGTCTGCGCCATCGTTAATACTCACCATGATCAGCGGACGGCCCCCCCCAAGCCTTTGGGCTGTTTCCACTGCTTCAACCGCTGCCTGAATCACCGCTGAATCCGCTGCCACATCAATGCAGTCGGCACCCGCTAAGCTGTAGGCCAGCGTCACATTATACACCTGTGCCACATCCTGAAAACTGGCACCGTTAATGAGCTTAAACCAGCGGTGCTGCCTGAGGGCGGCTAAGGGTGTGGCAATATTGGGCATAGGGCACAAGCGCATCAAGACTGTACATTTACCGTGACATACTTCCGCACTCATGCTGACGCATAGAGTATGGGTTTCTCAGTGACCCCATGTTACATACCATCCATCAGCCTTACAGGTAATGGTAACCGTTTTGATCGTAAAACCATTGGGTAGCAGATAAAGTTATGTATCTACTTTCAACATTTCTGGAGCCAACAGCCATTAAAATATCTCCCTAGGGGCTGAGCAGTTAAGAGCAAGAGAGAGTTATGGCCATTCAGTTACCTTTCCTGACCTCGAATAACTTCAGTGGCCTTTTTAATGACCGCTTTTGGCAAAATGCATGGCCTGTGCCTGCTCATAATCAACTGCTACAGGGAGAAGCGGTTCCTGACGGTGAATTGCCTGCAGTTGGGTTGGCTAACCAGGTGCGTCTTTCAGCAGTGTGGCAAGAGCAGCCCCTACTACTCGCGTTTACCCGCATTTTCACGGAGCACCAGTACTGTCCCTTGTGCTACCCCCATCTCAAAGCGCTAAATGAACACTATGAAACATTTCAGAGTAAGGGGACAGCAGTACTTGTGGTCACGAGTACTGATCAACGGCAAAGTGAACAAGTGGCAGCAGACTTGGGGTTGAAGATGCCATTGCTGGTGGATCCCCAATGTCGCCTGTTTCGTAAGTATGGAACAGGGCAAGCACTGGGAGCACCCTTACCAGCGCAATTCTTGATTGATCGGCAGGGAACGCTACGGTATAAGCATCTCTTTTCCTTTTTGGAGGCAAATGCACCCATTGAGCGGCTCCTGAAAGAGGTGGAGGCACTTCAAGCTGGTGCCTAGACTGGACGTGAACTCAATGGATCATTTTTATCGGGGTGGATGTAATGCCTAGAGAAGGCTGGTATGTTGTTTTGGAGTCAACCACCGCCACAGAGGTGTTTCTAACTGCGGCAGAGTTGCAAGAGAAGCTTGTGACCTATTTAGAATTACCGGACTTAGAGTTGCCCTACGATTTACAGCCGTTACCTGATGCTGTTAGCCAAGCGCAACACCTGATAGACACTGGTTGCGAGCTACGACTGCCCAATGGCGGCTATGTGCAGTGGTATGCAGTGCGCCTAGAGAAAACATAGCTCACAAGCATCGTTATCTAAGCCACGTGAACTACCGTGACTGAATCAAAGATTACCACAGGTTTCGAACTAATTTTTGGTAAATCTTCTGAATTGGCGCAGGGTCTCTGTGTTTCCAAGCTTTGGAAACGGTGGACAGGTTGAATTTGACGCTATGGTATTTTAACTGAAACAATAGGTCATGACAACTGTTGACGTTTTTATCTAAAATGAGGGTGAGCCACAAGAGGAAAAATCACTCTGAATTGAGTTTAGGGTCATCACGGCTGGGCAACTCAGCGAGTAAAGATTTGACAATACCGGCGAGAGATTTTAGGATGCCCACAAACAATTATTTGTTGTATTTGTAGCCAAATCATAGCTGTTTGGCTACTTTTTTCTGTCTTTCTTTACTAAATTCAACACTCGTGAGCTTAGAGAGGCCGTACTGACCAACTCCTTTGTTATCCATCCAGTAGCGCAGACATGTGTTGCGACGGTGTACACTTGTAAGGTGTAGGACACCTGTGGTGAGTCACGGTGATGGCTGCGTGTAAACCAGCCAAGTGGTTGAGGCACCATGCATCTATGGGTTACGCCCAGACGGTGTACAACCACTAGTAGAGTCTCCAGCGGTACCGTGTACTGTAGGGGCTTAGTTTACAGACACTCTACGTGTGTACGGTGGGCAATGACCCGCCTTTTTTATTTCCTATGACAATGCAATCGCTTCTACCTGTTGTCCAAGCACTGGCGCAGCAGGTCGCTAACCAAGAACACCTAGACCTTGTGAGTGTGCAGTGGCACACCCATCAGTCGCCGCCAATTCTGCGGGTTGAGGTGCGGCACCCTGGCACCGACACCAGTTTAGACGACTGTGAGCGCATGAGTCGCGCCCTTGAAAGCGTGTTGGATGCAACGGCGGATCTGACCTGTGCTTACGTGCTGGAGGTGTCAAGTCCGGGTCTGTCGGATTTCTTAACGAGCGACCGCGACTTCAGTACGTTTCGTGGCTTTCCCGTGCGGGTGACCACTACTGCGCCCCATCGCGGCAAAACCCTATGGGAGGGCAACCTAGTTCGCCGGGATGAGGTTAATGTCTATCTGAGTCAAAAGGGGCGATCGCTGGCCATTCCGCGTGCCCTGATTGCCACGGTTCAGCTTTACACCCCCCCTGCCGAGGCTTAAAGGGTCTGGGCAGCTTAACGACACATCCATTTGGAGCTTACCATGAGTACCTATCGCTTACCGGGCCTACGGGCCATGATTAACGAAATCAGTCAGGAGCGGCACTTACCAAAACATGCCGTCCACCAAGCCCTTCAGGAAGCCCTTCTCAAAGGTTACGAGCGGTATCGCCGCAGCTTGCGCCCTGACCATGCCCACTTCGAGGACGATCACTTTGCCAATTTTGAAGTGGAGTTAGATACCGAGCAGGAAGGATTTCGGGTGCTGGCCACAAAAACTATTACGGAAACAGTTACCAACCCAGATCGTGAGATTGCCCTTGCGGACGTGGTGGAAGTCGTACAGGATGCCCAATTAGGGGATACGGTGCTGTTGGACGTGACCCCCGACCACCAAGAATTCGGCCGCATGGCTGCCATGCAAACCAAACAAGTGTTGTCTCAAAAGCTACGGGATCAGCAGCGCCGACTGATACAGGAGGAATTCCAAGACTTAGAAGGCACCGTATTACTGGGGCGGGTTTTGCGGTTTGAACGCCGCTCTGTAATTATGGCAGTGCGCAGCGATGCCAGCCAGCCGGAGGTCGAAGCGGAGCTACCTAAACGGGAGCAACTCCCCAACGATAATTACCGTGCCAATTCGACCTTTAAGGTCTATCTCAAGCGGGTTAAGGAAGGGCCGCAACGGGGAGCACAACTGGAGGTCTCTCGGGCAGATGCTGGGCTAGTGGTGTATTTATTTGCCAACGAAGTCCCGGAAATTGAAGATGAAGTGGTGCGGATCGTTGCCATTGCCCGCGAGGCCAATCCCCCGAACCATAAGGTAGGGCCGCGAACCAAAATTGCGGTGGATACCCTAGAGCGGGATGTGGATCCGGTGGGTGCCTGCATTGGGGCGCGCGGCTCTCGTATTCAAGCGGTGGTCAATGAGTTGCGCGGCGAGAAAATTGATGTGATTCGGTGGTCGCCGGATCCAGCCACCTACATTGCTAACTCCCTCAGCCCAGCTCCTGTGGAAGAAGTGCGCCTGATTAATCCCGAAGCCCGAATTGCCCATGTGCTGGTGGCTCCCGATAAGGTGTCCCAAGCCATTGGCAAAGAAGGTMAAAATGTTCGTTTGGCAACCCGCCTCACCGGTTGGAAAATTGAAGTCCGCGACAGTACAACCTACAACTACGAGGAGGAAGATCGGTTGGCGATCGCCGCCCTAGAGGATCAGGATCAAAACACGGCAAGTTAAGAGAGATATGTCCATGGGGATACCACAGCGGCGCTGCGTGGCCTGCGGTCGTGTAGCGAATCGCACTGAATTTTGGCGCATTGTCCGCCGTTGGCCTGACCATGCCGTCAAGGTTGGCGAGGGGATGGGGCGATCGGCCTACCTCTGTCCTACGTCAGAGTGCCTAAAACTGGCGCAGCAAAAAAAACGCCTCGGGCGATCGCTCCGCTGTGCGGTTCCCGATACGGTCTTTAGTACCCTAAAGGCTTGCCTTAAGTCTAGTCAGGCTGACGGTAACGCTGTGCCCCCGCCGGAGACCTAGCCATGCCACACTCACCTATTTGGCAGCCCTTCACCCAAATGAAAACCGCTGACCCCCCACTCCATGTCGAGCGGGCAGCCGGTGCCATCCTTGAGCTGAAGGAGGGGCGCCAGATCATTGATGCCATTTCTAGTTGGTGGGTCACCCTCCATGGTCACAGCCATCCTGTGCTGGCAGAGGCACTCTATCACCAGGCGCAAACCCTTGAGCACGTCATTTTTACTGGCTTTAGCCACGAGCCAGCGGAAACCCTAGCGCACCTCCTGTGTGAGCACACCCCCGCTCCACTGCAACGGGTCTTTTTTTCGGATAATGGCTCAACCGCAGTTGAAGTTGCCCTCAAAATGGCTTACCAGTATTGGCAGCAGGTCGGCCAGCCCCAGCGATCGCGCCTGATTGGCTTTGCCGGTGGCTACCATGGCGATACCCTAGGGGCGATGACCGTCGGCCAAAGTTCCCCGTGGTGGCAACCCTTTCAGCCGCTACTGCCCCCCCTAACCGTTGTTCCCTATCCCGCCACCTATCCGGATGACCCAGACGTCAGCGCTAAGGAAGCAGCAGCACTTGCTGAACTGCAAAAGACGCTGGATGCTGCACCGAATGAGTATGCAGCCCTATTTATCGAACCCTTGGTGCAGGGTGCCGCAGGGATGCGGATGTGTCGCCCTGAATTTTTACAGGCGGTCTCCGCACTAGCAAAGGCCTACGGGGKATTGGTGGTGTACGACGAGGTTATGACTGGCTTTGGGCGCACGGGTGCCCTCTTTGCCTGCGAAAAAGCCGGAACCCAGCCGGATGTGCTCTGCTTATCTAAAGGCTTATCAGGAGGCTGCTTACCCCTTGCGGTGACCTTGGCCACTGAGGCGATTTATCAAGCATTTTACGACGATGATCCGGCGCGAGCCTTCTTCCATAGCCACTCCTACACCGGCAATCCCCTCGCCTGTGCAGTCAGTGTGGCCTCCTTGCAATTGTTGCTGGCACAGCCGCACACCTATGAGCGCTTAGAAGCTCTTCACTGGCAGTGTCAGCAGACTTACCTTGCGGATGTGCCCAATCTGCACCAGTTCCGTACCTGTGGCACTATTGCGGCGATGGAACTCGTCCTTGACCAGCAGACCTCTTATTTTAGTGCGCTAGTACCAAAACTGCGCCGCCGTTTTTTGGAGCTAGGGGTGTTATTGCGTCCCTTGGGTTCAACGCTCTATATTCTGCCGCCCTACTGCATTACTGAAACGCAACTGGCCGCCGTCTATGGCGCAATTCGCCAAGTGGCGATCGAAGTCGCTGAGGGCCTCTTCGGTCAGTGACTCGCTAGGTAACTTAGCAGCCAGTTGACGGCGGTGGCGCGGCGGGTGCGGCGCGGGGTTAATTCGCTAATCTGGTAGCCCTCAAACCCTAACTGCTCCTTCAAGAGTTGCTTATGGGCAGCTGGAATTGAGCGGGTTAGCTTGACAATCGCTGGGCGAGTGCCAATAAAGTCGGGGGGATCGGGGTAGGCTGTGGCCCATTCCGCGGGGACGCGATCGCAGCGCCACGTCTGCTGGTCAGGATCGTAGCGGTACCCCAGACAGTGCCACAATAGGTGGTTCACTGTGGCATCCTCAATTTCATCATTGAGAATTTGCCAGAGGGTCTCTGTTGTCAACGGAGGCAACGGTGAAATCATGGCTAGGATTAGGCTTCAGCGTTCAACTTAGCCACGAGAAGTTGATTGGTGAGCTTTGGATCCGCACGGCCACCGGTTTTCTTCATCATCTGCCCGACAAAGAAGCCCTGTAGCTTGGTTTTACCCGCGCGATACTGTGCCAGTTCATTGGGATGGGCTGCCAGTACTTCGTCAATCATGGCCTCAAGAGTGGCCACATCGGAAATTTGGCTCACACCTTTTTGCGCCACCAGTGCTTTAGCAGACCCACCGTTCGCTAACAACTCTGGCAGTAAGTCTTTAGCAATTTTGCTACTAATGGTGCCCGATTCTATGAGGTCAATGAGTTCCGCTAACCCTGCGGGGGTGAGGGGCAATGCCTCAATACTGAGCTTCTGTTCCTTGAGGTAGGCGGTTATATCCCCCATAATCCAATTCGCTGCTTGTTTGGGGGGTGCCCCTGCCGCCACTGTAGCTTCAAAGTACTCAGCCACCACCCGCTCATCCGTTAGCACCCGGGCATCTTGAGGGGGCAAACTCCACTCCGACTCGTAGCGGCGCCGCTTTTGGGCGGGCAGTTCCGGCAGTTCCTTGCGCCATGCCGCCAATTGCTCGGTGCTCACTTCAATAGGCCCTAGATCCGGCTCCGGGAAATAACGGTAATCGCTAGAGCCTTCCTTGACCCGCATCGTTAGGGTGCGCTGAGTGGCCTCATCCCAAAGGCGAGTTTCTTGGATGATGGGTTCCCCCGCCTTAATTGCTGTCACTTGGCGTTCAATTTCGTAATCAATAGCGCGCTGGATGGCATTGAAAGAGTTCATATTTTTAATTTCCACCTTCGTCCCAAAGGTGGTTGCCCCCACTGGCCGCACAGAAATGTTGACATCACAGCGCAGAGACCCTTCCTGCATATTGCCGTCACAAACGCCTAAATAGCGCAGGATACGTCGTAGCTCTTGGGCATATTCCGCTGCTTCTTGGCCACTGCGCAGATCTGGCTCTGAAACAATTTCTACTAAGGGAACACCTGCCCGGTTCAAATCCACAAGGGAGTAGGTCGAACCGGCAAGGCGATCGCTCCCCGCGTGAACCAACTTCCCTGCATCCTCTTCCATGTGTAGCCGGGTAATGCCTATATTTTTACGACGGACGGTACCCGCGTCATCAATCAACTCAATTTCCAGAAAGCCGTGCTGGGCAATTGGCAGATCGTACTGGGAAATTTGGTAATTTTTAGGTAGATCAGGGTAGAAGTACTGCTTGCGGTCGAATTTACTGTAGGGGGCAATCTGGCAATTCAGTGCCAAACCCGCCTTAACCGCATAGGCCAGCACTTTCTCGTTGAGCACCGGTAAGGTGCCCGGCAGCCCCAAACACACCGGATCAATATTCGTATTTGGCGGCGCACCAAATTGAGTCGAGCTACCGGAAAAGATTTTTGTGGCGGTATTAAGCTGGCAGTGAATTTCTAGGCCAATCACCGCCTCGTAGGTGAGAGTGGCAGGATCCACCACTGCTGGTGTGGCTCCCGTCTCTGGCTTGGCGGCTTTTGTTGCTGTAGATTTCGGTGATTTCTTTTTGGTTGCTTTTGCCATGCTGAGCCTGTAATTCCCAAACTGACCTTGTGTCCACATCTCTATCTAGGGTGACATCCTTCCGAGGCTGATGGCAAGCCAAAACTTGATAAGGTGAAATCAGGTTTTTTTCTCCCATGCGCCTACCCACTGCTATTTCGGTGCCTTACCTGTCCTTACTGGATCGCTACATTCTCCGGCAGATGATCCAACCCTTTGTGGTTGGGTTTGGCATTTTTACGGCGATCGCCGCCGTGATTGGTACTGTGTTCTATCTCATTCGGAACATGGTCGAAAATAATCTCGGCATTTTTAGTGCCGTGCAAGTTTTTTTCCTACGTCTACCGACCTTTGCCGTCCTAGGTATTCCTATGGCCGTGCTATTTGGGGCACTGTTAGCCTATAGCCAACTTTCCCGCCGCAGCGAAGTCATTGCCTGCACAAGTTGCGGGGTTAGCCCAGTGCGCTTGGTCTGCCCTGCCCTCATGGCGGGCTTCCTTGCCTTGATCCTAACCTTTGGCCTCAATGAGCTTGTGGCTCCCCCCCTTGCCTACCGCGCCATTGAAACCCTGCGCACGGCCATTGGCCAACCCCTGCCAACCTACCATCCCAAAAATATTTTCTACCGTCGCTTTGCCCATGGTCAGCTTCAGCAGTTGTTCTTTGCCCATACGTTTGATGGCCGCGTGATGGGAGAGGTCACAGTACTAAATTTTCAGGATGGCGAGTTGCGAGAAATCCTTAGAGCAGAAGCAGCAGAGTGGCAAGGCGCTGTTTGGATATTTCGCCGTGGCGCACTTTATCGCCTCAACCCCGCCCAAGACTATGAAGCCGTTGAACCCTTTGGGGAGCGATATTTTGCCTATCCACGCACCCCCCTTGATTTAGCCCAAGAAACCCGCGATCCTGAATTCATGACCAGTCGCGAAATGTACCACCACAGCCAGATCTTGGCCGAAAGTGGGGATATGAAACGGCTGCGACAATGGCAGGTGCAGTTGCAAGAAAAGCTGTCTTTGCCCTTTGTTTGTGTTGGTTTTGCCCTGATCGGCGCAGTTTTAGGCATTAGCTCACCTCGCCAAGGTCAGGGACGTGCCTTTGGCCTTAGTGTAGCGATTATTTTTGGTTACTACGTAGTGAGCTTCATTTTTACAGCGTTTGGCGAAGGGGGAGCTGTCAGCCCCATTGTTGCCAGTTGGCTTCCCAAGACGGTTGTGACGGCGATCGGTATTGGCATGCTGCACCACGCAAATCAACACTAGACTAACCGTTGGGCTGGGAGTCTGGCCAGATTTCGAGATCGTTAAAGTCTTGAAACTCGAGGAGTGCTTCCCCCAACGCATCCAACTGCTCCAGAGTTGACATCCTCCCCTTCCTTCGCTGTGCTCAGAAAGAGGATTCCATCGTCGCCGATGAAGGTTTCTGCGTCAACGAGGTGACGTGCTCAACCTCTGTTTCCAGAAGATGAGTAGCGGCCTCGTCTCCACCAGCGTAAGAGCCTGTGTGCCCCACAGTCCGTCAACCTAGCTCCACAATGTTGATAGCTGCGTTGGGGTCTTTGTCCAGCACAGTTCTGCACTGACACAGAGGGTTAGCTTGGTAGCTCCGTACTTTAGTACGGGGTGGAAAAGCCCTAAAGCAACTTTAGTTGCTCTGTGCTAAACTATACTTGGTCGCCATCCTTGGTGAAAAACCCAATCGGCGACAGTTGTTACAAGTAAGCAGAACCTTGGGGCTTTGCCTCTAGGAGCTGTGTAGGRGCGTCTTGACAACGCCTTTATGAGTTCGTTTATGGACTGCGTAAGAATCCCCCACCTTTAGGTGGTGGGAGTGTCAAATCAGCGGCGTAACGCAAGAGCATCACCGCCAAAAAT
>NZ_JAKLTV010000019.1:0-35689 GCF_022698185.1 Synechococcus sp. PCC 6717 | reverse complement strand
AGCTACAAGGCACTCAAAGCAGGTGTGGGAATAGTGCTAGTTAATCCTCGCTACAGTAGTCAAACTTGCCACAGATGCCTGCATATTTACCCCGACCCAAAGCAGTCCTATCGCACTGGGAAGCAGTTTAAGTGCAGGCATTGTGGCTGGACAGGAGACGCAGATTTCAATGGTGCTAGCGTAATTGCGCTTTTGGGGGCTGTCGTAAACCAGCCTAGAGGCTCGGGTCTGTCTTGTTCTCTTGCAGAACATAACAGGCTCAGGGCTACTGAAAGCCCCTGACTTCAGTCAGGGGAAGTTTACTCTTGTTTCACTGTACCAATTCCGATAAGATAAAATTTCTGTCTTTATATTGCAAGTGTCTTGCCGACAGTATCCCCATCCTTGAGGTTAGCATGGCCAAACGCCGCAATCCTAAAAAAGAGAAAGCCCTTCGTAACCAAGCCTACGCCCGCAAATTTCGCAAACGCTCCACAGGTCGCTTTGGACGGCGGATGAATACCGATAACCGCACTGAAGCCAAAACAACGACCGATGGCAACACCTCCACTGACGAACTCACGGATGCCTAGCTAGAGACTCTCAAGGGTTCTCATGAGTAGTCGTCCCCTACCATGGCGGGAATTTGCTGTTGCCTTTTTAACGGTTTTCCTAGCAGAGTTTGCCGATAAAACTCAGCTTGTCGTACTCGTGATGGCAGCGCGATCGCTCTCGCCATGGTTAGTCTTTCTGGGGGCGGCGCTGGCTCTCGTCAGTACCAGCCTCATTGGGGTCTTATTGGGGCGCTGGATAGCCCGCTACTTGTCACCGCAACGGCTACAAACCTTAACCGGCACTAGCTTACTGGCGATCGCTGTTTGGTTGTTGTGGGATATGCTTCATCCCTCTGGTTGAGGAAGACAGTTCTATGGATTGGCAATCCTTTGCTCTCAGTTTTACGGTGGTCTTTCTTTCAGAATTAGGAGATAAAAGCCAGCTTGTGGCCATTACCCTTGGCACCAACGCCCGCTCAACAACAGCAGTTTTTCTTGGAGTGGCCAGCGGCCTCGTTTGTACGACCTTTTTTGGCGTTCTGCTTGGCAGTAGCTTGGCAAGCGTCGTACCGTTCAAGCTCATCAAGGCGATCGCAGCGATGATGTTTGCTTTTCTGGGGTTTTATCTGCTGTGGCAGTCTCCAGCAGAACCTATTGACAATGAATCCATTTGATAATACCAGCGGGATTGTTTATCATAATGACTACAGGTTAGACAGACCCAATGCCAAAAATTGATTATTTGTGTTGAGTTGGGTTCATTATCTGCAACATCTATTGACTCAATTTCCCTTAGGACATCACCGTGTTTATGACTTCCGATGCCAGTGCCCTACCGCCAATCCGCTCTCTTGAAGATGCCATTGATCGCTGTCAGCGGTTGGGGTTGCGCTTAAGTCGGCAGCGGCGAGCCATTCTGGATCTCCTCTGGGAGGTGCAAGACCATCTTTCGGCGCGGCAAATCTACGATCGCCTCAACCAAGCAGGCAAAGACATTGGTCACACCTCCGTGTATCAAAACCTAGAGGCACTCTCAGAGCACGGCATTATTGAGTGTGTTGAGCGCGCCGATGGTCGCCTCTACGGCAATATTAGCGACAGTCACAGCCATGTTAACTGCCTAGATACGCAAAAAATTCTGGATGTTCATGTTGAGCTGCCCACCGAACTGATCAGCGCCATCGAAGCCCAGACTGGCGTCAAAATCGTTGATTACCGCATTGATTTCTACGGTTATCAAAACAGCTCCACTACTGCTTAAGGACACACTGCCGTGGCTAACCCCGAACACTTGGCACTCCTACAGCAGGGTGTGACGACGTGGAATCAATGGCGTGAAAAAAATAGCAATCTCCACCCAGATCTGGGGAACGCAGACTTAACGGGTGCGAATCTAGAGCTTTACAACCTCACCAATGCCAATCTTGAGCAAGTGAATTTGGCCGGTGCAGATTTACGGAACGCCCTCCTCAAAGATGCTTACCTAGTTGCTGCCAACCTCTACATGAGCGATCTGATTGAGGCGGATTTACAAGGGGCTTGTTTACAGCGTGCCACTCTCGCGGGGGCTGACCTGTATAAATCGAACATTGCTATGGCGGACTTGCGGCAAGCCAACCTCGTGGGGGCATTGCTGCGGCGGGTGAATTTAGTCGAAGCAACCCTTGCCTACGCCAACCTCACGCGGGCAAATTTGTTTCAGGCCAATTTGCACCTTACAGATCTCAAGGGCGCTATTTTGCAAGAAGCCATTCTTGAGAGTGCTAGTTTAATTGAGGCGAATTTTGAGCACGCCATTCTCATTGCCGCCAAAATGAACAAGGCGAATGCTCGCCGCGCAAATTTTAAGGGCGCGAACCTCTACAAAGCGGAAATGGATGGTATGGACTTGCGCAACGCCCTCTTAGACGAAACCCATCGCTGAAACCTGCTCCTTTGGCCATCGGCGTAAGTGACACCTCGGCCATTGAACGGCTCCACGGCGATCGCTAGGCTGGAGGAAAACCATTGTGGGGAGATGGGGATGTTTAGTGAATCAGAGCATACACCAGAGGCGATCGCCAACCGGCGCTATCGGGTGCGCATTAGTCAGTATATTGGCGATGGCTGGCAAWTTTTTACCGCCAATGCAGGGGGCTACATTGGCTTTCTGCTGCTGTCGGCTCTCATTAGTGGTGCCCTCAGTAATGTGCCTGGGGTAGGTCCCATTGTCAACGGAATTATTTCTGGGTTGTTATTGGCTGGGTACTACTTTGTTGGCTTTAAGATTGCCCATGGCCAACGTCCAGAGTTTAGCAACTTCTTTGATGCCTTTAGGAACAACAATTTTCTGCCCATTGTCCTGACCAACGTGGTGATGGGGTTGATTATCAATATTTTTGTCGTGACCGCCTCATTGTTCTTTATTGCTGCCTCCCTGCCCTTTGTTCAACGCATCCTGGAACAGGCCAATGCCCAAGCTCCAGAACCAGATGCGGATATTGAGCAGTTGCTGCGCCTCCTTGAACAACTGCCACCTATCCCCGATGGTTGGCCGCCTGTTATCGCGCTCATGGGTCTAATTATTCTGCTGCCGGGGCTGTATTTAGGGGTGTGCTATACCCTAGCCATTCCCCTTGTGGTCGAGCACAAATTTGATTTTTGGCCTGCCCTTGAAACCAGCCGTCGCCTCATCGCTCGCGATTGGTTTGGCTTTTTTCTGCTCAACCTCACTATTGTTCTCATCAATGTGTTGGGGCTGTGCCTGTGCTGTGTGGGGCTACTGGTGAGCGCCCCCCTAAGTACCTGCGTCATTGTGGCCGCCTATCGCGATATTATTGGCCTGAACCCCACTGACAGAACCCCACTATGACCATTCCCCTTGAGAGACTGCCGACGTTGCCGGATCTCTCCCTCGATGCCTTCTGGATGCCCTTTACCGCCAATCGGCAGTTTAAGCAAGCACCACGGCTGCTGATTGCGGCAGCGGGGATGTACTACACCAGTATTGACCGGCGGCAAATTTTGGATGGAACGGCGGGGCTGTGGTGTGTGAATGCGGGGCACTGTCGCCAAGAGATTGCCACGGCGATCGCCCAGCAAGCGGCCACCCTTGATTTTGCACCAACCTTTCAAATGGGTCACCCAGGACCATTTCAGGTGGCAGAACGCCTCAAGGCCATCACCCCCGAGCCGCTCAACCATGTTTTTTTTGCCAACTCCGGCTCTGAAGCGGTGGACACTGCCCTCAAAATTGCCCTAGCTTACCATCGGCTGCGGGGAGAAGGCAGCCGTCAGCGGCTGATTGGTCGGGAGCGGGGCTACCATGGCGTGGGGTTTGGCGGCATTTCAGTGGGGGGAATTGCTCCAAATCGCAAGTTTTTTGGCTCGCTCTTGCCAGGGGTGGATCATCTGCCCCACACCCACAACCTAGCGCACAACGCCTTTAGTCGAGGTCAACCGGCATGGGGGGCGCACCTTGCCGATGAACTCGAGCGGCTGGTAATGCTGCACGATGCTTCCACCATTGCGGCTGTCATCGTAGAACCGGTGGCGGGTTCAACCGGAGTCTTAATTCCACCTCAGGGGTACTTGGAACGTCTGCGCGCCATCTGCGATCGCCACGGGATTTTACTGATTTTTGACGAAGTGATTACCGGATTTGGTCGCCTAGGTACCCCCTTTGCCAGCCAGTATTTTGGAGTCACCCCAGATTTAATCACCGTGGCCAAAGGCTTAACCAATGGTGCTGTGCCCATGGGAGCGGTGCTGGTGCGCGATGACATCTACAACACGTTTATGCAGGGAGCACCCGGCCAAATTGAATTTTTCCACGGCTATACCTACTCTGGTCATCCACTGGCCTGCGCGGCGGCGTTGGCTACCCTGACTCTGTACGAGCAGGAGAACCTCTTTGAGCGGGCGGCGGCGTTGGCTCCCTACTGGCAAGAGGCAGTGCATCGCTTACGCGGGCTGCCCCATGTCATTGATATTCGCAACTTAGGCTTAGTGGCGGGAATTGAACTGGCGCCACGAGATGGTCAAGTGGGGGTGCGCGGGTATGATGCCCTATGCCGCTGCTTTGACGCAGGCTTACTGATCCGCGTGACGGGGGATATCATTGCCCTCTCCCCTCCCTTGATCCTAGAGCGCACCCACATTGATCAAATGATCGACATATTGGGTCGGGTACTGCGGGAACTTTCTTAGGGGGGTGGTCGTCGCCCAGCTTAAGCTCTCTCACTCCTCCAGCTTTAGAGGTGTCTATGATTCGCTCCCTTTTCCTTGCCGTGGCTAGCCTTGCTGCTATTGTGGCGATCGCCCCTGCTAGCCGTGCGGCGTGGCCGCTGTTTCCCAATCAACCCGGAGTGGATGTGTTCTTTCCGGGGTTAGGCTCCTTTGGCCAGCCCAACCCAGCCCCAACAGCACCCATTATTTATCAGCCGCCCGGTAGCCCACAGCCCTACATTATTGCGCCGTTGCCCGATTCTAGCCAATCTGTGATCTATCAGCAGCGCACCTTTTTCCCGCGGGTTTACGTCCCCTCAGGCTTTGCCCAGCCGCTGGTCTATCCTTACCCGTATCCCTATCCCTACCCCTGCTACGGTCTGCCTCGCCCCTGTCGCTAAGCAGGAGGGGCAAGGAGTTGCGGATCAACTTTGAGCCGGGTTGCCAAGGCACGCAGCGATCGCAGGTCTGCCTCCGTTAAATGGGGGTTGCTGTGGAGGTGGGGGAGTAATTCATAGAACTGCTCTTGGGCTGGATCAAGGTTTAGGGTAAAACCCAGCACGCCGCCAACGGTCACTAAGTCTTGCAGCAGAGGGCTAAGTTGACTGAGGGTTTCACTCTCGAGGTGATGGGCTAAGTGCCGCAGGCAGGCACAGATCTGCTGCTCTAGTAACCGCTGCTGTTCCTGAAGGCTGAGGGTACAGTTCAACAGCCGTGCTTCGCGGGCGATCGCCCCTAGCTCCGTCAAATGGCTGCGGATCTCTGCCATGGGCAAGGCACTCGGGTCACTGAGATCTTGCTCTAAAGCGTGCAGATGGCTAATGGCACGATGGGTTAAGGCAACGGCAGCAGCCACCTGTAACTCTTGGGGGACGGTCAGTCCATCCCGCTGAAACCCCATTAAAATACCGTAGTTATCCCGATAAACTTGAGTATAGAGCTGATCTAAACGGGTCAGGGTTTCCCGCGCCAGTACCCCCATCAAGCGATGGCGCTCCTCCGCAAACAGATCGTCAAGGCCATAGGCCACCGCTCCAAATGCTTCGGTAATGGCCATCACCACCCGCGCCGCACTCCCCTGGCTCAAGGCGTGCAGCAGCCCTGTTTTCATCTGCGTGTAGGCTCGCCGCCCTTGAAAGGGTTGAATAGCACAGTGAAAATCCCAGCCGCCGAGGTGCAGCACAGCAAACACTAAGGGCTGGCTTTCGGTGGTAATGGTGGAGGTGAGCTGAATATGACCAATGGCTAAGGTTAAGCTGCCCATGCGCTGGAGGTGATAGTCGGCCTGCTCAATGTGGTAGCAGTAGAGGTGGTGTTGGCGCGCATAGGTACTAAACAGAGAACTCATCGCATAATGCGCCGCCACCTGATGCAGGCTAATCTGAGCGGTTTTGACGAGCTGGTGATAGACCGTGGCACCATCCCCAAACTGGGGCACATTACTGGGGGCTGCGGCTAACTGGCGGATAAACTCTGTCTCTAGATGAACCCCCGCCACATCCCCAGCCAACTCCATGGCGCGCGCCGCATACCGCAGAATTTGCACCCCTTCTGGGCGAGAGAGTTCATCAAAAAACCAGCCACAACTGGTAAACATCAGCAGGGCATGGTGTTGCATCTCTAGTAGGCGCAACGCATCGATGCGCTCGCCGTTGCTCAAGGGGCGGCATTGGTGGTGTTGGAAAAAGGCGGTGATGGAGTCTGCAGAGCGATCCTGAATGAGATCAATATAGGCATCACGGGCTGCCCAGACATCTTGCAGAAGTTCGCTGCCAAGGGTCTCATAGATCTCTATCAGTTCATCCCGTAACCAGTTCAAACTATCCCGGAGGGGGCGCCGCCAGTGTTGGTGCCAGCCGCCACCGCCGCCACAGCCACAGTTCTCTTGCCAGCGATCGACCCCATGGGCACAACTCCACGCCGTAACTGGCTTGAGTTCCACTTCCCAAGTGGGGGGAAACAGGCTCAGATAATGGGCAAAGTTGGTGACCGTCCACCCTCGCTGCGGAAACTCTACTTTGAAGGCATAGGCAAGCGCTTTTTCGCCACCGTATTTATGGTGGCCAAAGGTTTCGCCATCGGTGGCCACCCCAATAATTTGGCTGGGGCGATGGTCACCCCGTACCGCTTGCCCTAGGCGGCCAGCTAAAAATTGGGAGCTAGTGAGGAGGTCGCTAAACCCCAGATCCCGCGAAATTGGGCCATCATAAAAGAAAATATCTAAGTAGTCGCCAGTGCGCCCGGGTAAATAACAGCGATAGGGTCGGGTGGGATCAATTTGGCTGCCGCTCACTTCTTGCCAGTCGGCCTCTCCCTCTGCCATGATGGGGCGGCAACGCTGGGCTTGGGAGGGTGCCAAAATTGTAAAGCGAATGCCTTCCTGAATCAGGGCGGCAACCGTCTCGTAGTCGATGGCGGTTTCCGCTAGCCACATGCCTTCGGGGTCGCGCCCAAACCGCCGCCGAAAGTCGGCCTTGCCCCAGCGAATTTGAGTTAATTTATCGCGATAGTTGGCAAGGGGCAAAATAATGTGGTTATACACTTGGGCGATCGCGTTGCCGTGGCCATTCAACCGCTGGCAACTGAGGCGATCCGCTTCGATAATGCGCTGATAGACTTCAAGATCGTAGCGCTCTAGCCAACTAAACAACGTTGGACCAATATTAAAGCTGAGATACTCAAAATTATTCACAATATCAATGACTTCGCCGCGATCGTTCAAAATCCGGGCAAAGGCATTGGGGCGATAGCACTCGTAATAAATCCGCTCGTTCCAATCGTGAAACGGCTGGGCACTGGGCTGCTGCTCGATAGCATTTAGGTAGGGATTTTCGCGCGGGGGCTGGTAAAAATGGCCGTGGATGGTGATATATACGCCCAAGGCGGGCGATCGCTGCGGCGTGGGTACGGTATCGGCTGCCCCGAGGAGGCTATCTGGCACATTCAGCATTCAATCACCACAAAAAGCACTAACTCTGATCATCGGTGGCAACTCCCAGCCCTGACCAGCCTGTGATGAAAATTCAACTTCCGAAATATAGCGAAATACAAAGTTCCCTAGGGCACAATCAAGACAGGGCAAGGTGCGAGGTTAATCACGCGGTTGCTGACACTTTCTTGAAACCCATCCGGTGTTAACCCCGTCCCGCGGCACCCCATCACAATGAGGTTGGCGTTAATCTCATCGGCAACATCGCAGATAACAAAGGCGGGTTTCCCCCGTCGCAACAGCGTTTCTGCTGCAATCCCCTGCTGCGCAAAGGCCTCCTTAGCCGATGCAAGGAAATTGCTAATCGCCGCCTCCAGTTCGGCATCTGGCTCAGGGGTTTCCTCCACTGAGAGTAACACTAACTGGCTTTGACAGAGCTTAACGATCTCCACAACCGTGGGGATGGCTTCTTGGGTATCACGGCTGCGGTCAATGGGGAAGAGAATCGTTTTGAACATGGGTATCACCTCTGAGAGTCGTTTCTGGGGCACACCCTTCGGTAGAATGAGGGCTAGGTGAGGGATCTGTAACGTTTCACTCCATCGCTGGCCGGGATTTTCATGCCCCTAGTACTATCATCCATGTTTTAACGCAGTTAGGAGGCTTTAGCGTGTCTAAAAAATCGGTTGCTCAGTTATCTGCCGCAGACTTAGCGGGGAAACGAGTCTTGGTACGAGCTGATTTTAACGTTCCCCTCGATGGCAATGGTGCCATTACGGATGATACACGCATCCGTGCCGCCCTTCCCACCATCCAAGATTTAATTAATAAAGGTGCCAAGGTCATTTTAGCCAGCCACCTTGGTCGGCCTAAGGGGGTTGATGATAAACTCCGCCTGACCCCTGTGGCACAGCGGCTCTCGCAACTGCTGAACCGACCTGTTACCAAGCTGGATGATTGTATCGGCGAGGCAGTGGTCGCACACACGCAAGCCATGGCCAACGGCGATGTGTGTCTGTTGGAAAATGTGCGCTTCCATCCCGAGGAAGAGAAAAACGATCCCGAATTTGCCAAGCAACTGGCGGCCTGTGCCGATGTGTATGTTAACGATGCCTTTGGAACGGCTCACCGCGCCCACGCTTCCACCGCTGGGGTCACGCAGTACCTTAGCCCGTCGGTGGCCGGATTTTTAATTGAAAAAGAACTGGAATATCTACAAAATGCCATTGAGCATCCCCGTCGTCCTTTAGCTGCCATTGTCGGTGGCTCAAAAGTGTCCTCTAAAATTGGGGTGATTGAATCGCTACTGGAAAAAGTGGATAAGCTGCTGATTGGTGGCGGCATGGTGTTTACGTTCTACAAAGCCCGCGGTCTCAGTGTGGGTAAGTCGCTGGTTGAAGAAGATAAGTTAGATCTCGCGAAGCACTTAGAAGCCAAGGCACGGGAGAAGGGGGTAGAGTTACTGCTGCCCACCGATGTGGTAGTGGCCGACAACTTTGCAGCGGATGCCAATAGCCAAGTGGTGAGCGTGGAGGCCATTCCCGATGGCTGGATGGGGCTAGACATTGGGCCTGCTTCGATTGAACTGTTCCAAGCGGCGCTAAAAGACTGCAAAACGGTGATTTGGAATGGCCCGATGGGGGTCTTTGAATTTGATCAGTTTGCCAAAGGAACTGAGGCGATCGCCCGCTACCTCGCAGAATTGACCGGTGAAGGGGTGTCCACCATTATTGGCGGGGGTGACTCTGTAGCGGCAGTCGAAAAAGTCGGTGTTGCCGATCGCATGAGCCACATTTCCACGGGTGGCGGTGCGAGCCTTGAACTTCTTGAGGGTAAGGAATTACCCGGCATTGCTGCCCTTGACGATGCCTAAGGTGTAGCGGTTTGAGTTCTTGAAGCCCCCTGCCTCTGTGGGGCTTTTTTGGTGCCAAGACACTGGATAGCACCATCAGTAATAATTCTTAACTTGCCATAAAAGGTTAAACCCAAGGCTGCTAATCTGGCCGAAATCCTGACGTTATAAGGGTTTTAGCTATTTCTAATACATAAAAGTGCCCCAAAGCTATATATCTTAAAGGTTTCACGGTTCCAGTTTTAGTCTTGCTGTTCTAGAATGAGGCTTGAAAGCAAGTATAGGCAAGGGTTTCATGCCTTTTACTCAACTGTCGCTGAAATCAAACAATCTTTAATGTTTTTTGGAGTCTTTGCATGAATAAAGCTGAGTTAGTGGATGCGGTGTTTGGTCGCGCCCACAGCACCAACAATGTGACCAAGAAACAAGTAGAAGCCATTATCTCCGCCACCGTGGAGGAAATCATGGAAGCGGTTTCCAAGGGCGATAAAGTGACGCTGGTGGGGTTTGGTGCCTTTGAACCCCGAGAGCGTAAAGCCCGGGAAGGGCGTAATCCCAAGACCAAGGAAAAAATGCAAATTCCGGCCACGACGGTACCGGCCTTCTCGGCAGGCAAACTGTTCAAAGAAAAAGTCGCACCGTCAGCCCCCCAGCCAGCTAAAGGGAAGAAAAAATAGGTGCCTTGCCTCCGCGTCATGGTGGTAATTTAGTTTGGGCGGCAGCGATCGCCCGGTGTGCCCCTGAAGAGCTACTGGACTTTTCTGCCAGTTTGAACCCTTTAGGGCCGCCCGCATCGGTGGTCGCTGCGCTGCATCATGGCCTTGGCGCTATTCGCGATTATCCTGATCCCGCCTGCACTGCCCTTGTTCAGGCACTGGCAGCAACCTACGCCCTAGACCCCGATACGCTGCTGGTGGGGAACGGGGCAGCGGAGCTACTGACGTGGATTGGGCGTGACTGTGCGGCCTGCTCGCGGGTATATCTGGTTACCCCTTGCTTCCAAGACTATGGGCGGGCACTGAGGGCATTTGCCGCATCGGTGGATACCGTTCCTCTGGATCAGGTGCGCCACGATGTGCAAGCCCTAGCGGCTAAGCTGCACCCAGAGGATGCTGTTATTCTCAATAACCCCCACAATCCGACGGGGCATTTGTGGTCGCGATCGGCGGTGCAGGCTCTAGTGGCAACGGGGGCAACGGTGGTTGTGGATGAAGCCTTTATGGACTTTTTGCCGCCAGCCACCAGTCAAACCGTGTTACCCTACGTCAAAGAGTATCCCAACTTAATTGTGTTGCGATCGCTCACTAAGTTCTATAGCTTAGCGGGTTTGCGCTTGGGCTATGTGGTTAGTCAGCCGGAGCGCTTGCGCCGCTGGCAGCAGTGGCGAGATCCGTGGAGTGTGAATGCCCTTGCCCTAGTGGCTGGAGTGGCTGCTCTAGGCGATCGCCCGTTTCAGGAGCAGACATGGCAATGGCTAGCGCCAGCGCGAGAGGCGCTGCAACGTGCTCTTGATCAAATTCCCACCCTGAGAATCACCAGCCCCAGCCATGGCAACTTTCTTTTAGTGACTACTGAGGCATCAGTTCTGCCGTTACAACGCTACCTCCTAGAGCACCATCGATTGTTAATTCGAGACTGCCTCAGCTTTCCTGAACTGGGGGAACGATACTTTCGGGTTGCAGTGCGCCAACCCTCAGACCATGAACAGTTGCTGAGGGGATTGGGGCAGTACTTTGGGGTGTCTATATCGCCGTCCCAGCTGCTAAACGTTAAAGCGGAATAGCATCACATCCCCCTCTTGCACCACATAGTCCTTGCCCTCGCTGCGTATTAGACCTTTTTCCTTGGCAACGCTCATCGACTGACACGCCACTAGGTCGTCGTAGCTAATCGTTTCGGCGCGAATAAACCCCCGCTCGAAGTCACTGTGAATAACCCCTGCCGCCTGTGGCGCTTTAGCCCCCATAGGCACTGTCCACGCTCGGGTTTCTTTAGGACCAGTGGTGAAAAAGGTTTGTAACCCCAGCAGCTTGTAGGTAGCACGGATGAGCGATCGCAACCCCCCTTCACTCACCCCTAAACTGTCTAGATAGTCTTGGCGATCCTCCTCTGGCAGATCCACCAATTCAGATTCAACCTGTGCCGAAACAATCACCACCTCTGCACCTTCTGCCTGAGCGACGGCTTGAACGGCGGCGCTCCAATCATTGCCTGTGGCTAGATCCTGCTCAGCAACATTGGCCGCATAAATCATCGGCTTGCGGGTCAGTAGCCCCAAAAAGCGAACTGCTGCATCTTCTTCTGGGGTTAGCACACACAAACGAGCTGGCTTTCCCTCATTCAGAATCATCAATAGTTTCTCTAGGGCGGCTAACTCGATCTGCGCGTCTTTTTGCGATCGCGCCGCTTTGCGAGTGCGCTCAATCCGCTTCTCAATCTGGGCTAAATCCGCCAGCGCTAACTCTAAATTAATAACGGCCATATCCTCCACCGGATCAACCCGTCCAGCCACATGGACAATGTCATCATCCTCAAAGCAGCGCACCACATGGACGATGGCATCCACCTCACGAATATTGGCCAAAAACTGATTCCCGAGACCTTCCCCCTTGCTCGCCCCTTTGACTAACCCAGCAATATCCACGAATTCAACACGAGTGGGCACCACTTGGGCGGATTGGGAAATTGCTGCCAGTACTGCGAGGCGTTCATCCGGTACCGCCACCACCCCGACATTGGGTTCAATCGTACAAAAGGGGAAATTTGCTGCCTCTGCTTTTGCATTTGCCACAAGGGCATTGAACAATGTTGATTTGCCTACATTGGGTAATCCGACAATTCCGGCTCGCAGCATGGTAGTTAGTGCCTTTCTTGAACAGTCTAAACGGCAGTCTTTAGGACGGGTGATTGAATTTTCACAGCCCCTCAGTCTAGCATAGTTCCTCTCTTAGAACCGCCAAGCAGCCTAAGTTAGCAGCATTGAGGAGTTCCTAGGCGCAGGGCTGGCTGAGCATCTTAACAATCGGCAGGGTTTCGAAATCAGCCTTAATTACCACTGTACTCCACCCCCTTTAGCAGGCTGTGTATAGTGTAAATGCCGACTGTGGAATTGATGTATGTCTCTCCTTGATGGGCCGTGGATTCACAAGTTCATCGTCTCGAATGGCATCCGCTTACACTATGTGACTCAGGGAGAGGGTGACCTCGTACTATTGCTGCACGGTTTTCCTGAATTTTGGTACTCGTGGCGACACCAAATTCCGAAGCTCGCAGATCACCATAAGGTTGTGGCTCTCGATTTGCGCGGCTATAACCTCAGTGATAAGCCGCAGGATCCAGCTAGCTATGTTCTTGATGAACTCATTCTCGATATTGTGGGTGTCATTGACGGGTTAGGCTATCACCGCTGCCATTTGGTGGGTCACGATTGGGGGGGTATGGTGGCTTGGGGGATGGCTTACGCAGTACCAGACCGGATTCAGACGTTGAGTGTGCTGGCGTGTCCGCACCCAAGTGTACTCAAACAGGTGCCCGGTGGTTGGGATCAGTGGTTACGCAGGAGTTATCTGCTGCTGTTTCAACTGCCCTGGCTGCCAGAACTCCTTTTGGAATGGGGGAACTACGGGGCGATCGCCCACCTGTTGCAGTGGGCAGCGGTAAACCAGAGTGCTATCCGTCCTGCGGATATTGCCCTTTACCAGGATGCAGCGGCACAGCGGGGCGCTCTGTCTGGCATGCTGAACTATTACCGCGGTACGTTACCCAGTATTTTGGCTCACGAGTGGGGGAACCTTAGCGTTCCTACCCAAATGCTGTGGGGTCGCCAAGACCCGGTTCTAGGGATGGAACTCACCTATAATACCGAGGCCTACGTCAAAGCGCTTAATATTCACTACCTCGATCACTGTGGCCACTTTGTGCAGCAAGAGCAGCCGGATTTAGTGAACCAATACTTGCTAGAGTGGCTGGATGCCCGACCAACGGCTAAACCAGGCGGCGCAGTTGGGTAATCTGATCGGCGATCGCCAACACCGACTCCGGCATTGCAGATCCCGTTAGGATGACATCCAGCGTGCGGGGGCGGCTTTGCAAAAAGTCTAAGACCTCCGCTTCTTGGAGCAGCCCCATCTGAATCGCCAAACTCAGTTCATCCAGCACTAGCAAGCGATAGCTCCCTTCCTGAACCAGTGTTTGTACATGCTGCCACAGCGATCGCACCGCCGTGATGTCCTCCGCTGCAAGGTCATCCCCCACCCCGAGCGATCGCCCCAAGGCCGGACGGAACCACGTTAAATGCTGCCCCAACTGAACGGGGTGCTCCACCCCTGTTTGAATCCCTCCCTTGAGCAATTGGCAAATGATCACACCACTGCCTTGGCCAGCGACCCGCAACGCCTGTGCCATCACCGTGGTAAAAAAATGTCGCTGCGAACAGGTAAACACCTGCACCACCCCCTCAATTCCATAGCTAGAAGGTGTGGAGACATCAGACACTGGAACCGAGAGTTGTGCCACCATGACTGATTATTGCCCAACAACAACAGCGCATTCGCCACTAGAGGCATAAATCTAGTGTAGTATGCTGTGATTTAACCCCAGTGAACACTAGATATACTCAACCGTCAAGGGGGGAAGAATCAGCTATCCTAGATCAGTAGCGATCGTTATTTGAGGAACTCCCCATGCCAACGACATCGGCGCTGGATGCCCAAGCCCTTTTTCGTGCCGCTTACGAAAATCGTTATACATGGGACGAGCACTTTCCGGGGTTTACGGCCACAGTAAAGTTGATCGATGGTGAGCAGTGTTACGAGGGTCAGGTCAAAGTAACTGCCGACTATACCGTTGAAGTGACGGGCATTGACGATGAGCAAGTGCGGGAGTCTCTCTACAACCAACTGCGGGATGTGATCGTTCACCGCAAACGCAACAACTTTGAGGCCGCCCACGGTAAAAATACCTTTAGTATTGGCGCAACGGATGCCAGTGGTGCGGTGGAAATCCTTGTCAGCGGCGACGCTATGGGGTCTAACTACAAAGTGCGCGACAACCAAATTGTGTATGTCAGCCGGGTGATGGGGCGGGTTGCCTTTGCCATTACTCACCGTCAGGCGCTGGATACTGGCGCTGGCTACATTTCCACCAACTATGTTGCCGTATTCCGCAATCCTGAAACCAACGAGGTGGTACGGCAAATGGAATTTGAAGATACCTATGTACCAGTCGGCAACTACTACCTCATGCGTCAGCAGGTCGTGACCACCCACGAAGGGGGCACCACCAGTACCGTAAAGATTTGCTTTGACGATCTGCAACTGCTGCCAGCGGCCTAATGGAGGTTACGTTTCTCGGCACCAGTTCAGGCGTGCCAACGCGGTCGCGGAATGTGTCCAGTGTGGCTCTGCGCCTGCCCCAGCGCAAGGAAATTTGGCTCTTTGACTGTGGTGAGGCCACGCAGCATCAGCTTCTGCGCAGTAATTTGCGTACGAGCCAGATCCGCCGCATTTTTATTACCCACATGCACGGCGATCACATCTTTGGCTTAATGGGATTGCTCGCCAGTTTGGGCTTAGGGGGCACCGTGACTCAGGTGGATGTCTATGGCCCGCCCACACTGGATCGCTATATCGAAAGCTGTTTGCGCTGGTCCGTGATGCGGCTGCCCTACAAGCTGCAGGTGCATACGGTTGAGCCGGGGGAGGTCTTTAGCGATAGTGAATTTACGGTTACCTGCCGACTACTGCACCACCGGGTACCCGCCTTTGGCTACCGAGTGACGGAGCGCGATCGCCCTGGGCGCTTCCATGTTGAAAAAGCTCAAGCCCTCGGGATTCCCTCAGGACCGTTGTACGGCCAACTCAAGCAGGGCAAAACCATTACCCTAGAGGATGGCCGCCAAGTGGCTGGGCAAGACCTTTGTGATCCCCCCCAGCCCGGACGCAGCTTGGTGTATTGCACCGACACAGTCTTCTGTGACAGCGCCGTAGAGCTAGCCCACAACGCCGATGTCCTGATCCATGAAGCCACATTCTCCCACCAGGAGGCAGCGTTGGCGTTTGAACGGCTCCACTCCACCTCAACAATGGCGGCACAGGTGGCTTACCTAGCTCAGGTCAAACTTCTCTTTCTCACCCACTTTAGTGCCCGCTATGCTCCTGGTAACGCCCTACAGGTCGAGAACCTGCTAGCAGAAGCCCAAGCTATTTTTCCTAATAGCCGCCTTGCCCGAGATTTCCTGCACTATTGCATTCCCCGCCACGGTGAGGACGCCCCCATCACTGATTCGCAAAACTCTGCTCAGACTGCTAAAGCAGCCACAGAACCCCTAGCAACTCTTGCGATCAACCGCGCTACTCGCGCCCAAATGCAGCGGCAGATCGGCGGCATGGATGAAGCCACGGCTCTGGCAATTCTCGAGCGTCGCCGCCGCCAGAAATTTACTAGCCTTGACGAGTTGCAAGGCCTCTATCCCCACGTGCAATGGCACACAGTCAAAATTACATTTTGAGTCAGCCTTGGCAACCCTCCCCCTTCCAAGTATAATCGTTGTACATTATTCCGAGCAATTTATCGTAGATTAGTGATCAATCTTAGCACCATGACTCAGTGGCGGCGCTTAGCGTCTTGGTTCATCCTGTTTTGGGCAGGGCTTGGCCTCAGTGGTCTCCTTGCGACCTGCGAGGTGCAACAGACGCTTCCCGACGGTAGGCCAGAACGGGTCTATCTCACCCTTTCCTCCTTTGCGGTGACCAAAAAAGCCCATGAAGCCATTATTCCTTTGTTTGTAGAAAAATGGCAGAAAGAACATCAACAAACGGTGCGCTTCCGTACCAGTTATGGGCCTTCAGGGAGTCAATCGCGGGCGGTGATTGATGGCCTTGAGGCAGATATTGTGCATCTTTCCTTGGGACTAGATATTGATCGCATTGCCAAAGCGGGGCTGATCCGCAGCGACTGGGCTACTCAAGCCCCCAACAATAGCATTGTTACCACCTCGGTTTGTGCCTTAGTTACCCGGCCAGGCAACCCCAAACACCTGCAAACATGGCAGGATTTAACGCGAGAGGGGGTGACYTTTGTCACCGCCGATCCTAAGACGTCGGGTGCAGCCCGCTGGAATTTTCTGGCGCTTTGGGGGTCTGTCACTGCGGTAGGGGGCACCCCTGCCCAGGCACGGCAATTTGTGACTGAGGCATTTCGCCATGTGGCGGTTCTGCCCCGGGATGGCCGCGAAGCCACCGATGCGTTTTTAAAGCAAGGCCAAGGAGATGCCCTCATTAACTATGAAAACGAGGTGATCTTGGCTGGACTCAAGGGGCAGGCCTTATCCTATACCATCCCCAAGGTGAATGTGCTCATTCAAAATCCGATTGCCCTTGTGGATCGCTATGTTGATAAGCATGGCACCCGCGAGGTCGCAAAGGCCTATATTGATTTTTTGTTTACGCCAGAAGCGCAGAAGATTTTTGCTCGGTATGGGTTTCGCCCCATCGATTCAGCGGTACTTGCTGCGCATCAGCAACAGTTTCCAGTGGTGCCCACACTCTTTACCGTGGCGGACTTGGGGGGCTGGGAAACGGTACAGAGGCAATTTTTTGCCAATGGTGCGCTCTTTGATCAAATCCAGCAAGAGAATCAGGCATAGTGGCAAGGTGATTGATGGGAGGACAAGATTGAGGTGATAACCCCTGCTGCATCAGCTAAGACGGATCGAGCAATGCCTTGTGGGTGGCTGTGGCGTATGCCATGGGTCTGGAAAGTTACATGGTTGTATTTGGGCGGGATGTTGTTTATTCCCATCGCAGCATTGCTGACCCATGCCAGTGCGGGTGGGCCGCTAAAGTTTTGGCAGGTGGCCACGCGGGCGATCGCCCTATCGGCTTACGAAGTGACGTTTGTGACCGCTTTAATCACAGCGGCGATCAATGGAATTTTTGGTACCCTCGTTGCTTGGGTACTGGTGCGCTACCGGTTCCCTGGCAAGCGTTTTTTTGATGCGGTAGTGGATTTGCCCTTTGCCTTACCCACGGCGGTTGCGGGGCTAACCCTAGCAACCGTCTATAGCGAGAATGGCTGGATTGGTGGGTTGCTTGCGCCTTTGGGAATTAAGATTGCCTTTACCCGCTGGGGGGTAGCGGTGGCCATGCTCTTTATTTCGCTGCCCTTTGTGATTCGCACGGTTCAACCAGTGCTTACTGAAATGGAAAAGGATGTGGAGGAAGCCGCTTGGTYTTTGGGGGCAAGCCACTGGCAAACCTTTTGGCGGGTGATCTTGCCGCCGTTGTTGCCTGCCATTCTCACAGGGGTAGCCCTAGGGTTTTCGCGAGCCGTGGGCGAGTTTGGCTCCATTGTCATCATTTCCTCAAATACCCCATTTCGAGATCTCATTGCGCCGGTACTGGTGTTTCAAAGTTTGGAGCAGTACGACTACGAGGCGGCCACCACCATTGGCACTGTGATGCTGTTGGTATCGCTCTGTATTTTGTTTGTGATTAATTTCCTGCAAGCGTGGGGGCGCCGCTATGCACAGCGTTAAACACCGATCTTGGATTCAAGGGGGGTTGATCGCGATCGCCCTCACCTACCTGAGCCTTGTCCTCTTGATTCCTTTTGCCAATGTGATCTTTCAAGCCTTTCGCAAGGGAGTGATGCCCTTCCTCGAGAACTTGACAGAGCCAGATTTCCTCCATGCCCTGTGGTTGACGTTTGCTTTGGCTGTGGTGGTGGTACCGATCAATACCGTGTTTGGTCTGTGTGCAGCGTGGGCGATCGCCCGCCATCGTTTTCGGGGGCGCACCCTGCTATTGAGCATCATTGACTTACCCTTTTCGATTTCACCCGTTGTGGCGGGTTTAATGCTGGTACTGGTCTATGGTCGCAACGGTTGGCTTGGCGGTTGGCTGCAAGCTGTGGATCTGCGGATTATCTTTGCCTTTCCGGGGATGGTTTTAGCGACTGCCTTTGTCAGCCTTCCCTTTGTTGCCCGCGAAGTCATTCCTGTCCTTGAGGAAATTGGTACGGAGCAAGATGAAGCCGCCAAAACCCTAGGAGCCAACGACTGGCAAACCTTTTGGCGCGTTACCCTGCCCAATATTCGCTGGGGGCTGCTCTATGGCGTACTGCTGACCAATGCTCGTGCCATGGGGGAGTTTGGCGCAGTGGCGGTGGTTTCTGGTAACGTTGCCGGTTTAACCCAAAGCCTCCCCCTCTTCATCGAAGATGCCTACAAAAACTACAATACTGAGTCTGCCTACGCTGCCGCGATTATTTTGGGGTTGCTTGCGCTGGTTACCCTCATTCTCAAAGAAATTCTTGAGCGCAAAACTGGCATCAAACCCGTGGGCGATCGCTAAGCGTGTACCAAGAGTGCTGTGGCACACCGCTCTAGGCTAGACTGAGGGTGACTCATTTCCATTTGTGATTGGGGTGTTTGGGGTTGGGGTATGGTGCAGCGGCAAATTCTCTCATCACTGATTGTTGGTAGTGCCTGCCTCATCGCCACCGCCTGTGGCAAGCCAGAAGCAACGACCCCACCACCAGCTCGAGTGCAACTGGCAGCCGTCAGATCCGAAAACCTGCCCCAGACCGCAATCTATAACGCGTCCTTACAATCGCGTCAATCCGTAACAATGCTGCCGCAAGTCTCTGGGCGCATTGTCCAAATCAACGTTCAAAACGGCCAGTTTGTTACTCAAGGACAACCCCTGATTCTCATTGATCCCTCACAGCAACAGGCAGTTGTTGCCAGCAATATTGCCGCTATTCAATCGGCCCAAGCCAACGTCGAAAATGCCCGCTCTACATTGCGATCCCTTGAAGCTCAGCGCCGTGCCAACCTTGCTACCGTTGAGTTTAACCGCATCCAAGCCGAGCGCTACACCGCCCTCTTTGAAGAAGGTGCTGTGTCTAAGGAGCAAGCACAATCCTTTATTACCAGCTTCCGCACCGCCCAAGCCGATCTCCAACAAACCGAAGCCGATATTCGTGCCCAGCAGGCTACCATTGCCCAGTTAGAAAAAGTCCTCCTCGAAGCCCAAGCCAACGCCCAGCAACAGGCAGTTGTCCTCAATTGGTTTCAGGTGCGCGCGCCTTTTAGTGGGGTTGTCGGCAATATTCCCCCCAAAGTTGGCGACTTCGTGACCCCTCAAACCAATTTGCTGACCCTTACCTCCAACCAGCCCCTTGAAGTCTATATTCAGGTACCAATTGAGCAAATTCCCCGAA
This sequence comes from Synechococcus sp. PCC 6717, assembly GCF_022698185.1. NCBI lineage: Bacteria > Bacillati > Cyanobacteriota > Cyanophyceae > Synechococcales > Synechococcaceae > Synechococcus > Synechococcus sp. PCC 6717. The sequence continues at coordinate 15,945 of NZ_JAKLTV010000019.1, read as the reverse complement.
TTCGTTTAGGTACTCCTGTTGAACTCATTGATATGGCTGGAAATGTGGTTGGCACCAGTTCCGTATTTTTCATCGCCCCCAACACCACCAACAATACCCAAACTATTTTAGTTAAATCCCTTTACGAAAACACCCAGAACAACCTCCGCGCCGACCAACAAATTCAAGCGCGGATTATTTTTGGTCAGCAGCCCGGAATTTTGGTTCCCACCACTGCTGTATCCAATCTTGCCGGTCAAACCTTTGTGTTTGTGGCCGAAAAAGATAACGAGGGTAAAATGATTGCCAAGCAAAAACCCATTCAAGTTGGCTCTATTCAAGGCAATAGCTACCAAGTGTTTCAAGGTCTTCAGCCCGGCGAGCAAATCGTTGTTTCCGGCATTCAACGCTTGCGCGATGGTGTCCCCATTACCCCTGAGTCCTAAGGCATCATGATTAGCGATTTTTTTATTAAGCGTCCGGTGTTTGCCACCGTTTGTTCCCTGCTAATTATCCTTGTGGGGACGATCGCCCTGCCAACCCTTCCCATTGAGTACTATCCGAACGTTACGCCACCTACTATTCAGGTGTCGTCCAACTATGCGGGTGCCAATGCCGAAACCGTTGAAACCAACGTCACCACCGTTCTGGAAACCCAAATCAATGGCGTGGAGGGGATGGACTACATTGACTCCACCAGCGACAGCTTTGGTAACAGCAACATCACGATCACCTTCACAGAAGGCTACGATCAGGATATTGCCGCTGTTGATGTCAACAACTTGATTTCATCGGTGACCTCCCAACTACCACCGGAGGTGATTAACACTGGCGTTAACGTCAGTAAAGCTACCACTCAAATTGTGCTTGCCTTAGCGCTTTACCCCGACGAAGGCTTTGACTACGACTCCACCTTTATTAGTAACTATGCTACCCTCTACGTCGTTCAGCCCCTGCAGCGCCTAGAGGGCGTCGGTCGAGTCCAGATCTTTGGGCAGCGCACCTATGCCATGCGCCTTTGGCTGGATCCCAACCGCTTAGCCAGTCGCGGCTTAACTGCCCAAGATGTCGTGCGGGCACTCTCCGATCAAAACGTCCAGGTCGGCGCTGGCATTATTGGTGCCCCTCCCGCCCCCGAAGGGCAGCAATTCCAAATTTCGATTCAAGCCCAAAGTCGCCTCACTACCCCTGAAGAATTTGCCGATATTATTATTCAGCGGGGCGAAGATGGATCGGTGATCCGGGTGCGGGATGTGGGTCGCACAGAATTGGGTGCCCAAAGCTACACCACCAACTTTAAGTTTGATGGTCGTGATGCTGTTGGTATTGGTATTTACCAACTCAGCGGGGCAAATGCCCTTGATATTAGCCGCGCCGTGGAAGAGGAAATGGCCATCCTAGCCCAGAAGTTCCCACCTGGCTTGAAGTGGAGCGTTGGGTTTAGTACCACCGATGCAGTGCAAGAGTCCATCAAAGAAGTGGTCATCACCCTGATTATTGCGATCATCTTGGTGATTGCCGTGATCTTTCTGTTTTTGCAAGACTGGCGTGCCACTATTATTCCCGCGGTCACCATTCCTGTCTCCCTTGTTGGCACCTTTGCCTTTATGAAGGCCTTTGGCTTTTCCATCAATAGTTTGACCATGTTTGGTCTGGTGCTGGCCACGGGTCTGGTGGTCGATGATGCCATTGTGGTGGTGGAAAACGTGACGCGCCTGATGGAGGAAGAAGGGCTAGACCCCCCAGAAGCAGCGAGCCGTTCCATGCAGGAGGTAACCGGTGCCCTGATTGCCACCTCCTTGGTGATGATGGCAGTGTTTATTCCAGTGGCTTTTTTTCCAGGAGTTACAGGGCGGTTGTATCAACAGTTTGCCCTGACAATTGTTTTTTCTATTGCTCTTTCGACGTTTAACGCCATTACCCTTTCGCCACCGCTGTGTGCCCTGCTCCTGCGGCGAGAGCGATCAGCCATGGCAGAGTTTATCCTCTTTCGTTGGATTAACCGCTTTCTGGACACAATGCGGCGGGGCTATGAAAGCAATTTGCAGGTAGTTGTGCGCTTCAAGTACTGGGTGCTGGGTGGGTTTATGGTGTTGCTGGCCTTCACCTACTGGCTGTTTCAGATTGTTCCGGGCGGTTTTGTACCCGAGGAAGATCAGGGCTACTTTGTCACGCTGGTGCAGTCGCCGCAGGGGGTTTCTCTGGAATATACCAGTAACATTGTGTTCAAGACCGCCGATATTATTGCCAAGAACCCAGCGGTTGATCACACCTTTGCCATTGGTGGGTTTAGCTTCTTTGGGAATGGTTCAGACAAGGGAATTATTTTTACCAGTTTGAAGCCATGGTCTAAGCGACCGCCGCTTGACGCGCTGCTGCCGCAGTTTCAAAAGGCAGTGGGCGGTGAACTGGGTGCGGCTGTTTTCTCGGCTAATGTACCAACAATTAACCTCGGCGGCAGTGGCCTTGGCGGCTTTGATATGCAGATTATGGATCAGCAGGATCTGGGGCTGGAAACGCTCTATACGTCTGTCAGTGAACTGATTCGCCAAGCGAATGGCATCCCAGGTTTGGTGGCGGTGAACACGCCTTTTTCTATTAATGCGCCTCAGTTGAATGTCACTGTCGATCGCACCCGTGCCCTTGCTCTGGGGGTTGATCTCAGCGATATTTTCAACGCTATGCAAATTTATTTAGGATCGGCGTACGTCAACCAGTTCACAATCTTTGCCCGCAGTTTCCAGGTGATTGTCCAAGCGGATAAGCAGTTTCGAGCCAATCCTGACGATATTAACCGCATTTATGTGCGCTCTAACCAAAATGCCTTAGTTCCTCTAAGCAATTTGCTGACGATTGAGCAAACCTCAGCGCCACCCATTATCTATCACCATAACTTGTTCCGCTCAGCGGAGGTGACGGGGCAAAATACGCCACCCCTCAGTGAAGGGCAGGCAATGAATACAATGATAGCCTTGGCGCAGCGGATACTCCCCAATGGACTAGGCTATAGCTGGACGGGGCTGTCCTTGGAGTCCACCCGCTCTGGTGGCCAGGCACCGCTGATTTTTGGTTTGGGTTTGGTGTTTGTGTTTCTGGTGCTCTCGGCTCAGTACGAAAGCTATATTGACCCGCTGATCATTATTCTTTCGGTGCCCTTGGCGATTATGGGGGCACTGCTAGCTCAATGGTTGCGGGGCTTAAGCAATGATGTATTCTGCCAAATTGGGTTGGTGATGCTCATTGGCCTCTCGAGTAAAAATGCGATTTTGATTGTGGAGTTTGCTAACCAGATTCGCGACAATAAGGGCACCTCGATTGTGAAATCAGTGATTAGCGCGGCAGAAGAGCGCCTCCGCCCGATTTTGATGACGGCGGTCTCGTTTATTTTGGGGATTTTCCCCTTGGTAATTGCCACCGGATCAGGGGCTAATTCCCGTCATTCCCTAGGCACAAGTGTGACAGGTGGTATGATCGCGGCCACCGTTTTGAGCTTTTTTGTGGTGCCCGTTATCTACATTTTGATTAAGGAGTTGGTGAGCCGTTTCATGAAGGATAAGGGGGAAGAATCAACCCCAGCAGAGACCTAGAGCCGTCTAAGGGTTAGTTTACAATTCGCAAAACTCCTGTATCGTGGGGAATGACCCTCTCGCGAGTGTTGGCGTGTAGGCATGGCGAAACAACTGGATTTACTGGCTCACGGACAGGTGATTCCCACAGCGCTCCATAGCGAAATGCAGCGCTCCTATTTGGAGTACGCCATGAGTGTGATCGTGGGGCGGGCATTACCGGATGTGCGGGATGGCCTCAAGCCAGTGCACCGCCGCATTCTCTATGCGATGTACGAATTGGGGTTGACGCCGGATCGTCCCTTTCGCAAGTGTGCGCGGGTGGTTGGGGATGTGTTGGGGAAATACCACCCCCATGGGGATCAGGCAGTGTATGACGCCCTTGTGCGCCTCGTGCAGCCCTTTAGTAGCCGCTACCCCCTGTTGGCGGGTCACGGAAATTTTGGCTCGATTGATAATGATCCGCCAGCAGCGATGCGCTATACGGAGACCCGTTTGGCGGCGATCGCCCACGAAACGCTCTTAGCGGGTATTAGCGATGCCATTGTGGATTTTGTCCCTAACTTTGATAGCTCGCAACAGGAACCCCTGGTGTTGCCGGCTCAGTTACCCGTTCTGCTGCTCAATGGGGCAACGGGGATTGCTGTGGGCATGGCGACGAATATCCCTCCCCATAATCTCGCTGAAGTGGTGGATGCGCTCATTGCCCTGATCAACCAGCCGGAGATTGAGCTACCAGAGTTGTTGAGGCATCTACCGGGGCCAGATTTTCCCACGGGGGGCATTATTGTGGATGGTGCTGAACTGGAGCGCGCCTATGGCACCGGTCGAGGGACGATTACGCTGCGAGGGGTGGTGAGTCTTGAGGAAGCTCAACGCGGACGACACCGCCGCCACGTCATTGTTGTGCGGGAGTTACCCTACCAGGTGAATAAGGCGGCTTGGATCGAAAAAATGGCGGAACTGGTGAATCAGGGTCGCCTAGAGGGGATTGCGGATTTGCGGGACGAAAGCGATCGCGACGGCATGCGGGTGGTCATTGAACTCAAGCGGGATACAGACCCAGACCAGGTGTTAGAGCAGCTCTATCGCCTGACGGCGTTGCAAGTCACCTATGGCATTAACCTAATGGCCTTGGTGGGCAATCAACCGCGCCAGCTCTCCCTCAAGGCGATGTTATGTGAGTTTCTGTCGTTTCGCGAGGCCACGCTGCTGCGACAATACCGCCATGACCTCGAGAGTGCCCAAGCACGCTTACACATTGTGACCGGTCTGCTGGTGGGGTTAAATGCAGTGGATCAGGTGATTGCGATTTTGCGATCGGCGGTGGATGGCACGACCGCACAGCGAGACCTCATCGCGCAACTGGGACTGAGCGATCGCCAAGCCAGTGCGCTGATTGCCATGCCCCTGCGGCGCCTCACCCAGCAGGAACGCAGCCAACTGGAGGCGGAACAGGCGACCCTTAGGGAGCGCATCCAAACCCTAGAAATGCTAATTAGTCAGCGTCCTGAGCGCCTTAAAGCATTGAAAAAAGACTTGCGACAGCTCAAAAAGCAGTTTGGGGATCCGCGCCGCACCCAAATTCTGCGGGAAGCTCCCCCCTCCTCTAGTGCCTTGAGTGCGCTACCCTTGGCAAACGAACCGCTGTGTCTGGAAATCACTGCGCGCGGCTATGGTCGCTGCTTTCCCCAGCGCAGTCGTCCGCAGTTAGAGGGCGAGAGGTGGCTCCCTTGGTCGGATCCCCTGCCGCTGACGTTGTCGGTACAGCGAAGCGATCGCCTGTGGGTCTTTACGGCGGGGGGCAAAGTCTATCCGTTGGAGGTAGAGCGCTTCCCCCTGACCAGCCGCCGCGATCGCGGCCAACCCATTTTGACACTTTTGCCAGACGCCGCCCAATCGGAAACTCTACTAACGGTGCTCCCTAGGGGCGAGGACGTGACTACCCTGATTGTGCTGACTCGTCACGGGCGCATCAAGGCGATGCCAGTGGCGGAACTTGACGATCTCAGTAGCCGCGGGTTGCAACTGACGAAGTTAAAAGCAGGCGATACCCTTGCTTGGGTCTTACCCCTGACGCCTGCCACAGGGCATTTAGTGCTGGCCACGTCTCGGGGACGGGTCTTTCATTTTTTGGCAGCCTCCATTCCTGCCCTTGGCCGACTCAACCAAGGCCAACCTGCCCTGCGCCTGAGTATTCAGGAAACCCTTGTGGGGGCGATCGCCATGGGGGAATTGGATCATCTCTTCTTGGTCAGTGCGGCTGGCTTGGCCAAACAGGTGCCGCTGCCGTTGATTGAGCCAGTCCCCCTAGGGCATTTAGGGCAGTTGACCATGCCACTGCGGCAGAAACAGGATCGACTCGCGGGCATTGGCTGCTGCGGAATGATGATGGCGGTAGTAACTAGCCAAGAACGCGCTTGGATCACGACGGGGGAGGGCGTGCCAGTGCTCGACAAAGAAGGCGTGGGGGTTCCCCTTACAACGCTGAATCCGCAGGAGCAGATTGTGGCTGTGGTGGCATTGCAGTAAGCTGGAGCCATTGTCCTTGCACCCGCAGGCAGTACCCCCCCCGCAGGGTGCTGGTTTGCGAGCCGTTCCCCGCATTCAGGAGGTGGCGCACTGCCTCTACCACTGTGAACGTGGGGGTGCCCGGTAAGTGCTGTTGTAAAAAGCGATGGATTAAACGGCGTTGCAAGGCTAACGGCAGTTGGCGGAGGCGATCGCGATCCAAGGCCGGTGGTGCCGTACGGATGMCCTCTGGAGCAACACGAGCCACTTCAGCGGCAAAATAGGCTCGATCGGCTGCCAGCAGCTCTGCGGTTTGGGCAAGGGCAGTTTCAACCTTGGCATTAAAGTGCTCTCGTAGGTAGGGGATCACGTCCCGCCGCAGGCGATTGCGCCGGTAGCGACAGTCCAAGTTCGTCGTATCCTGCCAGATGGGTAACCGCTGTTGCTGACAAACCGCGGCAGTGTCGGTGCGGCTCAGGTCGAGGAGAGGGCGCACGAGCTGTACCTCCCCTAAGGGGCGAACAGGCTGGAGGGTTCCGATGCCCGTCACACTGGCTCCCCGCAACAGATTTAATAGGACGGTTTCGGCGCGATCGCTTTGGGTGTGAGCGGTCACCACATGGCTACAGTCTAGGGTGCAAGCAACCTCCCTAAACGCCTGATACCGCCACGTGCGCGCTGCTGCTTCCGTTGCCGGTGGCTCCAGAGCCGTCACAAGTTTATAGGGCAGTTGCCACTGTTGCGCTAACCCTTCAACAAAATGAGCATTGGCCGTACTATCTGGCCGCCATCTGTGATTGCAGTGGACGATCGCGAGGTGCCAGTGCCAATGGGGTTGCAAGTCAAGCAGCAGCTTTGCCAAACAGACGGAATCCTGCCCCCCGGATACGGCGATGAGAATCCTTGCGTGCTGCGGTAGCCACTGCTCCTCTTTTAGGCGGCGGTGCAAACGGGCATGGTAGAGGCTCCACACCGTGCTGTCCTAGAAGAACCAACCGTAGGAGTGTAAGCCTTTTCCCAGAAGATTCACCCCCAAATAACAAACCCAGACCACGCCAAAGCCCACCGTAGCTAAAATCGCTGGCTTGCGCCCCTGCCAATCGCGGGTAATGCGCGCATGGAGATAGGCGGCAAACACCAACCAGACAATTAAGGCCCAAGTTTCTTTGGGATCCCAACTCCACGGTGCCCCCCACGCCTCGTTTGCCCAGACCGCACCGGAGATGATGCCAATGGTCAACAGCGGAAACCCCAAACCAATCATGCGGTAGCTCAGGTTATCTAGGGTTTCGGCTAGGGTGAGGCGCTGCAAACTCAGTTGGGTTGTGGGGGGGCTGAGTACCGTTGTGCCACTGCCCGAACTAGAGCCTAGGGACTGTGTTGGCTCAAGCGGCAGGTGGCGAAAACTACCTGTGCCCACAGAACTCCCTTTGAGGCTGACGGGTTGCCCCCATGTGACGACTAGAAAGGCGATCGCCAGCAGCGACCCCACCATCAGCGTGGCATAGCTGAGCATCATTACACTGACATGCATCATCAGCCAATTCGACTTGAGTGCGGGCACAAGGGGAGCCGACTGTTGCATTTCTGGCGGCAGCGAGAGAGCCGCAAAGGCCGTAATTCCCATGGCCACCGGCGCAGTCACGACCCCCACCAAGCGTTGACCACTCATCGATTCGGCGACTAGGTGCATCGCGGTTAGCCCCCAGCACAGAAAAAAGAGGGACTCGTACAGGTTACTGATGGGGAAATAGCCCCCCTCAATCCAGCGGGCCGCCAGTAGCCCAGCTATGCAGAGGTTGGCGATCGCCATGCCTGTCCGGCCAGCCGCCGATAATCCTGACCAGCGGGGAAACGCTGCCCCCAGCCAGTACAGCAACATGGTTATAAACAGCACTGCAAAGGCGGTGTTATCTAGCCAGCTTTCAAGCGTCAATAAATCCATAGATCTCTCAGGGGACGAAGGCAAGCAATCAGCAAAGCGCGATCGCAACCACAGTAACATTTTTGTATTGTACCGTTCCTCCTTTCCCTGCATGGTGCTGGATCAGCAGGAATCGCCATCGACTATAGTTGCATTAGGCTGTAGGATGCAGCACAGTGCTCTAGTGTTAGAACCGGTTCGGGCAGGAGTGAACCCCCCATGATGCAGTCACGGCGTGTGCAAGAGAGTTTAGTCGGGCTACTCATTCTGGCGGGATTGGGGATTTTGGGGGTCTCGCTTCTGTGGCTGCGGGGAAATATTGCTGGTGCCAATAGTTATACCCTCGAAGTGGACTTGGAGTCGGCACCTGGGTTGGCAGTAGGCACACAAGTTAGGTTTCGCGGTGTTCAGGTGGGGCGAGTGATACGGATTGGCTTTAGCCCTAACGGCGTCACAGTTGGGTTACGGGTCAACAATGTCTTAATTCCACGGGGAGCGGTACCGGAAATTCGCCAGTCCGGCTTCATTGGCCAAGCCTATCTGGACTTTACGCCAACGGCAGAGGTACCAGAGATTCCTGAAGGGATGACCGCATTTGCGCCAACGTGTCAGCCAGAGTTGATTTACTGCAATGGCGATCGCATTGCGGGGGTGCGCGGTACTAGCCTTGACGATCTGGTGCGGGCAGCCACGAACTTTACCACTGCCCTTGAGCAGTCCGGCATCATTAATAACGCCAATACCCTCATTTTGGGCACCACACGGACAGTGAGCCGTGCCGATCAATCCTTAGCCAAAATTGACTCCGCCGTCGAGAGCTTTAATGCCCTCAGTAGCGAAGCGCGCGCTGAACTCCGGAACTTTAGCAATGCCTCCCAAGCAGTAACCCGCGCCGCCAATCAAATCAATGAACTGGTTGAAGTGAACCGCAATACCATCAACTCAGCTCTGCGCAATATTGATGGTGCTGCAAAAGACCTAAGAACAACCCTGAATGCCTTGTCTCCGTTTATCAATCGCTTGGAGCAGGGAGAGCTACTCACCAATCTGCAAACCTTGGTCAAAAATGGTGCTGAAGCGGCTGCCAACCTCAACCGAGTATCGGGAACCTTGAGTAGCCCAGTAATTATGCTCTCGATTGCCCAAACGTTAGACGCAGCACGCGCCACCTTTGTGAATGCCCAAAAACTCACCAATGACTTACTAAAAATCACTGGCGATCAGTCGTTTCAATCTGACTTACGCCGCCTCATTCAGGTCTTAAATCGGTTACTCTCCTCCAGTCAAGACCTCGAGCAGCAACTCTTGGCGCTCCACGCCACCACGTTGGAGCAAACCCTGCCCAGTCCAGAACCCCCGGCTCCCAGTGCAGCCGTTGTGGCCACGCCGCCAAAAAACGAAGAGGAGGCCATCACAAGCGATCCTTGATCCTTGTATCCTATCTAGCCACGACCCATCGCGCTGGCGGATCCCCGTTACTCCGTTCACAAAGTCGTGGTCAAGCATCCGCCCTATTGCCTATTGTTCTTTGGTTGGCGCTGATTCCGATCCTCATCGTACCTGCTGACTTAGCTGTTCCTGTAGTTGCCGCAACCGTGTTGTCATAATCTCTTGAATCTGCTGCTGGTGCTGCTGCTCAGCAGGATCAACAGGGAGGGTTACCGTTCCTGGCGCAGCCTGAAATTTGGCCAATTGGCGATCAAAAAAGCTATTGGCAAAGCGGCGATACTCTACGGTTTGTTGTTCAAGGTGGGCGGTATGGCAAAACTGGTGCAGCCAATGGGCATAGGCGGCATCCTCCGCCCCAAAGCGAAATTGGCGGAATACATCATCTTCAGGAAAGCCACCAATAAACTCATGAACTTCGCGACGGACAGCTAAGTTGAGGACAAGGGTTTGCTCTAGTGTCTTGTGCCAGTAGGGATGGAGGCGATCGCGACAGTAAATTCCCGTCCGCACTGCGCCAAAGTAGGTGGGGGCTGCTGAGGAACTGTAGGGTTCTGGCAGCGGCTGGTTGAGGATGGACAACGCCAAGAATAGGTGCTCTGGCCGGTAGAGATCATCGGCATCGCAAAAGAAAATGACCTCCCCTTTGGCAAAACGAACCCCAATATTACGCGCAGCAGCAATCCCCCTATTTGTAGGTAGCCCTATCAGTTGTAGCGGCACAACCTGCGGCCATGCAGCAGTAGCCACCGCACAGGTGGCATCGGTAGAACCGTCACTGACAATAACCAGCTCACCAGACAGCGGCTGGGGATAGGCGCGTTGCAGGTGGTAACAACTGGCGGCAATACTCTCAAGGGTTTCCCGAAAGATGACCTCTCCTCGCTGCTCAATAACATTAAAGGCAGGCATAACAATGGAGAAGGAACTGAGGCCAGCAAGAGTCATGGTTATGATGCCACCACAGGACTGCCTTGATTTTCCTAGCACTGTGGCCGTTCATGCAAAATCCGAGGGAAGTGTTGACAAGGCCGCTATGGATTGGTTAACGTAGTAAATGCTGCGTCTTGCCCCCATCGTCTAGAGGCCTAGGACACCTCCCTTTCACGGAGGCGACGGGGATTCGAATTCCCCTGGGGGTATCCCACAATGGCAAGTAAGTCTCCCTTAGCCAAATCGGCGGGAAGACCCGCGCCGTATTTGTGACTTGTGTTTACTCAACGAAGATGAGTGTCGGGAGTCGTTCACTTTCAAGTGGGTTACAGCCAGCATTCCAACAACCCCAATGCAGCGGACGGACGAAAGCTACTGGTGCTGAGTTCAAGGTGATCTGCCGCCGTTCAACGAAAGGCTACCCTAGGAGACATTTACGCAGTGTGCAGTTAAGCTGATTTTGTTGTACTCAGGACATACTGCTTTGGGCGTTGATCTACGCAGCTACGTTTACCTTGATTCACTACAACCGCAGCATGCAGCCTATCTGGGCACCGTGGCACAGGGATTCTTGCCGTTGCCTGGGGACTGCTCCCTGTGGGTGGAGATTTCTCCAGGGATTGATGTGAACCGTCTGTTGGATATTGCGCTGAAGGCGGCGGTGGTGCGCCCGGGAGTGCTCTTTATTGAGCGGCTCTACGGCTTATTGGAGGTGCACTCCGGTAACCAAGGGGAGGTGCGGGCTGCTGGCGATGCGATTTTGCAGGCGATGGGGGCGCGAATACAGGACTGTTTGCGGCCACGGGTGATTTCCAGTCAGGTGATCCGTAATATTGATGCCCACCACACCCAACTCATTAATCGATCGCGCCGAGGAAATATGATCTTGGCAGGGCAAACCCTCTATGTGTTTGAGGTGGAGCCTGCGGCCTATGCCGCCCTTGCTGCCAATGAAGCGGAAAAGGCGGCGCTGATTAACATTCTGCAAATTTCGGCGGTGGGAAGTTTTGGGCGCTTGTTTTTGGGGGGGGCAGAGCGGGATATTTTGGCGGCACAACGGGCAGTGCTGGCGGCCATGGAACGCTTACCGGGGCGCGATTCCTTTAGCGATCGCCGCGAATAGGAGATAACCATTTAGCCAACTGCTGTTGTAAAGCGGGTAAAAAAGGACAGGGAGCTTGAGGTTGTAGTTCGTAGTGGTGATGCCAGTCAAAGCTAGGCCAAAACGGCGCTTGCTGAGCTGCCGCAAGCCAAAGCAGCCGCTTCGCGCGGGTGATGGCAACATACAGCAGGCGATATTCTTCAGCGGTCTTTGCCGCCGCTGCGTTTCGCCATGCCTCTTGATAATTGGGAATCGGTTGACCATGGGAATGGGCACGAATTTGGGCGCGGGTCACAGCAATAAAGTCCACCTCCCCAAGAAAGCGAGCGTTAGCCGGAACCCATAGGTCTCCGGGCAGATTCTTTGCTTGCAAAAAGGGTACAAACACCGCATCCCAATCTAGGCCTTTGGCTTTGTGCATCGTCAAAATAGTCACTTGAGCGGGGCGAACGTAGCGACTGTGGAGGTCTTCCATATCTACCGGTTCAAAGGCGTTCTCCGCAACAATTCCCTGCCAAATGGGTGCCAACCGCTCCCAAAGCTGTGGTTCCTGCGATTGACTGAGGTAGTAAATGAGGCGATCGGTGGTTGCCAACTCCGCAGCATCATACCCAAGGCGCTGGGCACAGTAGGCAATCAACGGAAAAAGCGATAGCTGTAAGCGAGCCTGTAACAAACCATGGCAAAAATGTTGTGCCTGCACCGCCTCTGCGGTTGCCGGTGGATCTAAAGGCCCCGGGTACAGGAACACTTCCGGCTGGGCTGCTAAGCGATCTAGGTTTTGGGGTGGCACCACCCCCCGCTCCACCAGAACGGTCAGGGCATTTTTAACCCTATCGGGAGAATAGGGACAGTAGAGAAACTGGAGAATGTGAAATAGTTCTTCGGGGACATGGGAGCGCCGCTCAACACCAGCAACATCGAAGATAGTAATGCCAAGAGAGGGCAGATTGTGGTTCAGGCCAAAGTCAGCGGGCGATCGCAACAGGTCTGCTAAAAAGTGCCCTTGCTTGTTTTGGCGGACTAAAATCGCCACCGTGGCCTTGGGGTGTGCCTCAAAGACCCTAGCAATTCGCGCTGCCAACTTGTGCGCCGTCTCAAAGATTGTTTTGGGGTAAACAAGTTCTACCCCCTGCCCCCATGCGGGCGGGTTGGCATCAGGCTGTGGATCCCCAGGGGGCACCGGTTGAATATCTTGCGGCCGGAACGGCGGCTCCGTCTGTGCATAGGTGTGGTTAGCCCATTCCACTAGGTAATTGGCTGCTTTGATCACCAAAGGGGTACAGCGCCCCGCCTGAGTCATCGTATAAAATGCGTTCTGCTGCGCACACTCATCGCAGAACGCGTTAAAAAAGAGCGGATCCGCAGCCGTAAAGGTGGAGTTAATGGCTTGGTTGGGGTCGCCCACCCGCACAACATTAACGATACGGTCATCCATAACATCAGTCGCCAATAACCGCAGCAAGCGGGACTGCAACGGTGTCGAGTCTTGGGCTTCGTCCTCAAAGACGGCATAGACTCGCTGCTGCCACTCCTGCCGGTAGCTGGCATTTGCGTCTAGGCATTGAACCGCCGCTAAGATCATTTCATCGTAGTCAATTTGCTCCCGTTCGTAGAGTTGGTGCTGGTATAGCTCTAAAAGGTCTGCGGCAATCTCTAAAAAGGGGTAAGGGTCAGCTGCAATAGCCGGATGGTGGCTCAACTGGCGTAGCTCTGCTGGCGTAAGAAAAGCACTGCGGGCACTAGTGACCACGGTTTTAGTAAAACTTGTCAGGATACTGCTGATCAACGCATGGCGGCGGGTCAGTTGCTCGCTGTGGATAGGCGGCTGTGTATCCGCCCCCTGAATGAGGTGCTGCATCTGGTCAGGATGCGATCGCGCCCATTGATCCACGCAACGACGACACAAGCGCTGCTGTTCATACTCAGAAAGCAAGTTCTCGGCACTTCCGCGCCAGTTTGGTGCACCCATAGCAATCTTTAAGGCTAGGCTGTGCAGGGTTTGCACACTAAAGCCAGTGCGGGGTAAGCCCATCTGGTTCAAATAGTGGCGAATTCGCACCTTAATGCTGGCCGCTGCCGAACGGCTGTAGGTCACCACAACCAACTGTTGCTGCTGGTTTAACCGCTGTCGTGCAATGGCGATCGCCGCTCCAACCGCCATCCCATGGGACTTACCTGCCCCCGGCACCGCCGAAACTGCCAGCAACCCGCCTCGCCATTGGGCAATCTCTCGCTGCCCGGGACGCAACTGCCCAGACCAATCATCAACGAGAGACTCTACGGTATTCACAATGGCGCAGCTATCCTTTTATCCATATCAACATTCATATCAACGATCTGAAGATTTATTACAAAAGTCCAGCAACTGGCATGGGTTTTCAGAAAACCGTATAATAAGATACAGAAAGTCTGGACAAGGCTCTTCTCTAAAATTACAATCCTTTTGTAATGTCCGCTGTTGAGGCGACCCACCCTTTCCTTCACCTAGGAGCTTTGTTTTTAATTATGCAACTAACATATCGTGGTGTTAACTATCAAGTGAGTGATCATCGGGCTACTGTCGTTGAATCCGGAGCAACAGGCCGCTATCGTGGAGCGCAATGGGTCGGCTACAAAGCTGCGAGTGTAGTGCCCCAGCCCAATCACACCCTTTGCTGGCGTGGCGTGGTGTACCAAACGAATGGTGAACCAGTGGCCGCTGCCGCAGCGATGGAGGCTCCCATCCTGCCCGCTCGTCAGCGCGCTCGCGATCCCATTGCTGAAACTCACCGCCATGCAATTCTCAAGAGCTTAGAACACCGCCTGAATGTCGCCCGGACTCAGGGAAATCAAGACCTGATCAACCTGCTAGAAGACGAGTGGCAGCAGTTTGCCTAGCTCGCCATACCATCTTACCGAGGGTCTGAGCCGTTGTTTCACTAGGAGCAGCGGCTCAAAATTTTTATCTGAGCTTCCGCCGAGACACTGCCGCAACCACCCTAAAATAGACCAAATAGACCAAGAACAGCGATGGTACGCTGGACAAGAGTGCGTAGCAAGGTTAATCAATGGGTAATATCATTTCAGTGCATTCATTTCGCGGTGGTACCGGCAAATCGAACACCACGGCGAACATCGGCTGTTCCCTAGCCATCTTGGGCTATCGCGTTGGAATTGTAGATACAGATATTCAGTCTCCCGGCATTCACGTTCTCTTTGGCTTGGAATCAGAAGATACTGAGCACGCCCTCAACGATTACCTTTGGGGGCGTTGCGACATCACGGATGTTGCCCGGGATGTCAGTCATCTGCTCACCTCCCACAACCAGCCCGATAAAGGCTCCATCTTCTTGATTCCCTCCAGCCTGAAAACAAGCGAAATTACGCGGGTGCTACGGGAAGGCTACGATGTAGGGTTACTCAATGATGGGTTCCAGCAGTTACTGCAAGGACTAGACCTAGACTTTCTCATGATTGACACTCACCCAGGCCTGAATGAAGAAACCCTGCTGTCCATTACGGTATCCGATGCACTGGTGCTCATTTTGCGCCCCGATCGCCAAGATTTTCAGGGCACAGCCGTAACCGTGGATGTTGCGCGGCAATTAGATGTGCCTAAAATGGTATTAGTGGCCAACAAAGTCCCTGCTGTCTTCAACAAAGACTCCCTGAAGCAACAAATTGAGAGCACTTACTCTGTTCCAGTGGCAGGGGTGCTCCCCGTCTGTGAAGAGATGTTTCAATTGGGCAGTAGCGACATCTTTTGTTTGCGTTACCCTGATCATCCCTATAGCTTGGTCATCAGGAGTATTGTGCAGCACTTGTTAGATTAGGATAGCCTAGACATTAGGCTAAGCAGGCAATCTATAGAAATCTATTTTGGCGCCCTACGTCCGTTGAGGAACCTCCCTATGACCGACAGTCAAGACCTCAGCAATGGTTCCACGCAGGGAGTGGGGTTAAACCCCGCTGATTTGCTGATGCTGCCCGATGCCCAGCGTACGATTTTAACCATGATGATGCGACGCCAAAGCGCACTAACCCTAACAGAGATTGCTGAGCAGCTTAACGCGCCCTCTGAAGAGGTTGCCCCCGTCATGGCGGAGTTGTTGCAGTTGGGCTATGTCACTACCGAGAATGACACCTACCAAGTAAAGTTAGGTCGGCGGACTCCGCGTATTCAATCCAAGCGGCAGTCACCTCGGGTGGCGGCAGTGTGGGATAAGTTGGGCTAGCCATCCCTTGTTGGCAGTAAATAGAGTAATTGACTTCTCTCCTCCTTGAAAGAGAGGGGATTCCCAAAGGATGCTACGCAACGGGCTGAAGCCGCGTTGCTTCGCTTTTCCCTTGAGCTGTCACCCACAACTTAATGCGGGTGGGGGCAGTCAAAGACCCCCTACTCACCTCAAGCATTTCTGCTATTGGGACTACGTTTATGTTTCGGTYCGTGKTTTCGCGTTTTTMAACACTAGCCAATTCGATACGCTCAACATCCTGCCATT
>NZ_JAKLTV010000018.1:0-12428 GCF_022698185.1 Synechococcus sp. PCC 6717 | reverse complement strand
TCTGCTCTCAGTGACATACTCCGGACACTCATGCTGACGTATAGCGTGCGGGCTTCTCAGTGACTGCTGCTAGTGCATCAGGCGTTATAGGAGGGATGTGGGCGGGCTAAAACCCCTCCGCTTTAGCGAGGGGATACAGCCAACCCAGGGGGCTTTAGCCCTCTCTATGTGTTAAACTAGATCTCGTGGAAAGTAGGCGTATCAACTACGCGAAGAAACATCCTAGTACGGAGAAATCCCGGCAAGTAAGTCACTACCGCTTTGGCGGCAAGCCTAAACCACTGCAAGCAATGGCAGGATAGTTGAGCGTATCGAATTGGCTAGTGTTTAAAAGCGCGAAACCACGAACCGAAACATAAACGTAGTCCCAATAGCAGAAATGCTTGAGGTGAGTAGGGGGTCTTTGACTGCCCCCACCCGCATTAAGTTGTGGGTGACAGCTCAAGGGAAAAGCGAAGCAACGCGGCTTCAGCCCGTTGCGCAGCATCCGTTGGGAATCCCCTCTCTTTCAAGGAGGGGAGAAGTCAACTAAACAATGAGTAATTGAGGGCGTTGCTGAATAGACGTATGACTTTCGGGTTTGAGTCTTTTGCCGCCCTCTCCCAGAGGAGAGGGAACAAGACTCTTAGCTCCCGTCTCCTTGGGGAGAAGGGTTGGGGATGAGGGAATTCATAGCCACATTCAGCAACACCTAGCTAAAGCAGGTACTGCTGCGCTAGCCTATCGCCTATCCTTGATGATGTAACGCACGGTACCAAGCAATGGTTTGCCGCAAGCCCTCTGCTAAAGAAACTTGAGCACGAAAGCCAAACGCTTGCTCTGCTTGAGACGTATCTAAACAACGGCGGGGTTGGCCATTGGGTTTATCGGTTTGCCAGTGAATCTCGCCGTTGAAATCCATCAGGTGGGCAATCATCATTACTAGGTCTTTAATCGTAATCTCTTCACCGGTGCCGAGGTTAATTGGATCAGGCTCGTTATAGGCTTGAGTGGCCATGACAATGCCCCGGGCAGCATCTTCCACGTAGAGAAATTCACGACTGGGGCTGCCGTCTCCCCACACCTCTATTGCGGTCTCCCCCCGCTGCTGGGCAGAATGAATCTTGTGAATCAATGCGGGAATGACGTGGGAACTGGCAGGGTCAAAGTTATCCCGTGGGCCATACAGATTAACCGGAAGCAGATAAATACCATTAAAGCCATATTGTTGCCGATAGGCTTGTAATTGCACCAACAGAGCTTTCTTAGCAATGCCGTAGGGGGCGTTGGTTTCTTCAGGGTAGCCATTCCACAGATCGCTTTCTTTGAAGGGCACCGGCGTGTATTTAGGGTAGGCGCAGATGGTGCCGATACAAACAAACTTTTCCACGCCAGCACGATAGGCACAATCAATGAGTTGCGCCCCCATCATGAGGTTGTCGTAAAAGAGTTCTGCCGGCTTAGCTTGATTCAGGCCAATCCCGCCCACATGGGCCGCAAGGTGAATCACAATTTGTTTGCCGTCCACTGCCTCTTTACAATCATCAAGGCGGCGCAGATCGTACTTCTGCCGACCGACGCAGGTAATCTTATCGCAGTCGGCACCCGCGCGGATGAGTTCGGCAGTAACTTGACGGCCTAAAAAACCAGTGCCACCCGTTACTAAAATATATTTTTCTGCTAGGCTCATCATGATTGACCGTTAATCTGCTTTGCTGATTGCTTGGCGGTTAGCCACCACATCCAACACGGTTTCCGAGGTGGATTGGGGCGCATCGGAACTGAGGCCAACGGCGTGGAGATCCGCCTGCACCATCAAGGCCACCAGTTCTGGAAAGGTCACCGATGGCTGCCACCCCAGCAGGGTCTTTGCTTTTGTGGGGTCACCTAGCAGCAAATCAACTTCGGTGGGCCGCAGATAGCGCGGGTCAAACTCGACGTAGTCTTGCCAGTTTAGCCCCACATGGCCAAAGGCTAACTCTAAGAATTCACGGACGGAGTGGGTTTCGCCAGTGGCTACAACGTAATCATCGGGTTGGGGATGTTGCAGCATTAACCACATGGCACGCACATAGTCCTTGGCGTAACCCCAGTCTCGCTGGGCATCGAGGTTGCCAAGGTAGAGTTTGTCCTGCAAACCCGCCACAATCCGCGCCACTGCCCGGGTAATCTTGCGGGTCACAAAGGTTTCACCACGACGGGGGCTGTTATGGACAACGACACAACCGACMCCAGCCACAAAGCGTCCGGATTGCGTCGCCAGATCCACCACCCATTCATCATCTTCGATGGCAGCCGCGTCGATCTTACGAATCTCGGCAGCGGGCTGCCGCAAGTGCTGCCCCTTCTCCCCTAACGGCTGAGCCGTTGATAGGTTGAGCTGATAGTAGCTCCTGCCGTGCCGCTGCTCTAGATAAACCGATGCCGTTCTGCCTTGGTGCGCGTACAACCAATATAAGCCTTGCGCCAGCAGGGGGCTATTTGTTCGGATACTTTCGCCATTTCCTGCCTTCAGGCCATCACCAGCATAGTAGCCACCCAAGAAAGCTGCTTGGATCTCTGGGTTGGCATTTAAGATGATGGGGGGGACGCGTTTCAAACCGTCATCCGAATATAACTGACTGCGCAGCCACTTCACTGTTGCTTGCCCTGAGCCGCTGAGATAGGTCTGACCGACGGGATGGCAGTCAAACTCTGAAGTGCCAGTTGAAAACCGGGCATTGCCCAGAAAGAGCCGCGACCACAGTTCGGCAATGCGCTGTTGCAGCTTTGGGTCATTATTCGTGAACTGAATAACTGTGCGATCGCCACTCGGAATGTAGCCATCAGCCGCCATCAGCCCTAAAAACTCGCCCATTTCCGGTGTAACCGCAGTCCACGCTGGCGTTGGCGGCATTGACTCCGCTAGCAGGAGGGTATCGCCGATCTGCAAACTGTCTGCGCGGCATTCGGTTTCATCAGACCGAATCAGGGTGTGGTGAGCTGTACAGGTAACAACACCACCCCGCCCGTGGATCGCTAACAGTTCATGGTCAGGATCATCCTGCCGTCGTTTCGTTGCTGTGATAGCAACCACCGCTGTCCAATCCCTGCCATCCCAGACCTCAACCCCCACAAGGTCAAAGTGCTGAACGTTTGGTCCTTTGCGGCGCAAGGGAATTAATTCTCGCGGTGTGACTACATTGAGGGTGCCATTTATCCTAACAATCAGGGGGGTGTTGAGGGGAATGCATTCATGGTTGAACAAGATACCGTTACAGGCAAACAGGTTATAGGCTTCGCGGTAGTTCACGGTTTGCCAGTGGGCATACACTTTAGCACAGGCGTAGGGACTGCGGGGATAAAAGGGGGTTGTTTCCCGTTGGGGAACTTCCTGTACCAACCCAAACATTTCCGAGGAACCGGCTTGGTAGAAGCGCACTGCGTTGCCGGTGCGGTCTTGGTACTCGCGAATCGCCTCCAGAAGCCGTAGCGTCCCCATCGCCACGGTTTCCACTGTATATTGTGGTGCATCAAAGCTGACGCGCACGTGGGACTGGGCACCGAGGTTATAGATTTCATCGGGTTGACTCAGTTCAATAATGCGCCGTAGGGTGCCGCCATCGGTGAGATCACCGTAGTGCAGTCGCAACCGGGCTGTTTCTTGGTGGGGGTCAACGTAAATGTGATCAATGCGGTCGGTATTAAAGGTGGAGGTGCGGCGGATAACCCCATGGACTTCGTAGCCTTTTTCTAATAACAGTTCACTCAGGTAAGACCCGTCTTGGCCGGTAATGCCTGTAATTAATGCCCGTTTGCGATCGCCCATGCTACCTTCTAATACCTAATACTGCGTGTATCTTTACCCTATCATTGCCCTTGGGCGGCGGGTGCCACAGTGGCGCTGCTCAGCCGCGTTTGCGCTGGATAGCCGACGGCACGCTTTAGAACCGCTAGGGAGCGATTGTAGTTCAAAATGGCCGCCAATAGGTTGCCTTGGGCTTGGGTCAAGTTTGTTTCGGCACTGGTGACTTCCTGCTGAGTGCCCACTCCCGCCTGAAAACGCAACCGCGCTAGCCGCAGTCCTTCTGTGGCTTGGGTAACGGCTGTGCGAGCGGTGGTGATGTTGGTTTCGTTAGCCTTCAGGTTAATGTAGGCTATTTCCACCTCAAGGCGGATAATATCCTTTTGATTGGCGTACTGCGCTTCAGCAGTGGCGGCAAGGGCTTCTTGCCGGGCGGCACTGGCACGGGCGTTACCGCCATCAAATAAGGCCAGTTGCATTTGAATGCCCACTCCATAGCCAAAGCGCGGATCTAGGCTATCGGTGAGATGATCCAACATATTGCCACTGGCAAACAGACTGACCTGTGGGCGAATGGCCGCAAGGGCAACTTGGCGATTTTTTAGGGCAATCTGGCGCTGGAGCAGCCGCTGCTCGAGTTCAACGCGATTGGCAAACGCAAGGAGAATGCTGTCCTCAACAGACAAAGGCCACTGGCCTTCGGGTTCCACCCTGTCGGCGATCGCCACATCGACGCTTTGGTTCACATTCAACCGTTGTGCCAACTGTCGCCGGGTCGTCACTTCTAAATTACGGGCTTGGCTGAGGTTTTGCTGGGCATTGGCAAGGCTGACCTCTGCCGTTAACACATCCAACAAGGTACCAATACCTGCTCGCTCAAAGGCAACCGCATCCCGTAGGGTCACTTGGGCGTTGGCCACTGCTGCTTCGGCAATTTGCACCTGTACCTTCGCTTGCTGTGCCAAATAGTAGTCCGTGCTCACGTCCAAGAGCAGTTGATCCAGTTGTCGCTGCACTTCTAACTCACTAAAGCGGACTTGATCCCGGGCAGCTTGAATCGATGCTGCCCGGCCGCCAGAGGTAAAGAGTGTATAGTTCATGACTAAGGCAGCGTTGGAGGTTGCACCTGCGGTCGCGCCAAATAAATTGGTAAAAAAGTTGGTGGCGTTGAGTTGGTTAACGGGGGCAAGCGTAACCGGCGTAAAGGAAGAGGGAGTCACCGCTTGAGTGGCACTGTTCTGCAGTTGTTGCAGTTGTTGCTGCAACTCAAGGTTTTGTTGATCGGCAAAAGTAGTGAGTTGCGAACCTTGAAAGCGTTGCTGTAGGCGCTGCACTTGGTTGGCTAAGATACGGCTGGCCTCTAGTTGCTGACCCGTAAGCTGTTGCAGTCCTTGTTGTTGCTGCTGCTGTTGCAGGGATAGCTGCTGCTGAACATTAAGAGGTAAGTAGGCGGGCTGGCCGCTAGGGCGAGTGGCTTGCCCCACGCTCGCTTGGAAAGAAAAGGTGGGATAAAGCTGGCCAAGGGCTTGATTGAGTTGTGCCCGCGCCCGTTGGAGTTGCAGCTCACTAATTTGCAGCCCCAAGTTATTGCGAATAGCCACCTCAAGAGCTTGATCAAGGGTCAGGGGTTGTGTCAGATCAATGGTCACATCGGTAGGTAAGGCCAGCGCATCTGGAGTGGGGTTCAGCGGCATTAATGCTGGTTGACTCACCGCCGCTGCCGGTGCTTGGGCAACGCTTGGCTCAGGTGCGGGGTCAGCGATGCTTGCTGGGGTAACTGCCACCTCAGCCGCTACAGACATCGCAGCCACCTGATCAGCACTCATTACCTCAGCGTGCGCTGGGGTTAAGCTAATAAGCATCCTCCCAAAGGCGATTGGGGCGATCGCCACCACCCGAGCTGCCAATCGTCGTTTCAGGGCAAACGCAAAATAGTTCATGATCTGCACTTAAACGCACAGCCAGTTCATTGGGGTTAAACCGCGGTGTAGTCTAAGGACAGGAAGAGGTTGCCAGCAGACACCCATTGATTCACTCCCACATCACACAGCTATTCTGCAAAACTCTAACATGATCCTGCGAATTCCGTCTCTTGACCTGCTTTAAGCGATGGTGGGTGAGGCCGGTAAAAGACTCAAACCCGAAAGTCATACGTCTATTCAGCAACGCCGGATATGGTGTAATAGCTACCCACTCATTGATCTTGGGTAACCGCTACCAATTCCGCCAAAACTGTCCCTATCCGTTCAATGGGTAGTATATATCTGACAGCGCCAAGGGCGATCGCCTCTTTTGGCATCCCAAAAATGATGCTCGTGGCTTCGTCTTGGGCAATTGTGATACCCCCCACTCTAGAGATGGCCTGCATTCCTGCTGCGCCATCATCCCCCATCCCCGTTAACAGCACCCCAATCGTTGCTTCACCATAAAACGCTGCGAGAGAGCGGAGCATCACATTGACGGATGGGCAATGGCGTTCACCCTCGACAGGGGGACTGAGGCTCAACTTACCGCGGCGATCCACTTCTAAGTTCCAGCTATCGGGAGCAAAATAGACAACCCCCGGCTGGGGCGTATCGCCAGCATTGGCAATGGTGACTCGCAGCCTCGTTTCTCGTGCCAACCAGGCCACCAAGCCACTCAAAAACCCAACACTAATGTGCTGAGTACATACAATGGGCACGGGAAAACTGGCGGGAAGATCTTGCAAGATTTTAGCAATGGCTTGGGGCCCCCCTGTTGAAGCACCAATCCCAACAATGGCCGCTTGCTTGGCGGTAACGGTGGCCTGAAGGTAGGCAGGTGCCCCTGCACTCACGGTAGGGCGCGGCTGTAAGGGGCGGGTAAACACCTTGACCCCTGCTAGGACCCGGATTTTATTGATCAGTTCATTGCGGTCGTAGTCTGCCATTAAGCCACTACTTGGTTTTGGGAAGACATCTGTGGCTCCTGCTTGCAGCAGTTCAAACGCCGTTTGCGCCTCACGCACGGCAACGCTAATGACCAACACAGGACGAGGCGCACGAGCCATCAGTTGGCGGGTAAACTCTCGCCCATCCATCTCTTTCATATAGAGATCGGTGCAGACAACATCAGGTTGGCACTCCGGAATTTGCAGCAGTGCCTCTCTGCCGGTGACCGCAGTTCCCACCACAACGATATCTGGGGCAGTCTGCAAGAGTTGCTTGAGAATACTCAGGGCAATGGGGGAATCTTCCACCAAAAAAACACGGATGGGCATTCAAGGCTATCCAGAAACCTTGCTGATAGGATAGCGCGAACTCTTGCCTAGGGAGTCTTTTTGCTGGCCAGAACACGAATTTTGGTGACTAGGGTATGTTTCAAGCGCTCGTAATCTGTTGCAGAGCCGGTCGTGGGCTTCGGGAAGAAGTCTAGGGCGCCCGCTTGCATCAGGTTATAGATATTGTCCACATCCGTCGGCTGTACGGCATTACTAATCACTAGCACTGGCCGGGGAAAGCGTTTCATCACTTCTTTAGTAAACTCCAGCCCATCCATGCCGGGCATTTGTAAATCGGTACAGATGACATCCGGCTGGGTGCGCTCAATGATTTCTAGGCCAGAGGCTCCATCTAAGGCTGTTCCGACCACCTCCACTTCCTCGGAGGAGTTAATCAATCGCTGTAGAATCTCAAGGGCAACGACTGAGTCTTCAATTAAAACCACTTTAGTTTTGCTCATGAATTAGCTCCTTCAGGGTATCGAGTAGCAGGGTTTGGTCAAAATTTCCTTTGGTGAGGTAAGCGTTGGCACCAGCAGCAAGGGCACGTTGGCGATCGCTGGCAGCGGCTAAGGTGGTCACCAGCACAATGGGTAACCGTTGGTATTCCGGTAGTTGCCGAATGCGTTGGGTCATTTCAATGCCGCTTTGCTGAGGCATTTCAACGTCAGACACAATGGCATCGAAGGTGCCAGTGCGCAACTGCTGAAATCCATCGGCTCCGTCCACGGCGGTGGTGACCTCGTACCCTGAGCGCTCTAAAATTCGCCGCAGTTGGGTGCGGATGGGGAGGGAATCTTCCACCAGTAGGATCCGTGGCTTTGTGGGCGGCTTCAAGACAGTGCCGGGCTGGGGGCGATCGCCCCCGGTTGCGGTTACCAGTGCACTAGGTTTCAGCAGATGGCAAATGTCTCCCGTTTCCAGAACAGTGACCCCTAACAGGTGGGGAATGCCGCTGAGGAAGGGATGATGGGGTTTTAACTGTACTTTTTGGAAGTTCACAATCTCATCCACAATCAGCCCGCGATAGCGATCGCCATGGCGAAGAATTATACAGGGATACCGCGGTTGGTGACGGATCCCCCCCTCTTGATTGAGAATATCTGCTAACCAACTGATGCTGACCGGCTGCTGCTCCCACAGTAGGGTTGGCTCTGCTCCCCCTAAGATTAATTCCTCGTGGCGCAACAGCAGCGTGGTGGCGATCGCCTCAACCGGCAAACCATAGACGTAATCGTGCAGGCGCACTGTGAGGATCGAGACAGTGGCTCGATTGGCACGCAGTGTAATTTGAAAACAGCACCCCTTCCCCGCGGTCGAGATCACATTAATCGTGCCATTGAGCTCCTCGACGTTAGCCCGCACCACATCTAACCCCACCCCTCGCCCTGAGAGGCTACTGACCTGGGCACGGGTTGAAAATCCGGGGGCAAAAATCAGGGCTTCGACCTGAGACCGACTCATTGCTGCCAAGGCGTCGGCACTATACAACCCCCGCTGGAGTGCCGTTTGTTTAATTGCGTCATGATCTAAGCCACGACCATCATCCATCACCTCAATCACCACTTCATTCCCGTTAGTTCGTCCCCGCACCGTGAGGGTGCCTTGGGGAGGCTTACCCTGTTGCTGTCGCTCTTGGGGCAGTTCAATCCCATGGTCTAAGGCATTGCGCACCAAGTGGGTCAAGGGGTCTTTCATGCCTTCGAGAATGCGGCGATCAACCATGACCTCCGCGCCTTCAATCACCAGTTGTACTTCTTTCTTTTGCTCCTTAGCAATATCTCGCACCGCCCGCGGCAGCAAGTTAAAGATGGTACTTAAAGGCAAAAATTGCAAATTTTGGATCTCATTCTCAAGGCCATTGACCACCGCTGTAAGGTGGGCATCATCAACACCTGCGCGTGCCTGTAATTGCTGTAGCGATCGCCCAAGGGAGTCGAGTTGCTGCCGTAGGTGATCGTAGTGCTGCCGCAGGGTCAACAATTCTGGATGGGGCTGAAGTAAGTGCTGGCTAGCAAGAAGGTGAACCTGCGCCTGCTCCCAGTACGCCAGTCCCTCGACAATGAGTTCCTGCTGCCGAGCAATGCGCTGTTGGGTCACTGTTAAATCGCCGATGGCGGTCATGAGGCTATCCAACGTGCTGCTGGCCACCCGTACACTCTCAATGCGATAGTGATCCTGGCCAGTCACCGTGGCTGTCGGTGCTGTGGTTCTCTCTTCTTGGGACGATATTTCGGAGGAGTCCTCAAGGAAGGGGCTTGAGGAGGGGGCACTCATCAGTGCATCTAAGTCATCGACTTCCGCTTCGGCAGGCCTTGGGGGGTCAGGAGCCGGGGATGCGCCCTCTAGAAATTGCAACAGCTCGGCAGCCACATGAAAGGAACTGACATTGGCTGGCTCACCGGTCACGGCTTCATGGGCAATTTTCTTGACGGCATCTAGGGCACGGTATAGCCCCTCAAACAGGTGTGGCGACGGAACAAGGCGATTCTGCCGCCAGTGACTGAGAATCTCTTCAATATGGTGAATGATGGCTTCGGCCTCCGTCACCCCGAGCATCCGTGAGTCTCCCTTGAGGGAGTGGGCTTCCCGTAGGAGTTGGTCTAGGGGCGAGCGGTCTTGGGGGTTGGTTTCCAGAGCCAACAGCCCCGCCTCAAGCGCGTGCAGGTGCTCTGAGCTGGCAACCTGATACAGAGAGCGCAATTCATCATCTTCAATATACATAGGCTTATATAGGCTTATAGCAAGTTTTGCAATGTCTCAGCGGCTTCGACTAACTGCTGGGTAACAGTCTTAATTTGCGATACACTCGTGGAGGTTTCCTGGGCACCTAAATTAATGGCATTCATGGCAGAAATAGCCTGCTGTACCCCCACTGCCTGCTGCTTGGAACTGAGGGCAATCTGCTGGCTGTTGAGGTGGACAGCATCAATAGCGTTGGCGATCGTGGCAAAGGTCTCGGACGTGCTATGGGCTAGCTTGGCACACTCGTTGGTGGCTTTCATCCCTTCATCGGTCACCATCACGGTGCCATTCATCGCCGCTTGCACTTCGCGAATGAGGGTAGTAATTTTCTCTGCCGATTTCTTGCTTTGATCAGCCAGTTTACGCACTTCCTGTGCCACCACGGAAAAGCCTTTGCCATGCTCCCCCGCCCGGGCTGCCTCCACGGCGGCATTCAGGGCAAGGATATTGGTTTGGTTGGCAATATCGGCAACAAGTTCGGAAATGGCAGTCACCTGAGTGGTTTGCTCGCTTAATTGCATAATTTTTTCGGCGATCGCCATGACATTGCCTTTGAGGGTGTCAATGCCTTCAACGGTGTGGTGCACCGTATCTTTACCGTAGGTGGCTAGCTCCATGGCTTGCTTAGCACCAGCGGCGGAAGCTTCGGCTTGCTCTGCAGACTGACGGGAGGAGGCGCCTAATTCTTCCATGGTGGTGGTTGTTTGGTTCACGGAAGCCGCTTGTTGGGCAATCACTTTTTCTTGCTCTGCAAGGGCAGCAGCCGTTTCATTGGAAGAGGTGGCAATTTGACTCGACAGCCGTGACAATAAGACAATAATTCGATTAATGATTAAGATAACAACTACAACTAAAGCAATTTCTAGGAGAATAATCACAATTTCAGCGACTTTAACCCCTTGACTACTAGCTTTAGCGGCTAATTCGGCTGCTTTGACTGCTTCATCCGTGAGCTTAAAAAAATCTTCACTGTCTTGGGTGAGTTGGGCAACATTGATCTGGGGTTGTTGTAATTCCTGTTTAAGCTGCTGCCAGTTCGATTGTACCCGTAACATTAGGTTGCGGAACTGGGGATCCTTTGCCGCTGGAATCTCCATTTCGGCATCGCCATTGATCAGGGCATTGATCCGGCGATCGTTGCGAGCGACTAACTCATCAATCGGATTTCCAGCAAGGCGTAGCTTGACAATGCGTTGGGTTCCTCCTCGCACCAGACCGGCTTCATTGACCACAAGAGCTTCTTCACCAGCACGGTTGAATAAAACCACCCCTAAACTGGTCAAAGCCATAAAGGAAATAGCACCAACTAAGGAATACAGTTGATAGCGAATACGCATGAACACTTCCTACAACTATGGAACTCTAACAAACTATAAATCAATGTTGCCTAAGCGGCTGCTAAGGATGGCATCATTTTGCTGAGTAACTGCTTGAGGTTTAATAATTTAATTACGTTACTTCCTTGAATAATTGAGCCAACGTGGCCATTATCATGTGTGGATAGAAATGAACTCAGTTGGACTTGCTGATAGTCGTAGGTCATAATCGTTTGTATGTCCTGAATTAAAATAGCAGTCATCATTGCGTTGACAGAGACAACCATTGCTTTTTTTAAGGGCAGGGGCGATCGCGTAAGGCGCAGTGGTTCGCGAATATCAAGAAGCGGGATGACATTCCCCTGCAAATGTAGATGACCCACGATAAACGGCGGTGCCCCCGGAATGGGCGCAACACGGTCAAGATCAATAAACTGCTGAATTTCCGTAACCGGAACCGCAAATAGCTCTCCTGCCAGTTCAAATACCCCCACGCTCAGCCTCTCATCCGCTTCGTTTGTTTGCTCATGGCTCCGGCTGAGATGCTGTTGCCGCTCTTTTAAGAGGGCTTGCTGGGCAGGTGTTGCCGTTGGCCAATAGCGGGCATAGAAATCATGGTAGGCAGAAGATTCAAGGTCTGGTTCACTAACAGATGAGGCGAAGTTTGCCACGGCGGCGGGTTCGCGAATCAGCCTCTCCACGTTGATGACAATGGCTAACTCGTCGTGCACCCGTGCCACCCCCGCCACAAAGGCAGTATTCACGGCACTCAGATGACCGTAATCTGGTTCCGGCAATAGATCCTCAGGGGCGATCGCTACCACATCTTCTACATGGTT
Organism: Synechococcus sp. PCC 6717; assembly: GCF_022698185.1. NCBI lineage: Bacteria > Bacillati > Cyanobacteriota > Cyanophyceae > Synechococcales > Synechococcaceae > Synechococcus > Synechococcus sp. PCC 6717. The sequence goes on along the minus strand of NZ_JAKLTV010000018.1, from coordinate 524 downwards.
AACCAGCACACCAAACCGTAGCCCGCAGGCAGCCATTAAAATGACAACATCGGTTTCTTGGCATCGGGGATGAGTCATTCCCAAACGGCAGCCAAGATGCATCACCGGCACCAACTCGCCTCGCACATTCATAACACCAATAATGTCAACAGGCGCTTCCGGTATCGTCGCCAATTCCGGCAAATTGATCAGTTCTTCCACCACTGGTAAAGGCAGGACACAGCTCAGCCCCTGCGATCGCAACTTTAGGTAGTCCATAGCAGCCAGTACTAGATAAATTTCTCAATCGTACTTAACAGGACGTCGCGATCCACGGGTTTGGTGAGGTAGTAATTTGTGCCTGCCATATGTCCTTTGGCACGATCAATTAAGCCATCCTTGGCCGTCAGCATGATCACTGGAATCTCCTTAAATTTTTCAATTTTGCGGATGGTGCGGCAAAACTCAAAGCCATCAATTTCCGGCATTGTTACATCTAAAAGAATTAAAGAGACGTTCCGGTTATTTAACAGCGACAGAGCATC